>DATJIM010000292.1:0-7054 GCA_035493195.1 Caldimonas sp.
ATCGGCCACCCGCCACCCGCGCCCGAACCGAGCTGCACAGCGATCGCGCCTGTCGCTCGGTGCGGGATCGGGACGGCAGGGCACCCTGCTTTGCGTAAGTAGAGGAGGAGGGCCGGCCGTCCAGGCCAGGCCCGGGGGACATGGAGGAAATCGGCCACCCGCCGCCCGCGCCCGCGTGCGCCACCGCCATCGCAACCGCGCCGCAAACGCGTCGCACAATCATCGCGATGCGCCCTCGCCTCCTCGTTCTCGCGCTGGCCTGCGCAACCGGCTCCGCGCTCGCGGTCGAGAGCTGCGAGCTGAACGGCCAGCACGTCAATCCCGCGAACGGCAACACGACGGCAGGCAAGTCGGGCCTGATGCGATGCCGCGACGGCGAAGGCGGCCCGGTCGTGCGCGAGCAGGAGCTGAAGAACGGCGTCTTCACCGGCGTCGTGCGCTATTTCCGCGACGGCCAGCTCGAGCGCGAGCACCGCGTCAACGAACGCGGCAACCGCGAGGGTCTCGCGCGCGAGTACGCGGTCGGCGGCGGCAAGGCGGTGCTCGTTCGCGAGGAGACGTACCGCGACGGCCGCGGCGTCGGCATCGTCCGCACCTGGTACCCGAGCGGGCAGCTGCGCCGCGTCGGCTTTCGCGACGACGAAGGCCGCGAGCTCGCGTTCGCCGAGTTCACCGAGCAAGGCAAGCTCTACGAGCTGCGCTGTGCGGCGCGGCCCGTGCTCGGCGGCGACGCCGACGACGCGCGCTGGTGCGGCCACGTGGGCGGCCCGTCAAACGTCGCGCTCTACAACGGCAAGGGCGTCGAGAAGGGGCGCGTCTCGTACGACCGCGGCGAGCCGAGGAAGAGCGAGCAGCTCGGCGAGTCCGGCATGGTGCGCGAGCAGCACGAGGCGACTGGGTCCGGGGGTGTCGATCGCGCGTTCTACGACGACGGCACGAAGCGCCGCGAAGTCCAGTGGGTGCTGCAGACCGGAGGCGATCGCGCGCGCCGCGTGACGACGCTCGAGCAGGAGTTCCACGAGAGCGGCAAGCTCGTCCGCGAACGGCGCTTCCGCGTCGGCGAGCGCGGCGGCGAGCTCGCGTCGGAGCGGACGTGGTACCTCAACGGCCAGCCCAAGGAGACGACCGAGCTCACGGTCGCCGCCGACGGCAGGCAGCTGCGGCACGAAACCGAATACCACGACAACGGCAAGAAGGCCTTCGAGGGCGAGTGGCGCGTCGCGGGCGCCAGCGATCGCCGCGGCAGCGCGCAGCCGATCGGCGTTCACCGCAGCTGGGACGGCGAAGGCCGCTTGCGCGGCGAGCGCTTCTACGACGAGCGCGGCCGCGTCGCGCGCGAGCGCGAGCTCGACGCGAGCGGCGCCGTAGTCCGCGACGACGAGGTCTTCGAGGACGGCTCGCGCAAAGCGTTCGGGAGGTGAAAGCGATGGACGAGTTCGACTACATCGTCGTCGGCGGCGGCTCTGCAGGGTGCGTCGTCGCCGCGGGCCTGAGCGACGATCCGGCGCAGCAGGTGTGCCTCGTCGAGGCGGGGCCGGCCGACAAGAGCGCGCTGATCCACTGCCCCGGCGGGCTCGCGCTGCTCGCGCGCACGGGCAAGTTCAACTGGTCGTTCGACACCGTGCCGCAGGCCGGCCTCGACGGCCGCCGCGGCTGGCAGCCGAGAGGCAAGGTGCTCGGCGGCTCGAGCTCGGTGAACGCGATGATCTACGTCCGCGGCCAGCGCGAGGACTACGACGCGTGGGCCGCCGAAGGCAACTCCGGCTGGGGCTGGGCCGACGTCCTGCCGCTCTTCAAGCGCGCCGAGCACAACGAGCGCGGCGCCGACGCGTTCCACGGCAGCGGCGGCCCGCTCAACGTGATGGACCTGCAGAGCCCGCACCGCTTCGGGCCGATCTTCGTCGAGGCGGCGCGCGAGGCGGGGCACGCCGCCAATCCCGACTTCAACGGCGCGACGCAGGAAGGCTTCGGGCTCTACCAGGTGACGCATCGCAACGGCGAGCGCTTCAGTGCCGCGAAGGCGTACCTGCGGCCGGCGCGTTCGCACGCCAACCTGCACGTCGTCATCGAAGCGCATACGACCCGCGTGGTCCTCGAAGGCAGACGCGCGGTCGGCGTCGAAGTTCGCATCGGCGCCGAGACGCGGACGCTGCGCGCGCGCCGCGAGGTGCTGCTCGCCGCCGGCGCGCTGCAGTCGCCGCAGCTGTTGATGCTCTCGGGGATCGGGCCGGGAACGCACCTGCAGTCGCTCGGCATCGCGGTCGCGCACGACCTGCCGGGAGTCGGCCGCGCGCTGCACGACCACGTCGACGTCGTCCAGGTGCTCGACGCGCCGCATCTGAAGGACCTGTTCGGCCTTTCGCTCGCCGGCGCGTGGAACGCGTTCCAGGGCATTCTCGAGTGGCGCCGCCACCGCACGGGAATGCTGACGACGAACTACGCCGAGGCGGGCGGCTTCATCCGCAGCGCGACCGACGTCGACCGTCCCGACCTGCAGCTGCACTTCGTGATCGGCAAGCTCGTCGACCACGGCAGGCAGACCGTGTTCGGCCACGGCTACTCGTGCCACGTCTGCCTGCTGCGGCCGAAGAGCCGCGGCAGCGTCACGCTGGCGAGCCCCGATCCGCTCGCCGCGCCGTCGATCGACCCCAACTTCCTCGCCGAACGCGACGATCTCGACCGGCTCGTGCGCGGCTTTCGCGAGATGCGGCGCATCCTCGCGCAGCCTGCGCTCGCCGGCCACGGCGCGCGCGAGCTCGCGGATTCGGCGCAGGCCGTGAGCGACGCAGAGATCGAGGCGTTCATCCGCGCCCGCGCCGACACGATCTACCATCCGGTCGGCAGCTGCCGCATGGGAGGTGGCGCGCTCGACGTCGTCGACGCCGAGCTGCGCGTTCGCGGCGTCGACGCGCTGCGCGTCGTCGACGCGTCGATCATGCCGTCGATCGTCAGCGGCAACACCAACGCGCCGACGATCATGATCGCGACCAAGGCGGTCGAGCTGATTCGCGGCGGCGCGCGTCAGTCGCTGGCGTCGCCGTTGACGATTCCCGACATTCACAGACTGGAGCCAACAGGATGAAGACGAAGGCAGCGGTCGCCTGGAAGGCAGGCGAGCCGCTCACGATCGAGACCGTCGACCTCGAAGGGCCGCGCGCCGGTGAGCTGCTCGTCGAGGTCAAGGCGACCGGCATCTGCCACACCGACTGGTTCACGCTCTCGGGCGCCGATCCCGAAGGGCTCTTCCCCGCGATCCTCGGCCACGAAGGCGCCGGCATCGTCCGCGAGGTCGGCGCCGGCGTGACGACTCTTGCGCCCGGCGACCACGTCATCCCGCTTTACACGCCCGAGTGCCGTCAGTGCAAGTTCTGCCTGTCGAGGAAGACGAACCTCTGCCAGAAGATTCGCGCGACGCAGGGCAAGGGGCTGATGCCGGACGGCACGAGCCGTTTCTCGATCGGCGGCAAGCCGATCCTTCACTACATGGGCACGTCGACGTTCGCGAACCACATCGTCGTTCCCGAGATCGCGCTCGCGAAGATCCGCGACGACGCGCCGTTCGACGTCGCGTGCTACATCGGCTGCGGCGTCACGACCGGAGTCGGCGCGGTGCTCTTCACCGCCAAGGTCGAGGCGGGAGCGAACGTCGTCGTCTTCGGCCTCGGCGGCATCGGCCTCAACGTCATCCAGGGCGCGCGGCTGGTCGGCGCGAACCGGATCATCGGCGTCGACGTCAACCCGGCGCGCGAGGCGATGGGACGCCGCTTCGGCATGACCGACTTCGTGAACGCCAAGGAGGTCGGCAACGTCGTCGACGCGATCGTGCAGCTCACCGACGGCGGCGCCGACTACAGCTTCGAGTGCATCGGCAACGTCGAGACGATGCGCCAGGCGCTCGAGTGCTGCCACAAGGGATGGGGGCAGTCGATCATCATCGGCGTCGCGCCGGCAGGCGCCGAGATCTCGACGCGGCCGTTCCAGCTCGTCACCGGCCGGCGCTGGCTCGGCACCGCGTTCGGCGGCGCGCGCGGCCGCACCGACGTGCCGCGGATCGTCGACTGGTACATGGACAAGCGAATCGCGATCGACGAGCTGATCACCCATCGACTCGCGCTCGAGGACATCAACCGCGGCTTCGAGCTGATGAAGCGCGGCGAGTCGATCCGCTCGGTCGTCGTCTACTGACGCCGGCGTCGCTCCCGGGCGCGCGTTCGCGGGGGCGGCCCGCCCGGCGTAACGACGCTTGCCGATCGTCACAGACCGGGGTCTTGCACGCGGCTATTCTGGGCTCGGGAGACTGGCGGAGACCTCCAAAGAGAGCGCGCTGATGAAGACCACCTGGCGAACCCTTTGGCGACAGAACGAGATCGTCGTCTGCCGCGACGGCAACGAGATCGATCGGCTGCCGGGCGAGCGCATCGCCCGCGTCCTGCTCGTCTACCGCGGCCAGGGCGACATGCCCGGCGACGTCGTGCAGAGCGTCGTCGAGCTCGCCGACAGTGACGGCTACGCGCTGCTCGAGCCGCTGACCGGATTCGCCGACCGGGTCAACTTCGAGCGGCAGTCGTTCTGGCGCGAGCGCCAGTGCGTCTACTGGGTGCCGGCAACCGCCGCGGTGCTGCCGTGGCGGCTGCGCTTCGGGATCTGGCGCGTCGACGCCGGCGAGCGCGCGTATCGGCGGCTCTCGCGCGACGACCTCGCGGCGGCGGTCTCGCGCTGGCCGATCGCCGGTCCGCAAACGTGGGAGGAGAGGAAGCGGCTGCGGGTCGCCCGCAGCCTGCCGTTTTCCGACCTCGTCCAGCGCGCGCCCGCCTGAGCGCCGCGGCGGCGGCTGAAAAGAAGAAAGCCCGGCGCTGCCGGGCTTTCGTTCGTTGGCGAACTCCGCGCTCAGGCGGCCGGTGCCGACGCCTTCTTCGAGCTCTTCTTGGCGTGCGTGGTCTTGGTCGACTTGTGCGACTTCGACGCCTTGTGCGAGGTCGACGACGACTCGGTCGCCATCGGCTTGGTGGCAGCGGGGGCCGAAGCGGCCTGGGCGAATGCGCCGACGCTGACGGCCGAGGCGATGATCGCGGCGAGGAGGGTCTTCATGGAATTTCCTTGGCTGGAGTTTTGAGGTGGGAGCCGAACGCTCGCGACGACAACGCCGCCGAGGCGACCGCGGTTGACACTCTCGAGGCGCTTTGCCGCGCCGCTCGCGTTGCTGCTACTCGAACCTCGCCTCGCGCAGCCACTTGGTCGCGACCCACTTCTCGCCGGCCGTGACCGGCGCACCGCCGTGGAGCGTCCGCGTCGACGGGTGCGGCCGGTCGTAGCTGAAGAAGACCGCGTTGCCCTGGACCGGGGCGACGTCGAGACCGATGTCGGGAAAGACCGTCGCACCGCCCGCTTCGGGCGTGTTGAGGTAGCAGACGATCGACGCGACGCGCTGGCCGCCGCGCTTGAGGATCGTCGGCGTGCCTGGCTCGGCGGGATCGAAGTAGTCGTAGTGCGGGCGGTACTCGGCGCCCGGCCGGTAGCGCAGGACCTGCAGGCCCTCGCCGTTCTCGATCGGCCAGCCGACGAGCGCGGCGAGGCGCTCCTCGAGTCGCGCGCAGATCGGGAACTCGGCGGGCTTGAAGAACATGCCGTCGCTCGTCCGCGCCGCGTTGACGGCGCTGCCGCCGGTCGAGGTCTCGACGGTCTCCGATCGCGTCAGCCGCGAGCGCGCGAGCTCGATCAGCTCGCCGCACTCTTCGGCCGAGAGCAGGTCGGCGACGACGACGATGCGCGGCGACTGCATCGCCATGACGACGCGGACGCGGCGGTCGCCGGCGTGCAGCGTCGGCTGGCCGGCGGCGAGCATGTCGCCGGGCATCGGGCGCGCCGGGCTGCCGTTGGCGGCGTCGTCGGGCGGCCCGGCGGCGCCGTTGGTGCCCGCGAGATGCTCGCGCATCGTCGTCTCCAGCGCGTCGAGCGCGATCGCCTCGTCCCAGCCGCTCGCCTTCATCGCGTCGAGGACGATGTCGGACGGATGGCCGGCGGCTGCCTGCGCGACGATCCAGCGGCGCAGCTCGGCGGTGATCGGCTGGTGTGCCATGCGTACGATTTTGCCGGAGCGTTCTGCGCGCTCGCGGCGTGCGGGCATGCGTAGGCGACAAGAGCCGAGCAACGTTACCGAAAGTCACGACTGCGGCTGACGAGGCCCTTCAGCAGCGGCGAGTGGTCGATCAGCCGCGACGCGACGAGGTGCATCACCGCCTCGTCGCCCTCGCCTTCGCGCTGCCACTGGCCGTAGACGGTGAGCAGCGTCGCGCCGAGCAAGGGCTTCCTCTGCGCATCGGCGACGCGCGGCCAGACGATGACGTTGACCGCGCCCGTCTCGTCCTCGAGCGTGACGAAGACCGTGCCCTTCGCCGTCTCGGGACGCTGCCGGTGCGTGACGAGGCCGCTCGCGCGCGCGAGCCGACCGCTCGGGAACGTGCGCAGGCGCGACGCGGGCTCGACCTTGAAGCGCGAGAGATGCTCGCGCAGGAGCGCGAGCGGGTGGCTGTTGAGCGTCAGGCCGAGCGCGCGGTAGTCGGCGAGCGTCTCCTCGCCTTCGCTCGGCGGCGCGAGCGACACCTTCGGCTCGTGCACGCGCGTCGAGCGCAGCATCTCGGTCGGCCGCGTGTCGATGCCGGCGACCGCCCAGACCGCGTTGTGGCGGTGACCGGTGAGGCTCGCGAGCGCGCCGGCGTCGGCGAGCGCGGCGAGCGCGTGCGCGTCGAGGCGAGCGCGGCGCGCGAGGTCCTCGGGCGACGCGAAGCGCGCTGCGGCGCGCGCCTCGACGATTCGCTTGCCCGCATCCTCGGCGAGGCCTTTGACGCGGTCGAGGCCGAGCCGCACCGCCTGGCGCAGCCCTTCGCCGAGCGCGCGGACGGCAGCGCCGTGCCTGGGCGGCAGCGGGTCGTCTTCGAGCGTGCTCTCCCAGTCGCTGATCGCGACGTCGACCGGCCGCACCTCGACGCCGTGCTCGCGCGCGTCGCGGACGAGCTGCGCCGGCGCATAGAAGCCCATCGGCTGCGCGTTGAGCAAG
>DATJIM010000293.1:0-47798 GCA_035493195.1 Caldimonas sp.
TCGACGACGACCGGGACGACCGCGCACGTCTTCCTCGATCGCGCGCTGCGGAAGGCTTCGCTCGATCCGACCAAGGACGTGCAGATCGTCAACCAGCGGATGGCCGAGGCGGTGACGTCGTTCGTCTCCGGCGCGGTCCCCGCGGTCGCGCTCTGGGTTCCGTTCGACCAGACGGTGAAGCAGAAGGTCCCGGGCGCACGCAAGATCGTCGACGCCTCGGCGTTCTTCCCCGAGGCCGCGATCATGGGCGGCTGGGCGGCCCGCAACGACTACTACGAGAACGCCGCCAACAAGGCGACGCTCGTTGCGCTCGTCGCCGGCTGGGTCGAGACCAACGATGCGATGCTCGCCAACTTCGACGCCGCCGCCGAGACGCTGCAGAAGACGCAGTACAAGGACGTCCCGCTCGCCGACTTCAAGGACTCGATGAAGTACTCGAAGTACTACACGTCGGCCGAGTGGCGCAAGCTCTACCAGGACGGCACCGCGACCAAGTGGCTGCAGCAGGTGACCGACTTCTTCGTCGGCGCGGGCAACATCCAGAACCCGGTGCCGGCGTCGAAGTACTTCGATCCGCAGCTCTATCTCTCGAACGTCAAGGCCTGAGGACCGCGGCAAGAGAGGCGCGGTGGCGCTCGACAACGGCTTCGACGTCGTCGTCGTCGGTGGCGGCTCGGCGGGCTGCGTGCTCGCCAACCGCCTCTCCGCCGACCCGGCGTGCCGCGTCCTGCTGCTCGAGGCAGGGCGCGACGCGCGCCACTTCTGGTTGCGCCTGCCGGTCGGCTACTTCCGCTCGATCTACGACCCGCGCTTCACCTGGCAGTTTCCGCTCGAGCCCGAAGCGAGCACCGGCAGCCGCGCGATCGCGTGGCCGCGCGGCAAGGCGCTCGGCGGCTCGAGCGTCGTCAACGGCTTGCTCTACATCCGTGGCCAGCCGGCCGACTTCGACGACTGGGCGAACGTGCACGGCGCGCGCGGCTGGAGCTACCGCGAGGTGCTGCCGTTCTTCAAGCGCTCCGAGCGCTACGAAGGCGGCGAGAACGAGTGGCACGGCGCACGCGGCGAGCTCGGCGTCTCCGACCTGCGCAACGACCATTCGTATTGCGAGGCGTGGCTCGCGGCGGGCGTCCAGGCCGGGCATCCGTTCACTTCCGATTTCAACGGCGCGCACAGCGACGGCCTCGGCCGCTACCAGCTGACGCTGCGAGGCCGTTGGCGCTGCGACGCGGCGACGGCGTTCCTGGCGCCGGTGCGACAGCGGCCGAACCTCGTTGTCGCGACCGCCGCGCACGTCACCCGCGTCGTCGTCGAGCACGGCCGCGCGGTCGGCGTCGAGTACGTCGTGAACGGTCAAAGGCTGAGCACGCGCGCCGACCGCGAGGTGATCCTCGCCGCCGGCGCGCTGCAGTCGCCGCAGCTGCTCCAGCTCTCGGGAGTCGGGCCGCCCGAGCTGCTGGCGCGCCACGGCATCGCGGTCGCCGCCGACGCGCCCGATGTCGGCCGCAACCTGCAGGACCACTACCAGGCGCGCGTGATCGTCAAGCTGAAGGAGAAGCGCTCGCTCAACGACGACGTCCGCAATCCGCTTCGACTCGCCCAGATGGGCGCCCAGTGGCTGTTCGCACAGCGCGGGCCGCTCACCGTCGGTGCCGGCCAGGTCGGCGGTGTCGTCGCGAGCGAGCACGCGCGCGGCGACCGCGCCGACGTCCTTCTGAACGTCATGCCGCTCTCGGTCGACAAGCCCGGCGATCCGCTGCATCGCTTCTCGGGATTCTCGGCGTCGGCCGCGCAATGCCGTCCGGAGTCGACCGGCAGCGTCGAGATCGCGAGCGCCGATCCGCTCGCGCCGCCGCGGATCCGCGCCGGCTACCTGAGCGATCCGCTCGACGCCAAGGTGCTCGTCGCCGGCCTCAAGATGCTGCGCGAGATCTACGCGCAGCCGGCGTTTCGCCGTCTCGTCACCGGCGAGGAATACCTGCCCGGCAACGACCTCACGACCGACACCGGCCTCGAGGCGTTCGCGCGCGCGCGCGGCGGCACGGTGTTCCACCCCGCCGGCACGTGCCGCATGGGCGGCGACGCGCGCTCGGTCGTCGACGAGCGCTTGCGCGTGCGCGGCGTCGAGCGGCTGCGCGTCATCGACGCATCGGTGATGCCGCGCGTGGTCTCGACCAACACCAACGCGGCGGCGATCATGATCGGCGAGAAGGGTGCAGCGCTCGTTCTCGAGGACGCGGGCAGCGGCGCGGCAGCGCGTCCCGGCGGGAGGGCGGCGGCGTGATCCTCGCCAACGCCGACCTGCCGCTCTACGTCCAGCTCGCCGATCTGTTTCGTCAGCGCATCGCGCGCGGCGTCTGGCGCGAAGGCCAGAAGCTGCCGTCCCTCGAGCAGCTCGTCGCCGAGTTCGAGGTTGCTCGCGTCACCGTCCGCCAGGCGATCGACCGGCTCGCCAGGGACGGGCTCGTCTCGCCGCAGCGCGGCCGCGGCACGTTCGTCACCGGTGCGCCGCGCAGCGACCGCTGGCTTCGCGTCGAGACGACGCTGAAGAACCTGGCCAACGTCTACCGCGACACGCAGCCGACGATCCTCAACATCGACGAGAAGGAGTCGTCGCGGACGCCGCGCCTGCGCGACGACGACGGTGTCGCGGCGCCGAAGTACGTCTACATGCGCCGCGTCCACGCCAACGGCGACCGGCCGTACTGCGTGATCGACATCTATCTCGACGCCGAGATCTTCGCGCGCCACCCGCGGCGATTCCGCGAGGAGACGGTGATCCCGCTCCTGACCGCGATGCCGTCCGTGAAGATCGCGACCGCGCGCCAGGTGCTGACGATCTCGACCGCCGACGTCGAGGTCGCGCGCCTGCTCGAGATCGCGGTCAACGCTCCGGTTGCCGACGTGCGCCGCGTCTTCACCGGCCCGAAGCGGCGCGTCATCTATCTCGCCGAGGTGACGTACCGCGGCGACTTCGTCCACGTCGAGTTCGACCTCAAGTCCTGACGTCGCCCCGCTGCGGCGCAAGCCGGTCGGAGCAGGGGCACAATCGCCGCCTTCGTGGTGCCGGCGAGCGCCGGCGCAGCAAGGAGGCGGGATGGCGAAGGGCTACTGGGTCGCGCGCGGCGACGTCCGCGACGTCGAGGCATACAAGGCGTACATCGCGGCCAACGCGGCGCCGATCGCGAAGCACGGCGGTCGTTTCCTCGTTCGCGGCGGCCGCTTCGAGAACCCGGAAGGGTCGAGCCGATCGCGCAACATCGTCATCGAGTTCCCGTCGTACCAGGCGGCGCTCGACTGCTACCGCTCGCCCGAGTACCAGGCCGCGATCCAGATCCGCCTGCCGATCTCGACCATCGACATGGTCGTCATCGAGGGCTACGACGGCCCGCAGCCGGGCTGACGGCAGGCGCAGCTTCTTCATCCTCAACGCGAGAGATCCGCATGTACCCCGACATCCAGCTCTACATCGACGGCGCCTGGACCCCGGCCGCTTCCGGCCGCACGCATCCGGTCGTCAACCCCGCCACCGGCGAGACGATCGGCACGTTCGCGTTCGCCGAACGCGCCGACCTCGACCGCGCGCTCGAAGCGGCGCAGAAGGGCTTTCAGACCTGGCGCAAGGTCTCGGCATACGAGCGTTCGAAGGTGATGCGCAAGGCCGCCGACCTGCTGCGCGAGCGGCTGCAGACGGTCGCCGAGATCATGACGCAGGAGCAGGGCAAGACCGTCGCCGAGGCGAAGGGTGAGATCCTCAACGGTGCCGACACGATCGACTGGTTCGCCGAGGAAGGTCGCCGCACCTATGGCCGTGTCATTCCGGCGCGCAGCGAAGGGATCTATCAGCTCGTCATCAAGGAGCCGGTCGGCCCGGTCGCCGCGTTCACGCCGTGGAACTTCCCGATCAACCAGATCGTGCGCAAGCTCTCGGCGGCGCTCGCCGCCGGCTGCTCGATCATCGTCAAGGCGCCCGAGGAAACGCCGGGGTCGCCTGCCGAGCTGATCCGCGCCTTCGCCGACGCCGGCGTTCCTGCCGGTGCGGTCAACCTCGTCTACGGTGATCCGGCGGCGATCTCGTCGTACCTGATCCCGCATCCGGTGATCCGCAAGATCTCGTTCACCGGCTCGACCGTCGTCGGCAAGCAGCTCGCTGCGCTCGCCGGCCAGCACATGAAGCGGGTCACGATGGAACTCGGCGGCCACGCGCCGGTGATCGTTTTCGACGACGCCGACGCCGCGGTCGCGGCGAAAGTGATGGCGGCGAGCAAGTTCCGCAATGCCGGCCAGGTCTGCATCTCGCCGACGCGCTTTCTTGTCCAGGAAGGCATCTACAAGAGCTTCGTCGAGCAGTTCGCCGCGCACGCGAAGGCGCTCAAGGTCGGCAACGGCCTCGAGAAGGACGTCAAGATGGGCGCGCTCGCCAACCCGCGCCGCGCCCGCGCGATGGAGGCCAACGTCGAAGACGCTTCGAAGCACGGCGCCAAGCTCCTCGCCGGCGGCCATGCGATCGGCGACAAGGGCAACTTCTGGGAGCCGACCGTCGTCGCCGAGCTGCCCAACGACGCCAAGGCGATGAACGAGGAGCCGTTCGGGCCGCTCGCGATCATCAATCCGTTCCGCAGCTTCGACGACGCGGTGCAGGAAGCGAACCGGCTGCCGTTCGGCCTCGCCGCGTACGCGTGGACGAAGTCGGCGAAGACCGCGAACGCGATCGCCAACGCGGTCGAGACCGGGATGATCTCGATCAACAACACCGGTCTCGGCATCCCCGAGGTTCCGTTCGGCGGCGTCAAGGATTCTGGCTACGGCTCCGAAGGCGGCAGCGAGGCGATCGAGCCGTACCTCAATCCGAAGTTCGTCTCGCAAGCCGGCCTGTAGGTCGTCGCGCCATGGCGATCGAGCTCGACAAGGAAGCGCGCAAGGAGGCGATCGCCTCGATCGAGCGCTGGTTCCAGGAAGAGCGCGACGAGCGCGTCGGCAACATCTTCGCCGGCGCGCTGCTCGGCTTCTTCCTCGAGGAGATCGCGCCGACGGTCTACAACCGCGCCGTCGCCGACGTCCAAGATCGGTTGCGGATGCGCGTCGACGATCTCGAGATCGAGATCCACGAGGACGAGTTCGGCCACTGGCGCAAGCGCCAGCCGCAGCGGCGCTGAGCGCCGCGGCGCCTGGCAGTCACGACGCGCGGGTTGCGCTCGGCGAGTTCGCGGTTCTTGGTGGCGCCGCACGGGATCGGGACGGCAGGGCACCCTGCTTTGCTCCATGTCCCCCGGGCTTGGCCTGGACGGCCGGCCCTCCTCCTCTACTTCCGCAAACCCGCCGCCCGCGCCCGCGTGCGCGACGGCGAGACGACCCTACGACCTCAGCCGATCAACGCCGGCAGCCAGGTCGCGACCGCGGGCACGAGGAAGACCAGCGCGAGCAGGAGCACGCTCATCGCGAGGTACGGCACGACGGCGCGGAAGATGTCGAGCATCGTCACCTGAGGCGGCGCGACGCCCTTCATCGTCATCAGCAGCAGGCCGTGCGGCGGCAGCAGCAGGCCCATCTGCATGCAGATGAGGAACAGCACGCCGAACCAGACGAGGTCGACGCCGAGCGTCTGCACGATCGGCATGAAGATCGGCAGCGTGATCATCATCATGCTCACCTGGTCGACGAAGACGCCGAGGAAGATGAGCAGAAGCATCATGCCGACGATCACCGCCCACGGAGCGAGGCCGGCGTTGGTGATCGTCTGCGAGAGCCCGTTCGACGCGCCCGAGAACGAGAGGATCTGCGCGAACGTCGTCGCGCCGACGATGATGAAGAGAATCATCGCCGAGATCGCGACCGTGCCCTTGAGCGACTCCAGCAGGATGCGCACGCTGAGCGCGCGGTAGGCGAGCGCGAAGACGATCGTCGCGGCGGCGCCGACGGCGGCCGACTCGGTGGGCGTCCCCCAGCCGGCGGCCATCGCGCCGACGACGACGGCGAAGATCGACACCAGCGGCAGCACGTAGAGCAGGAACGGCTTGAAGCGCGCGAAGCCGGGATGGCGCTCGAGGGGGACGTTCGGCGCCAGCGCCGGATTGGTCTTGACGCGAACGATGATCCAGGCGACGAACGCGACCGAGAGAACGAGACCGGGGATGACCCCGCCGATCAGCAGCTTCGAGATCGAGATCCCCGAGAGCGAGCCGAGCAGCACCGTCAGTGCCGACGGTGGGATCAGCATGTCGACGGCGCCGATCGCCATCACCGGCCCGCACGCGAGCCTCGGGTCGTAGCCGCGCGAAAGCATCACCGGCACCATCAGCGATCCGAGCATTGCAGTGGTCGCGATCGTCGACCCGGAGATCGCCGAGAAGACGGTGCCGGCGACGACGGCGACGATCGCGAGCCGGCCGGGCACCTGCGCGATCAGCCGCTCGATGCCGTCGATCACCTTGACGGCGAGGCCGGTGTGGAAGAGCACCTCGCCCATCAGGACGAAGAGCGGGATCGGCGTCAGCGAGAAGCTCATCACCGAGCTGACGCTGTTGCGGGCGAGCTGCACGAGGCCAGGGTCGCCGCCGAGCCAGAGCCAGGCGCCGAGCAGGTTGATCGCGAGGAACGCGAACGCGACCGGCAGGCCGACGAAGAGCAACACCGTCGAGCCGCCGAGCAGCAGCCACGCGGCGCCGACCCAGCTCATGCGGCGCTCACCGCGTCGTCGCGCGGGCCGACCTCGGCGTGGGCGAGCCGGCGCATGCGAAAGACGAACTCGATCGCGAGCAGCGCGAAGCAGATCGGCAGCGGCGCGAGGAACCACCACTCGGGCATCACCAGCGTCTTGATCGAGAGCGCGGAGCTCAGCGCGCTCTTCCACGCCGCGGAGCTGCCATAGACGACCGTCCAGAGGCACGAGACGAGGCCGAGCGCATCGGCGATCCACTCGCACGCGTACGCGGTCCGCTTCGGCAGCACGCGCAGCACGATGTCGACACGGATGTGGCGGCCCTCGCGCAGCAGCCACGGCGCGGCGAGCAGCGTGATCGCATAGAGCAGCAGCTCGGAGACCTCGTTGCTCCAGGCGACGCCGCGCGGCATCCCGGGGATCGCGACGTTTCGCGTCAGCACGTCGGCGCAGATGATCGCGACCATCGCCAGCAGCGCGGCGCTGGCGAGAAGCGCGAGGCCTTCGATGAGGGCGCCGAAGCGCGCCTCGAGCGCCGCCGCGCCGCCGGGCTTCACTTCGCTGTCAGCGTCTTCAGCTTCTTCGCGAAGTCGGGGTTGGCCTTCATCGCGCTCGCCCAGCCGGCGTCGTACGCCTTGTCGACGTAGGCCTTCGCACCGGCGGCGTCGAAATGGATCGTCTGGATGCCGGCCTTTTCCTGGCGGGCGGTCTCGTCCCTGGCGTACTGCGTCCAGAAACCGTTCATCGCTTCGAGCGCGAGCGCCTGCTTGTCGAGGAACTCCTTCTGCTTGGGCGTCAGCCGCTGGTAGGCGTCGCGGTTGACGATGATCGAGACCTCGGCGTCGTAGAAGCCGGGGTCGACGCGGTACTTCGTCTTCTCCTGCCAATTGAGGTCGAAGATGCCGCCGATCGGCCAACCGTAGCCATCGACGACGTTGCGCTCGAGCGCGGTGTAGACCTCGCCCGGCGGCGTCGTCACGACGTTGGCGCCGAGCGCGGCGAAGAAGTCGCGATAGACCGGCGTGATGCGGATCTTGAGTCCGGTCAGGTCGGGCTTGTCGATCTTCTTGTTGAGGTAGAGATGGAACGGCTGGTGCTCGACCATGCGGGCGAGGTAGACCATGTTCCCTTTTTGCTGCCAGAGCTCGTTGATCGCCGCGAAAGCGCCGTTCTTGCGCTGCTCGGCGACCGGCACCTGGATCAGCTTCAGGAAGTCGGACTCGGGCATGACGTTGGTATAGAACGCGCCGGTCGACATCGCCATGTCGACGACGCCGCTCTTCACGGCGTTGCCGACCTCGAACGTCGGGATCGCCTTCGGCCCGCCGATGAAGTTGATCTGCAGCGTGCCCTTGCCTTCGGCGTTGAACTGCTGGATCCACTTCTGCAGATGAACGACGTAGATGCCGTTCTCGGCGAACGCGCTGACGAGGCGAAGCGTCGTTTCCTGCGCGCGTGCCGGCGACGCGGCGAGTGCGCAGGCGAGCGCGCAGGACGTGAGCAGGCGGGCGATCGGCATGGCGGCGGCTCTCGAAAACGAAGGGCTCCCGACTCTGCCCCAGCCCGCGCGACGGCGGGCAGGGGGTTTGTCTGGAGCCCTCTCGCTGCGGCCGCCGGCCGCGCCGCGATCAACGCGCGCGGTTCGCCGCGTACGAAGCGCTGCGCGCCGGATAGGCGTGGGCGTGACGCTCGACCGGGCCGATGCCTTCGCCGGCGGGCACGAGCTCGCCGCGCTGGCGCGCGATGCGCACTGCTTCCTTGACCTCGGCGCGCGCGAGCGTCGACGTCGGCCACGTCGTCTGCATTGCCATGCCTTCACCAGCGGGGACGAGCTCGCCTTCGGCTCGGGCTTGCAGCACCTCGGCGCGAACCTCGGCGCGCGAGCGCTCGCTCGCCGTCGTGATGCGTGCGAACGGCTGCACCGCTTCGCCGGCGGGGACGAGCTCGCCACGCGCGCGCGCTGCGAGGACGGCGGTGCGCATGTCGGCGCGGGTCGCTTCTTGCGCCTGTGCAGGAGCTGTGGAAGCGAACGCGGCGAGGGCGACGGCGGCGATCGAGAGTCGGAAGAGAGGCGTGGCTTGCATGATCGTGACTTTCCAGGAACTTGGGTGGCACCGGAGGTGGTGTCCGACGGGGGTCGGTGCCGTCAATGTAGGAAAGTGTCGGCGCATCGCCGAGTGAGGACGGCGCTGCGAACGAGTGACCGATTCACGCGCCAGCGCCGGCGCTCGTTCAACCGTCGTCGCGATCGGGCCAGCCCTGCGCGCCGACGAGCGGGACGAACATCACGCCGCCGAGGTCGTCTTCTCGCCACTCGCAGTCGCCGCGTCGCTCGACGAGGATGAGCCGTTGCACGCCGGGGCCGCTCGCGACCGGAAGGACGAGGCGGCCGCCGATCGCGAGCTGCTCGCGCAGCGCCTCGGGGACCCGCGGCCCCGCCGCGGCGACGACGATCGCGTCGTAGGGCGCGCCGCTCGGCCAGCCGGCGCTGCCGTCACCTGCGTGGACCGCGACGTTCGTGATGCCGAGCCGCGCCAGCCGTTCGCGGGCGAGCTCGACGAGCCGCGGGTGGCGCTCGATCGCGTCGACGCGGGCGACGAGCTGCGCAGCGACCGCGCTCGCGTAGCCCGAGCCGGCGCCGACTTCGAGCATGCGGTCGTCGGCGCCGAGCCGCGCTTCCTGGAGCATCAGCGCGACGATGTACGGCTGCGAGATCGTCTGGCCTTCCTCGATCGGCAGCGGCGAATCCTCGTACGCCTCGCCGCGCATCGCCGCGGCGACGAAGGCGTGCCGCGGGATGCGGCCCATCGCCTCGATGACGCGGGCGTCGCGGATGCCGCGCGCCGCGAGCTGCCGGGCGACCATCCAGCCGCGCTGCTGGCGGGTGTTGGTGTCGTCGTCCACGGCAGCTGCTGCCGATCGCAAAGCTCTACTGCTGGCGGTGCGTCTGCAGCCACTGCAGCTTGGCGGCGTAGAGGTCGTGCTGGTTGCGCGTCAGGCTGTTGTCGATCGCGATCGAGAGATGGCGACGCGCCGCGGCCTCGTCGCCGAGTCGCCAGTCGGCGACGCCGAGCCAGAAGTGGAACTCGTGGTACGTGTCGGCGCGCGCGACCTCGCGCGCGAAGAGCTCGCGGGCAGTGCGCCAATCGTTGCGTTGCACCGCCGCCATGCCGAGCTCGAAGAAATAGAACGGCGGGTACGGCTCGAGCGCGGCGAGCCGCGTGCGCGCGCCGCGCGCGTCGGCGTCGCGGCCCAGCCGCTCGTACGCCATCGCCAGGTTGGCGAGCGCGCGCGTGTCGCGCGGGTCGGCGGCGAGGACGCGCTCGAAGACGCGCGCCGCCTGGCCGAGATCGCCGTGGCGCAGGTAGACGACACCGAGCGTGTTGAACGCGCCCGCGAAGCCCGGGTCCTTGCGCACGCTCGCCGCCGCCCACGCGTACGCATCGTCGAGGCGGCCGTCGGCGAGCGCTTCGGCGGCGCGGTTGTTCGCATACATCGCGACGACCGTGCGCTCGTCGATCTCGCGGGTCCGGAATCCGGTGATCTCCTCGGGCGGCAGGAAGTCGATCGTCAGCTTCGGGACGTCGGTCGCGGCGCGGACGTCGACGAGCCGGCGAGACAGCGTGATGTTGACGTGGCCGCTCGCGATGAGGAGCGCTCCGGTGCGGCTCCACGTCTCCGGGATCGAGACGGTCTGGTAGCTGACCGGCAGACCGAGCTCCTTGGCGAAGGCCGCCGTCATCAGGACGAGCGACAGGCAGTTGCCGCTGCGCGAATCGAACGTCGCCGCCGCGGTCTTGGTGAGCCCCGAGTCGTATTCGAGCTTGAGCTGAGCGCGGTGCTGGAGCGCGTTGGTCAAGGCGAGCTGCGGACCGTCGCGGCGCAGCTGATGCGCGATCTCGGTCTTCAGGAACGAGCGCATCGCGGGACTGACGGTGAACAGGTCGTCGGTCCGGATCGACTCGTGCGGCGCTGCGAACAGCGCGTCGGCGAGGACGTCGTCGGGAGGGGCCGGCGGCGGCGTCGACGCGCAACCGGCGACGAGGCAGGCGAGGAGCGCGGCGGCGCTGAAGGCGCCGTGAAGCTGGCGGTGAACGGTCGGCATGCTGACCCGCAGGGCTCGCGCCGGAAGCGGCGAGGCCTCCACTTTCCGCCAACTCGGGCCGCTCTGCCAATGCCGCAAACGCGGATGCGAGCGCGGCAGGGAATAGGCCCGGAAACGGGGAAGGCGCAGGCGCCTTCCCCTCCGGCGTCACTCGACGCGAACGTCGATGCGACGCGGCTTGGCCTGCTCGGCCTTCGGGATGCGCAGCGTCAGCACGCCGTCGCGCAGCCCGGCGTCGATCTTCGCGGTGTCGAGATCGCTGCTCAACTCGAAGCTGCGGCGGAAGTGGTTGGCGCGCACTTCTGCGTAGACCGACGTCAGCGTGGTCGATTCACCGAGCTGGACCGGCGCTTCGATCGTCAGGTTGCGGCCGTCGACGCCGATCGCGAGGTCTTCGCGCGCGACACCGGGCAGGTCGGCGAGCAGCGTGATGCCGCCAGCGTCTTCGAAGATGTCGACCGGCGGCAGCAGCGCCGGGCCGGTGCGCTGGCTGCTGCGCTGCAGGTTTTGCGGTTGCGTCGACTGCGACGACTCGGTGACGGTGTTGGCTTGCGGTTGCATGGTGGGCTCCTCTTGTTCGTGAGCGCTCGGCGTCAGCTTGCGCTCGAGACCTGGATCTGGCGCGGCTTGGACGATTCGCGCTTCGGCACGACGATCTTCAGCACGCCGTTCCTGTACGTCGCCTCGACGCGCGTCGGCTCGGCGTCCTCGGGGAGCGCGATGACGCGGCGGAACTTGCCCACGAAGCGCTCGCTCGCGTAGACGTTGCGCTCGCCGCCCTTCGCGCCTTCCGGGTTGCCGTTCGCGGCGGTGCGCTCGCCGGCGACCGCCAGGATGCCCTTCTCGACCGAGACGTCGATCGACTTCGGGTCGATGCCGGGCGCGAACGCGTAGACCTCGAGGGCGTCGGCCGAGGTGCCGACGTTGAGCGCGGGGAACGCGCCAGCGCGGCCGACCGCGCGGATGCTCGACGGCATCGAGCGGCCCGTGAGCAGCTCGTCGATCCTGTCCTGCAGCTGCTCGAAATCGGCGAACCAGTCGCCGGCAGTTCTCAACATGGACGGGTACATGTCTGTTCGCTCCTTTCGTGTGAATGCGCGGGCGGCTCGCCCGCTTCGGCCGGAGATAGGAGCGCACGCGGCGCTTTCAAGGGCCCGCGCGTAGGCGCAATCCGACGCCGGGGTGCGGCGCGACCCCCGTGTGCGATGCGGCGTTTGGGCATGGTGCGTCGCCGGGGCGCTGCCTACATTGGCGAGCAACGTCGGAACACCCGACGTTCACTCCCACCACTTGGGCCCACGAGGCGAGGAAACGGTATGAACTTCATCATTTGGCTGATCGTCGGCGGCATCATCGGCTGGCTGGCGAGCATGATCATGCGCACCGACGCGCAGCAAGGGATCGTGCTCAACGTCGTCGTCGGCATCATCGGCGCGCTGCTCGGCGGCTGGCTGATCTCGCCGCTGGTCGGCGTCGGCACCATCAACCAGGACGCGTTCAGCTTGCCCGCGATGCTCGTGTCGCTCGTCGGTGCGGTGATCCTGCTGGCGATCGTCAACCTGTTCCGCCGCGGCCGCGTCCGCTGACCGGTCGTTCTTCGAGGGCGGCCTCGCGGCGCGCCCTCTTTCATTCCTGACATCGAGGAGCAGTCCATGAACAACGACACCAAGACGTATGGCACGACGACGGGCACCGATGCCAACCGCGATCCGCTGACCGGCGCTCCGGGCTCGCACCCGGTCGGCACGGCCGCGGGCGCGGTGGCAGGCGGCGCCGCCGGCGCCGCGGTCGGCACGGCCGCAGGGCCGGTCGGCACCGTCGTCGGCGCCGCGGTCGGCGCCGTCGTCGGCGGCCTGGCGGGCAAGGGCATCGCCGAGCAGATCGACCCGACGGTCGAGGACGCCTACTGGCGCGACAACTTCACGAGCCGTCCGTACGCGACTGGGTCGACGTACGACGAATACCGTCCCGCGTATCGCTACGGCTGGGATTCGTACTCGAAGTACCCGGGCCGCCGCTTCGACGAGGTCGAGTCCGACCTGTCGCGCGACTGGGACCGCACCAAGGGCGAATCGAAGCTGACCTGGGACCGCGCCAAGCTGGCGACCAAGGACGCCTGGAACCGCGTCAGCGACAACGTCGAGCGCGCCATCCCCGGCGATTCGGACCGCGACGGCAAGTAGGCCGCGCGTCCTTCGACCAAAGCGCCCTTCGGGGCGCTTTTTTGCGATGCCCCCGCCGTCGAAAGTGCAACATGCGCCCGCGTAAGCGCGGGCCCACCCGGTTCGCCCTGCTGCGCGAACGCTTCGGCACGAAGACCCTCGTCATGGCCGTCCTCGCCGCGATCGTCGTCACGCTGCTCGTCGCGCTGGTCGTCGTCAACGCCGGCAGCGGCGAGAAGAAGATCCAGCAGCGGATCGAGCACCTCTATGGCGTCGAGGACCCCGAGTTCCTCCACGTCATGGGCGTGCTGCTCGGGCCGCCGGTCGTCGTCGGCAACCGCTACCAGGTGCTCGTTAACGGCGACCGCATCTTCCCGTCGATGCTCGCGGCGATCCGCGGTGCGCAGAAGACGATCGACTTCGAGACCTACATCTACTGGTCGGGCGACATCGGCAAGGCGTTCGCCGATGCGCTCGCCGAGCGCGCGCGCGCAGGCGTCCACGTCCACGTGCTGCTCGACTGGGTCGGCTCGGCGAAGATGGAGGACAACCTGATCGACGAGTTGAAATCGGCCGGGGTCGAGATCGAGAAGTACCACCCGCCGCACTGGTCGCACCTCGGGCGGCTGAACAACCGGACGCACAGGAAGCTCCTCGTCGTCGATGGCGCCGTCGGCTTCACCGGCGGCGTCGGGATCGCCGACAAGTGGACCGGCGACGCGCAGGATCCCGACCACTGGCGTGACACGCACTTCCGCATCGAGGGCCCGGTCGTCGCGCAGATGCAGGGCGTCTTCATGGACAACTGGATCAAGACATCGGGCGCGGTGCTGCCCGGCGCGGAATACTTCCCCGGGCTCGCGCCCATGCAAGGCGGCGGCCCGGCGCAGGTGTTCAGCAGCTCGCCGACCGGCGGCAGCGCGAGCATGGAGCTGATGTACCTGATGGCGATCACCGCCGCGAAGCGGACGATCCGCCTCTCGAGCTCGTACTTCGTGCCGAACGAGCTCGCGGTGAAGACGATGGTCGAGGCGATGCGGCGCGGCGTGAAACTGCAGATCATCGTTCCCGGCGCGCACACCGACACCGAGACCGTGCGCAGCGCGTCGAAGGCGCGCTGGGGCGATCTGCTGGCGGCCGGCGCCGAGATCTACGAGTACCAGCCGACGATGTACCACTGCAAGGTGATGATCGTCGACGAGTTCATGGTCTCGAGCGGGTCGACCAACTTCGACGACCGATCGTTCCGCCTCAACGACGAGGCCAATCTCAACATCTACGACCGCGCGTTCGCCGCCGAGCAGGTCGCGATCTTCGACGCCGACCTGGCGAAGTCCCGGCGCATCGATCTCGCGACCTGGCAGGCGCGGCCGCTGCGCGAAAAGCTCGTCGAACACCTCGCGTCGCTGCTCGGATCGCAACTCTGAGCGACCGCGACGAGGCCACCGCGTCGGCCGACAATCGGCGCCGTGCGGCCCGCACCGAACCGCTTTCCGCCGACGTCGCCGCGCCTCCCCGACCGCGTCGCTGCGCTGCGCGGTCGGGCCGGCGCGCTCGCCTGGCTGTACGCGCTCGTCGCCGTCCCGCTCGTCACCGACTGGATCGAGAACGGCGGCCTGCCGACGTCGCCGCGCGGTTGGCTCACCGAGGTCTGCGGCGGTCTCGTGATCGCGGTGCTGATCGCGCGCGTGCGCCGCGATCAGCGAGCGCTCGAGGCGCTCGCACGCACGGACGGGCTCACCGGGCTCTTCAACCGGCGCGCCTTCGAAGCGGCGCTCGAGGTCGAGTGCGCACGTGCGCGCCGCTCGGGCGACCCGCTCAGCGTCGTCTATCTCGACATCGACGCGTTCAAGGGCATCAACGACCGCTTCGGCCACGCCGCCGGCGACCAGGTGCTGCGCCAGCTCGCCGTCGCGATCGGCGCGACGATCCGCGCCCATGTCGACAGCGCGTTCAGGCTCGGCGGCGACGAGTTCGCGCTGCTGCTGCCGGCGAGCACGCGCGCGCAGGCGGGGGCGGTCGTCGAGCGGATCCGCTCGTTCTGCGCCGTCCACGATCCGCGCTGGGCGGTCGGTGCGTTCGAGTTCAGCGCCGGCATCGTCTGTCTCGCGGCCGGCGAGAACGCGCAGGCGCTGCTGACGCGAAGCGACCGTGCGATGTACGACGACAAGACGGCGCGGCACGCCGCCAACGGCTAGCGATCAGCGGATCTCTAGGCAGCGGCGATCTCGACGTCGTCGAAGGCGAGCTCGATCGTTTCCATCAAGACCGAGCCGTCGAGGGCATCGAGCGGCGAGTACGCGAGGCTCACGGGCCGGGCATTGCGAAGCCGCCAGGTCATCCGCACCGTCGCGTGGTCGTCGGCGAGAAGCTTGACGGTCACCGTTCGCCGCGGCGGTGCGCGACCGTCGCGCGCCTGCCGCCACCAGGCGTAGAGGTCGAGCGCACCGGTGGCGCCGCGGCGCAGCAGGACGCGATCGGCGAGGGGCGCTGTTGGCGTCGCGCCGACCGACGGCAGCGCAGCACCCGGCTTCGCGGTGAAGGCACCGAAGACCACCGCGGCGAAGCCGCCCGCCTTGCCGGCGCCGATCTCGACGACGAAGTTCGCGTTCAGCAGCGGGCGCTCGCGCGCTGCCGCCGCCTTCTTCGCCGCGGCCATCTATTCGAGCTCGAGCCGCTCGTAGGCGAGCACGATCTCCTCCATCGCGACGTCGTTGCCGCGGCCGTTGAGCGGGCCGCTCGAATACTTGACGATGCGCGCGCGCAGCAGCTTCCACGTCTGCACGACCTGGCTGTGGTCCTCGCTCTGCAGCTGGATCGTCACGGTGCGCAGCGCGTTCTGGTTGCCGTTGCGAATGTCGTTCAGCCAGCTGTAGAGGTCGAGCGCGCCGATCACCCCGCGCTTCATCGTGACGTCGGTCGCCTTGTTGAGCCCGGTGATCTTGATCGGGCTGTTCTCCTTGGAGTTGCCGTTGCGGTACTCGACGACCGCGACCTCGGTCGAGATCGCGCTCACGTCCTGAAATCCCGCTTGCGGGCCCTCCGTCGTTCCGCTCCCGAGGTCGACGAGGAAGTTGAACTGCGTGTACGGGCGTTCGCGCGCGACGGCCATCTCGCTCTCCCTTCGAGTGGTGGCGGCGCATTCTCGCCGCATCGCCGCGGTCGGCGCCAGCGCTACCGCACGAGGCAGCGCTCGGCGGTCCAGCCGTAGAGCCATTCGAGCGCGTCGTAGAAGCGCTCGGGCGAACGGCCGCTCCAGAGGTCGTTGCGGACCAGGCGCTCGACGCCGTGGGCGTGGTAGACGCGTCCCATCTCGCGCGTCATGAGGACGACGCGCGCGGTGCGCGCAACGCGCGAGCGCTGGTAGAGCGCGAAGCCGGCGTCGAGGTCGTCCTCGCACGCGGCGAGCGCGCGGCCGAGCGTCACCGCGTCTTCGATCGCCATGCACGCGCCCTGCGCGAGGTACTGCAGCAGCGGATGCGCAGCGTCGCCGAGCAGCGTCGTGCGGCCGTGCGTCCAGTCGGCGATCGGCGCGCGGTCGGCGGTCGCCCAGCGCTTCCAGCTCTTCGGCAGGTGCAGCAGCCGGCGCGGCTGCGGCGCGATGCCTTCGAAGTACGACAGTACTTCGGCTTGGCTCCCTTCGCTGACGCTCCACGTCTCGACCTCGCGGCTGTGGAACGTGACGACGACGTTGTACTGCTCGCCGCCGCGCAGCGGATAGTGGACGAGGTGGCAGTTCGGCCCGGCCCAGACCGCCGCCGCGTTCCACCGCAGCTCGGCCGGGAAGTCGGCGACGTCGACGACGGCACGGTAGACGACGTGCCCGGAGACGCGGACGTCGTCGCCGACGGTCTGCGCGCGCACCGCCGACTTGACGCCGTCGCAGCCGACCAGGGCGGCGCCGGCGTGGCGCGCGCCGCTCGCGTCGCAGACGACGACGCCGTCCGCGGTCGCCTCGAAGCCGACGACGCGCGTCGACGTCAGCAGCTCGACACCGTCTTGCCCTCGGACCCCTTCGAGGAGCGCGCGATGGACGTCGGCGCGGTGGATGACGGCGTAGGGATTGCCGAAGCGGGCACGGAATGCCTCGCCGGTCGGCACCTCGGCGACGATCGATTCGTCGATCGCGTCCATCATCACGAGACGATCGATGTAGACCGCGCGGCCGCGCGCCCGCTCGCCGACGCCGAGCGCATCGAACGCGGCGAACGCGTTCGGCCCGAGCTGGACGCCGGCGCCGATCTCGCCCAGCTCGCTCGACTGCTCGAGGACCTTGACGCGAAAGCCGCGCTGCGCGAGGGCGAGCGCGGCGGCGAGACCGCCGATGCCGCCGCCGGCGACGATGACCGGCGCCGCGGCGCGCGCCGTCACTCCATCCGCTCCTCTCGCCAGAGACCGAGCACTTCCTGCACCGGTCGGTCAGAGAAGCTGAAGAGCGTCGTGTCGTCGCGCGCCGCGAGCGTGAACGCGCGCCACGACGGCACGACGAAGACGTCGCGTGGCGCGAAGTCGTACGTCGCCTCGGCCGCGTCGCCGCCGGCGTCGACGGTCACACGGCCGCCGCCTTCGAGACAGACATAGACGGTGCTGTCGCTGCTGCGCATCGGCCGCGTCGCGAAGCCCTTCGGCAGGCGTTGGGCGAAGGGGCCGATCGTCGGCATCGGCGAGCGGCCGGTCGCCGGATTGACGTAGCGCAGCTTGAAGCCGACGTGCGGATCGGCGTCGCCGCGGGCAATGCCGGCGAGCGCCTCGCGCGTGCGCGCGAACGGATAGACGAAGACGCGCGACGGCTCCCACGCGCGCGGCGCGTGGTCGAGCGGCAGCATGTTGTAGCCGTAGCGAAAGAGCGCGTCGCCTTCGGGCCGCGTTGCGTTGCGCGATGCGACCGCGCTCTTCTCGGCGAAGCCGGCGTCGAGGAAGCGCACGAGCGGGATGTCGAGGCCGTCGAGCCAGACGACCGGATCTCGCCCCGCGTTGCCGTGGTCGTGGTACGTCCACGACGGGGTGATGATGAAGTCGCCGAAGCGCATGGTCGTGCGCTCGCCGTCGACCGCGGTGTACGCGCCTTCGCCGTCGAGAACGAGGCGAAGCGCCGACTGGGTGTGGCGATGCGCCGGCGCGACCTCGCCGGGCAGGATCAACTGCAGCCCGGCGTAGAGCGATTGCGTGATCGACGAGCGGCCGCGCAGCGCCGGGTTCTCGAGGACGAGGACACGGCGCTCCGCCTCCTCGGCGGTGATCAGCGTGCCGGCCGCCATCACGTGCGGCCGGATCGCGTCGTAGCGGAAGTGGGCCGGCGCGACCGGGCTCTTCGGCGCCGGCGGAACGAGCGCGCCGAGCACCTCCCACAACGGCGTCATGCCGAGCGCGTCGATCGTTTCGTAGAAGGCGCGGCGCTGCGCGGTCTGCGCTGCGCCCGGATGACGGTCCATCGGTCGATTGTGCGCCACGGTGCAAGCACCGCTGTCGGCGCGCCGGCCGAAGCGCTACAAGTCGGGACCGCTCCGAAAGCCCTGCCATGAGCCAGATCGAGCACCCGCGCCTGACGCTGCGCTGACCATGCGACTCGCCGCCGACATCGCCGTCGCGCTCGTCGCGCTGCTGCACGTGTACTTCCTCGTCCTCGAGATGTTCCTCTGGGACAAGCCGACCGGCCTCAGGACGTTCGGCCACACCGCCGAGCACGCCGCGGCGTCGAAGGTGCTCGCTGCCAACCAGGGTCTCTACAACGGATTCCTCGCCGCCGGCCTCGTCTGGGGGCTGTCGATGGGCGTCGCCGGCACGGGCGTGACGATCTTCTTCCTCGCCTGCGTGATCATCGCCGGCGTCTACGGCGCCGCGACCGCGTCGCGCAAGATCCTGTTCGTGCAGGCGTTGCCGGGAACGATCGCGCTCGCGCTCGTGCTGGCGACGCGCTGATCGCGCTGCCGCGTCAGAGCGAGCGGATCACTCCGGCAGCAAAGCCGCGCGCGGTCTGCAGCGCCGGTGCAGGCGTTGGAGCGCGCGCGTCCTCGACCGCGACGGCCACCGGCCCGCGCTCGCCACCGAGCCCGAGCATCGCGGCGACAAGCCACGTCGAGCCAGCGAAGAGGGCGATCGAGAGCACCGCGAGGGCGAGGAAGACGGCGCCGCCCATGAACGATGGCGCGAGCGTCGCGAAGCCGATCCCGGAGACGAACGCCGCGCTCGCCGCGCCGCTGCGCAATCCGCCACCGAACGAACCGTTGATCGCGACCGCGTACGCGCTGACGGCTGCAAACAGAAGCGCGAGCTGGACGAAGCCCATGTCGACGAGCGTGGAGGCGAGGGCTTCGAGCATCGACATGGTGCGTCCTAGGCTTTGCGCCATTGGACAGGCAACGCGCGTGCGCAGGAATCGGTGCGCCTCCGTGTTCCGTGTAGGACGCGTTCGTACTCCCGACGAACGGTGGCTGCAGCCGATGAACGGCGCGCCCGGTCGGCGTCAGAACTCGATCCGGCCGCGGCCGCAGCGCTTCGCGCGGTAGAGCGCGGCGTCGGCGATCTCGACCAGCGCCGAGCAGTCGACCGCCGGGCTCGCGACCTGGCTCGCGACGCCGATGCTGACGCCGAGCCACGCCGACGTCGTCGACGCGCGGTGCTCGATCTTGGCGTCGATCACCTGTTGCCGGCAGCGCTCGGCGACCGCGACCGCCGCCGCGAGGTCGGCGCCGGGCAGCAGCAGCGCGAACTCCTCGCCGCCGTAGCGCGCGACGAGCTCGCCACCGCGTCGCACCGACTCGCCGACCATCGTCGCGATCTGCCGCAGCACGGCGTCGCCGGCGGGATGGCCGTAGTGGTCGTTGTATTCCTTGAAGTGGTCGACGTCGATCATCAGGAGGCCGATCGACGCGCCGCGCCGCGCCGCGCGCGCCCACTCCGCGCGCAACGTCTGGTCGAACAGTCGCCGGTTGCCGACCTCGGTCAGCGGGTCGGTCGTCGACAGCCGCGTCAGCTCCTCGTTGAGCCGGTGCAGCTCGAGCGCGTTGGTCTTCTTCTCGGTGATGTCCTGGAACGCGCCGAGCAGGCGAACCGGCTTGCCCTCGTCGCAGACCGCGACGCCTTGCGCGCGCAGCCAGCGCGCGTTGCCCTTCGCGGTGACGAACGGCAGCTCGAGGTCCCACGGTTCGCCTTCGCGTGCCGCCGCCTCGATCGCCGCCTGCAGCGCCGGCCGACCCGTCGCGCCGTAGAACTGCATCGTCTCCTCGAGGCGCGGCGTCGCGCCGGGCGGCAGCTCATGGATGCGAAAGACCTGCTCGCTCCATTCGACCTGCATCGTCGTCAGGTCGAGCTCCCAGCCGCCGATGTTGGCGAGCTCGCCGGTGCGGCGCAGCATCTCGGCGGTGCGCTGGACTTCGGCCTCGGTTCGGATCCGCCGCGTCAGGTCCATGTGCGTGCCCGCCATCCGCACCGGCGTGTCGTCGCTCTCGCGCTCGACGACCTTGCCGCGGCTCAGCAGCCAGACCCAGTGACCGTCCTTGTGGCGGACACGGAACTCGCATTCGTACGCCGGCGTTTCGCGCCGGAAATGCGCTTCGATCGCCGAGATCAGCCGTTCGGCGTCGTCGCGGTGGACGAGCCTGCGCCAGGCGTCGCCGCTGTCGCCGATCTCGCCCGGCGCGTAGCCGAGCTGGCCGCGCATGACCTCGTTCGACGTGAAGCGGTCGTTGCGGACGTCCCAGTCCCAGAGGCCGAGCTCGGCGCCTTCGAGTGCGAGCTGGAGCTGCTCGGCGTTCTTCCTGCGCTCGCGCTCGGCGCTCGCCTCGAGCAGCGCGTACGACTTGCGCCGCCACTGGCCCCGGTAAAGGCCGAACGCTGCGCCGGCGCTCAGGACCGCGAAGAACGTCAGGTACGCGAACGCCTGCTGACGCCAGAGCGCGAAGACCTCGGCGCTCGAGCGGCTGACCGCGATGACCAGCGGATGGTCCATGTGCAGCGGCGGCGGTGCGATGCGGCCGAGCGCGGTGATCCGCACTTCGCCGGACCCGTCGATCGGAGCGACCACGATGCGGCCGTCGTCGCCGGCCTGCTCGCGTCCGAACGCTGCGATCAGCGGCTGGGAGTCGCCCGCGATGCGGCGCGCGTCCTCCGGCATCGTCACGAACACCTTGCCCTTGCCGTGACCGAGCGAGACCCACATGTCGGGCGCGTACAGGATCGAGCGCAGCAGGACGCGGAAGTACTCGGGCTCGAGCGCGGCCGCGACGGCGCCGATGAAGACTCCGCTCTGCGAATGGATCGGGCGGACAAAGATCACCGTGTAGTTGTCGAGCGGCGTTTTCAACGGCGCAGCGACGTGCAGCGCGTCGGGATTGCCGTCGCGCGCGGCACGGAAGTAGTCGCGGTCGGCGAAGTCGCGCCCGAGCAGCGAATCGACGCTGCTCGCGACGACGGTGCCTTCGCGGTCGAGCAGCGCCATCGAGCGAACCCCGGGGATCGCGTCGCTCAGCGCCTTCATGCGCTGCGACAGCACGGTCGGGACGATGCCGACCGGGGTCGCTCGGTAGTCGTCGCGGACCGTCGCGAGCGCGTGGCTCATGCCTTCGATCTGCTGGCCGACGTTCGCCTCGACGACGTGCGCCTGCACCTGCAGGCGGTCGCGCTCGGTCGCGTCGCGCGCTTCGTGCGCCTTCAGCAGCGACCAGGCGATCAGCGCGCCGACGATGGCGAGGCCGAACAGGAGCGCGAGCCACTCGGCGGCGAACTGGCGCGAGAAGCGCGCCTCGAGGTCGTCTTCGACGGCCGGCGTCGCCGCGGCGCGGCGGCGTACGACCGGCGAGGAGGACACCTCGACCAGCGGCAGCTCGCCGCCGGCGAGCGCTGCGAATCCGGATTCGCCAGCCACGTCAGCGGGCCGGAGCCAGGCGGCGCGGCTGCGCCGCTCTCGAAGTCGAGCCCATGCGTAGCTATCGGCACGAAGGCGGCGGCCTGAAGCGGCGACCGCTGCCGCGCCGTGGCCGATTGGGCTTCCCGACGCTGGATGGATTTACAGTCCGGCACCGCCACCGCGAGCGTGCTCCGCCCGATGTCCGTCCCGCCGCCGCCTGCTCGCCCTGCCGGGCTCCTCGATCGCCTGAACAACGCGCAGCGACGCGCCGCCGGCTTCGGCATCGACGGCGGCGTGCCGGCAGCGCAGACGCCGCCGCTCCTCGTCGTGGCCGGTGCCGGCTCGGGCAAGACGATGACGCTCGCCGCGCGCGTCGCCCGCCTCGTCCTCGCCGGCGCCGACCCGAGCCGCTTGTTGCTGCTGACGTTCTCGCGCCGCGCCGCGCTCGAGATGGAGCGCCGCGTCGGCGGTGCGCTGCACGACACGCTCGGCCTCGCCGCGCTGCAGCGCGCGCCGCGACTGCCGTGGTGCGGCACGTTCCACAGCGTCGGCGCGCGGCTGCTGCGCAGCGTCGCCGCCGCCGTCGGCCTCGACCCCGCGTTCACCGTCGACGACCGCACCGACTCGGAAGACCTGCTCCACCTCCTGCGCCAGCGGCTCGCGCTTGCGAGCGGTGCGCGCCGCTTTCCGCAGAAGGCGACTTGCGTCGCGATCTACTCGCGCACTGTCAATTCGCGCCGGCCGCTCGCCGCCGTTCTGGCCGACGCATTCCCCTGGTGCAGCGAGCACGCCGAAGCGCTCGGCCGGCTCTTCGCCGCATACGTCGACGAGAAGCAGAAGCAGCGCGTGCTCGACTTCGACGACCTCCTGCTCTGGTGGGCCGAGGCGATGGCGACGCCTGCCGCCGGCGCCGCGATCCGCGCGCGCTTCGACCACGTCCTCGTCGACGAGTACCAGGACACCAACCGCATCCAGGCCGAGATCGTGCGCGCGCTCCGTCCCGACGGCCGCGGCCTCACCGTCGTCGGCGACGATGCGCAGTCGATCTATTCGTTTCGTGCCGCCGAGGTGCGCAACATCCTGGACTTCGCCGCGCAGTTCGATCCTCCCGCAACGGTGCTCGCGCTCGAGCAGAACTACCGTTCGACGGCGCCGCTCCTCGCGGCGTCGAACGCGGTGATCGCGCTCGCCGCCGAGCGCCACGCCAAGGAGCTCTGGAGCGACGTCCGGTCCGGTGAGCGCCCGGCGCTCGTCTGGGTCGACGACGAAGCCGCCGAGGCGGCGTGGGTCGCCGAGCGCGTCCTCGCGCTGCGCGAGTCGGGCCTCGCTCTGAAGAGCCAGGCGGTGCTTTTTCGCAGCAGCCAGCACAGCAGCGCGCTCGAGCTCGAGCTGGCACGGCGCGACATCCCGTTCGTCAAGTACGGCGGCCTGCGCTTCCTCGACGCCGCGCACATCAAGGACATCCTCGCCGTGCTGCGTTTCGCCGCCAACCCGCACGGCGAGCGCGCCGGCTTGCGCGCACTGCAGCTCGTGCCCGGGATCGGGCCGGCGACGGCCGAGCGCGTGCTGGCGGCGATTGCCGCCGGCGGCGACCCCGTCGAGCGGCTGCGCGATGTCGCGGTGCCGGCGGCGCTCGCGCCTGCATGGCACGACTTCGTCGCGCTCTACGCCGCGTTGCGCGCCGCGCGCTCGCCGTGGCCGGGTGAGCTCGTCGCGGTCGAACGCTGGTACCGGCCGCTCCTCGAGCGGTTGCACGACGACGCCGCGCCGCGCGCCGACGTCGTCGCGCACCTCGTCCGTCTCGCCGGCGGCTATCCGTCGCGCGAACGCTTCCTCACCGAGCTCGCGCTCGATCCACCGGCGGCGACGAGCGACGACGCCGCATCGCCTGGCCTCGATGAGGACTACCTGATCCTGTCGACGATCCACTCGGCGAAAGGGCAGGAGTGGAGCGCAGTGTCGCTGCTGCGCGTCGTCGACGGCTGCGTGCCGTCGGACATGGCGACGGGAAGCGACGTCGAGATCGAGGAGGAGCGTCGGCTCCTGTACGTCGCGATGACGCGCGCGCGCCATCACCTCCATCTGCTCGTGCCGCAGCGCTTCTACGTCTCGCAGCAGACCGCGTTCGGCGATCGCCACGTCTATGGTGCGGTCAGCCGCTTCCTGCCGCCTTCGCTGCACGGCCTCTTCGACCACGTCGCGCCGACCGCCGGCGGCGCGGTCGGAGAGGCCTCGCCGCCGCCGCACGCGTCCGTCGACGTTGGTGCGCGCGTGCGCTCGCTGTGGGCCTGAGCGCGCGGCTCGGCGCGCAAACGAGAAGGCGGCAGCGCAGGTCGCCCCACGCTGCCGCCGATGAACGCGCCGACGCCGTTTCGCGTCGGCGCGACCCTGCAGTCAGATCTTGTCGATCGCGTCCTTGACCTTTTCCTTGGCGTCGCCGACCTTCGACTGCACCTTGCCGGCGGCCTTGTCGGCCGTGCCCTCGTCGCGCAGGTTCGGGTTGCCCATCGCCTCGCCCGTTTTTTCCTTGACGTTGCCCTTGGCCTCTTCCATCCGGCCCTTGACCTGGTCCTTGTTCATGTCTGTACCTTTCTCTTCAGTGGGACGCGGGCGGTCGCCGAAACGGCTGCCCGTTGCGGCACTCTGGGGCAATCGCCGCCTGGTTGGTGTCGGCACCGACTGTCGCGCGGCGTAGGAAAGCGTCGCTCTCCGGCGCAGGCAGCGCCCTAATCGCCTTGCTTCGGCTCGGCCTTGACGGCGCCACGCACGTTGAGCGCGGCCAGGCAGAGCTGCAGGACGACGAGCGCCCACGCGCTCGTGTACCAGCCCCAGGCGATCCAGAGCCCATTGCTGACGAGGAACGCCCAGAAGCCGATCTCGCGTCGGCGCTTGTGCGTCGATGCGACGAACCACGCCGCCCAGACGGTCACCGCCATCGCCGGCCATTGGACGAGATCGAGCCAGTCCATCGTGCTCAGCGGAGCTTCACCGTTGTCGGCGCGGCGGCGCCGACGCTACAGTTTCCATCCCACCTCGACTTCGAAGCGCGTCATCGACATGCAGCATCTCGCCTCGTCGCCCCTGGCGCGTCTCTCGCTTCTCGTCGTCCTCGTCGCCGGCTGCGCGACACCGCCTCCCGAGCAGCCGCGTTCGGCCGAGCAGCCGCAGGCCCCCGCGCCGGCGCCCGTCGCCAGGCCGGCGCCGCCGCCGCTCGTCGCTGCGCCGTTCACCGACGCCGTCGCGCGCGCCGGCGATCGGCTGCTGCAGGACGCGGCGGCGGCGCTCGGCAGCGGTGCGCGCGAGCTCGTCGTCGATCCATTCGTCGACGCCAACACCGGTCAGCAGACCAACGCCACCGTCCAGATGGGCGCCCAGCTCGCCGGACTCATCACCCGCCGCGTGCCGACCTGGAACGTGCAGGCGCTGACGCGCGCCGCGCTGGCGGCCAAGCCGCTGCTCCTGATCGGCACGCTGACGCCGATCAACAGCAAGGCGGCGAGAGACGAGAACGCCGACGCGTTTCGGGTCTGCCTCGCCCTCATCGATGTGCGCACCAGCAAGATCGTCGCCAGGCGCGTCGACCGCGCGACGCTCGCGAGCGTCGACGCCGAGCCGATCGCGCTCTTTCGCGAGGCGCCGACGTGGGCGCTCGACGCCACCGCCGAGGCCTACATCAAGAGCTGCGACGGCAGCAATCCGGGCGATCCGGTGGCGCCGCTCTACCTGAAGCGGCTGCCGGCGGCGGCGCTCGTCAACGAAGCGACGCTCGCGTTCACCGACAACAAGATGGCCGACGCGTATCGGCTCTATCGCGAGGCTCGCTCGCTCGCCGCGCCCGACGATCTTCGCGTCCTGAACGGGATCTACACGACGAGCTGGAAGAGCGGCCGCAGGAAGGAAGCCGGCGAAACGTTCGGCAAGATCATTGACATCGGCCTCGCCAACCGACGGCTGCCGATCAAGCTCTTCTTCAACCCGGGGACGACGACGCTCATGCAGTCGGCCGACCTGCAAGCGCAGTACACCCTCTGGCTGCAGGAGGTCGCGAGCCACGTCGCGGCGAGCGACGCGTGCGTGAAGGTCATCGGCCACACCAGCCGCACCGGCGATCCGCAGGCCAACGAAGTGCTTTCGCAGAAGCGCGCGTCGGTGATCAAGCAGAGCCTCGAGCGGCAGAACCGCAAGCTCGCGACGCGCGTCAGCGCCGAAGGCGTCGGCGCCCGCGAGATCATCGTCGGGCTCGGCACCGACGACGCCCGCGACGCGCTCGACCGTCGCGTCGAGTTCCGCAGGGTCGACTGCCGCTGAGCGGCCGCTCGGCATGCGCGGCTAGCGCTGCGCTGCGGCGGCGGCCTTGACCGCGCTGCCGTTGGTTCGGATCGGCCGCGCCGCTTCGTGCAGCGTGCCGAAACGCCGCGCCGGCTCGCGTTGCGCGACGAGCTGCAGCAGCAGCCGCGTCGTCGCGTCGACGCTCTGGTCGAGGCGCATCCGGTCGACCGCGCGCGCGCGCGCCGCGGCGCCCGCGGCGCTGCGCAGCGCGTCGTCGTCGAGCAGCTCGACGACGCGGGTGGCGAGCGTCTCGACGTCGCCAGCGTCGACGAGCCACCCGGTGACGCCGTGGGCGACGAGGTCCGGGATCCCGCCGACCTTGCAGGCGACGACGGGGACTCCGCTCGCCATCGCTTCCATCACCGCAAGCGGCATCGCCTCCGAGTGCGACGACGAGACGACGACGTCGAGCTCGTTGAGGACCGCGGGCATGTCGCTCTGGTTGCCGGCGAAATGCACTGCGTCGGCGAGGCCGAACCGTTTCGCGAACGTCTGCAGCTGCTTCAGCATCGCGCCGTCGCCGACGAGGACGAACTCGGCGCTCGGCACCTGCGCGCGGACCGAGAGCGCCATGCGCAGGAAGAGGTCGGGCCCCTTCTCGGTGGACAGCCTGCCGATGAAGCCGACCAGCGGCGTTTGCGCGGCGATGCCGAACTTCGTCCGCAGCGCGCCGTCGCGGACTCGCTGCGGCCGGAAGCGCTCGGTGTCGACGCCGTTCGGCAGGTAGTGGACGTGGCGCGGGTCGATGCCGATGCCGAGCGCCTGGAAGTAGCTGTGCCGGCAGACGACCGCGAGCTGCGTGCCGGCGAGCTTGTGCACCTCGAGATCGAGCGTCGTCAACGCGCGGCCGTGCACGGTGGCGAGCACCGGACGTCCGCTGAGGCGCCCGGCGAGCGCGGCGAGGACGTGCGCGTTCGGCAGGTGCGACTGGATGACGTCGATCGAGCGCGACTGGATCAGCGCGCTCGCGAGCTGGATCGACTGCCACGACGGCTCGTCGGTCACCGGCGTGATGAAGACATCGGCGCCGACGTTGCGCAGCTGGTCGGTGAACGGGCTTTCGAACGGCGCCAGCACCGAGACGCCGAAGCGATCGCGCGGCAGCCGCTCGACGAGACGAACGACGTAGTTCTCCATGCCGCCGACGATCGCGTTGCCGACGATCTGGAGGATGTTGGTCCGGGAAGAGGCGGTCACCGGGACGGCCGAGTCGTGGTTCATGGCAAGGTCAGCAGCAGACGTCGCGCAGTCGAAGAGGTGGTCCGGCGTCGGCGACCGCGGGCGTCGTCGCGAGGTGAGAGGAAGCGTCGGTGAGCGCGCCGCCGAGCCAGGCGGCGGCGGTGCCGCCCCAGATGCGCTCGCGCGCATCGGCGGCGACGTCGAGCTCGTCGAGCAAGGCGTGCACCCAGCCCATGCGCTCGGCGATCTCGGCGCCGCTGCACGGCAGGAAGCAGTCGCTGCCGAACTGCAACAGCTCGGCGCCGAGCACCTCGAGCGCGCGGCCGAGCGCTTCCTTGCGGTAGGGCGGCGGTGGGCCGAACGAGATGTCGAAGCGAAACATCGAGGCATCGGCGGGGACGCCCAGGATGCGGTCGATCAGGCCGACCGCGATCGCTTCGTCGACCCACGGCCAGCCGAGATGCGCGAGGCATACCTTGAGCCCCGGATGGTCGCGCAGCGCCTCGAAGTACGTCGGCCGGCAGAAGCGTCCCGAGCGACCGTCGATGAAGATGCCGCTGTGAAAGAGGAGCGGGATGCCGAGGCGTCTCGCCTCGGCGAACACCGGCTGGACGTCGGCGTCGTGCGGATACCAGCCGGTCGGCACCATCTTCGCGCCCGACAGGCCGAGCGTCTCGATCGCGTGGCGAAGGTGAAGCGGCGCGGCGCGGTCGCGTGGGTCGACGACCGCGAAGCCGACGAGGCGGTCGCGGTGGCCGCGCACGAGGCGCGCGAGGTGCTCGTTGCCGCGCCTGAGCGATTGCGCGTCGTCGAGCGAGAAGCCGGGGCTCAGGAACGGCGCGAGCAGCACGCCCACGTCGACGCCAGCGTCGTCGAGCGAGCGCAGGACGTCGTCGGCGCGCTCGGCGCCGCTGCAGTGGAGGTGGGCATCGACGATCACGGCCGGATGCCGGCGCTGCCGGCGGCCACGATCGGGATCGATTTCAGGGTGCGGGGCCGCGCCGCTCGCCGCTCACGGCCCGCCGGGTGCGCCTGCTCTTGCTGTGCAATCAAGTCGAGAGGCCGCGCGGCGCTCCTTCGGGAATGGCGACGCAGGCGCGGGCTTGGTTGTGACGCAGTGGCCGAAGCCGGACAGACGTCGGCAAATCGTGTGCCGCTTCGGGTAAGGTCGCGCGCATGCGCTTTTCGCTCGTCGCGACGCTGCCGCGACCGCTGCGTCCCGTGCTCGCGGCGACCCTCGTCGCCATCCTCTGCGGCTGTGCATCGGGGCCGCGGGCGCCGCAGCGCGCGCCGGTCGACGGTGGCGGCGACCGCGACGGCCCGGGCGCCAATCCGCCGACCGACCTCGCGGGCCGTGCCGACGCCGAGCCGCGCGTCGAAGCCGTTCGCGTGGGCGGCGCCAACAAGCCGTACCAGGTGCAAGGCAAGACCTACGTTCCCGAAACCCGCGACGTGCCGTTTCGCGAGCGCGGCCTGGCGTCGTGGTACGGCCGCAAGTTCCACGGCAAGATGACATCGAGCGGCGAGCCGTACGATATGTACGCGATGACGGCTGCGCACCCGACGCTGCCGATCCCGAGCTACGCGCGCATCCGCAACCCGGCGAACGGCCGCGAGGTGATCGTTCGCATCAACGACCGCGGTCCGTTCGTTTCCGGCCGCATCGTCGACCTCAGCTACACCGCGGCACTCAAGCTCGACCTCCTGCGCGGAGTCGGGCCAGTCGAGCTCGAGCGGATCACCTTCGACGACATCCGCACCGGCGCGTGGCGCGGCAACCGGGCCCCGCGCAGCGACGTCGATCCGTCGGTGCAGCTCGCCGCGGCGCCGTCGACTGCCGCGACGCCGGCAGCGCCGGCGCCGGTCGTCGCCGCAGCGGCGACTGTCGTTCTGCAGCCGACATCGCCAGCGACGGCCGCAACGGTGCCGACGCAGGATGTCGCGCTCGTCGCTGCGAGCCCTGCGGCCGTCGACGCCGGGCGCTTCTGGGTCCAGCTCGGCGCGTTTCGCGCGCGCGACGGCGCGGAGACGTTTCGCAGCCAGCTCGGCAGCGACGCAGTCGCACGCTGGCTCGAGCCGCTGCTCGTGATCGTCGGCGAGAGCGCGCCGTACCGCGTCCAGGCGGGCCCGTACCGCAGCCGCGACGAGGCCGACGAAGCGGCGCAGCGTGCGCGCTCGGCGCTCGCGATCGTTCCGGTCGTCGTCGAGCGGCGATGACGGCGGCAACGCGCGATGCCGCGGCAGGGCCGCGCCAGGCGATCGTCTTCACCGGCCACATGGTCGACGCTCCCGATCGACCGGTGCCGCGCTTCCCGTCCCGCCTCGTCGCTGCCGCGGCGCGCGCGATCGACGGCGCGCTCGCGTCGATCGACGCCGGCGCCAACGACGTCGCCTTCACCGAGGGAGCGGCGGGCGGGGACCTCCTCTTCGCCGAGGCGTGTCTCGCCCGCGGCGTGCCGCTCACGCTCCTGTTGCCGCTCGCCGAGGACGAGTTCGTCGACCGCTCTCTCCTGGCCGTCAGCGACGGCGCAGCCTGGCTCGCGCGTTATCGCGCCGTCGTCGCGCGCCTCGCCGTCGCGCCCAGCGAAGCGCCGCGCGAGCTCGGCGCGCTCGCTGCCGGCGACGACCCGTTCGTTCGCGGCAACCTGTGGCTGCTCGCGCGAGCGCTCGCCGCGAACGCCGAGCGGCTGTGCTGCATCTGCTTATGGGACGGCGGCGGCGGCGACGGCCCGGGCGGCACGCGCCATCTCGTCGAGGCGGTGCGCGCCGCCGGCGGCGACGTGATCCGCATCGATACCCACGCGCTCTGACGCTTTCACCATTCGAAGGGATGTCGCGCGGTGGGTGCGGATGCTGCAATCGCCGGCCGGCGCGCGCTTGCCTCGGCCGCCCGCGCCAACGATGATCGGCCCCGTCGCACGCAGACGACGAACCAACTTCACGGAGAGAGAGCATGGCCAAGAGCGCGGCGAAGAAGAAGGCGAGCGGAAAGACGAAGACCAAGACGAAGACGAAGGCATTGCCGACCGCGAAGGCGAAGGGCCTGTCGCTGAACATCGGCCTCAACGGCGTCAGCGCCGCCGCGTACGCGGGCTGGGACGGCCCGCTCGCGGCGTGCGAGTTCGACGCCCGCGACATGGCCGCCCTCGCGCAGAAGGCGGGGATCCAGCCGACCGTGCTGATGACGAAGAAGGCGACGCGCGCCGCCATCCTCGGCACGATGCGCAGCGCCGCCAAGGAGCTGAAGAGCGGCGATCTCTTCTTTCTCAGCTATTCCGGGCACGGCGGTCAGGTTCCGGACGTCAGCGGCGACGAGGACGACAAGAAGGACGAGACGTGGTGCCTCTACGACGGCCAGCTGATCGACGACGAGCTCTACTTCGAGCTCAGCCGATTCGTCGCCGGCGTCCGCATCCTCGTCGTCTCCGACAGCTGCCACAGCGGTACGGTGACGCGCGAAGCGCTGGCTCCGCCGACGACGATCCCGTCGCAGCGACCCAAGCTCATGCCCGATGCCGTCGCGATGCGCGTCTACCGCGAGCACCAGAAGTTCTACGACGAGCTGCAGCTCGACGTCGCCAAGGCCGCGGGCAAGCGTCCGGTCGATCCCGACGCAGCGATCGCGCAGGTCGCGCAGAGCGGGCGGCTGTCGGCGATCGTCAAGAAGTTCGATCCGGCGGTGATCCTGATCTCGGGCTGCCAGGACAACCAGACCTCGATGGACGGCGAGCACAACGGCGCGTTCACCGAGCAGCTGCTCAAGGTCTGGAACCAGGGAACGTTCCAGGGCAACTACGCGAACTTCCACGCCCGCATTCGCGCGCGCATGCCGGCGACGCAGTCGCCGAACCTGTTCACGCTCGGCGCGGCCGGGCCGTTCCTCGCGCAGGAACCCTTCACCGTCTGAGCGAGCGCGCGATCGGGCGTGCCGGCCGGCTCGTCGGCGCGCGATCGCGGCCCGGGAGCGTCCATGGCGAGCGGCAGCAGCACGAACGACATCACCTTCATCGTTCCCGGGCAGGCGCAGGACGCCGCGCCTCCGAGCACGCGCGGCGCCCTCAAAGCGGCGGTGCGGGTCGGCACCGAACGCGGCGGCGGCGAGCCGGTGCGCGTCAGCGCGCGGCCCGGCCGCGACGTCGTCGTCCTCGAGATCGCCAATGGGCCGACGCTCGTCCTGCACCCCGCCGCGGCGCGCGACCTGATGCTTGCGCAGAGCGCGTCGGTGACGCGCGATGCGCTCGCCGGCACGCGCGGCAAGCCGAGCGAGATCCTCGTTCCCGCGCAGCTCGGCTGGCCCGGGCTCGAAGCGGAGGCGACGCGCGGGACGACGCGCGGTTGGCTCGGCCAGGCGCTGCTCACGGGCTTTCAGGTGCTGACCGGCGACGCGCTCGACCCGGCTGCCAAGCTCGCCGCCGCGGCGGTCACGAAGAAGGTCGACGCCCAGGTCGATGTCGGCGTCTACCGACTCGACGCCAATTCGCTCGCGTCGCTGAAGGGCAGCGGCGCGAAGCTCGACATCGTGCCCGCCGCCGCCGACGGCGGTCCCCTTCTCGTCTTCGTGCACGGCACGTTCTCGGACACCGTCGGCACGTTCGGCAAGCTCTGGACGTTGCACAGCGCGACGGTTCGCCAGCTGTTCTCGAGCTACGACGACCGCGTCTACGCGCTCGACCACCCGACGCTCGGCACGAGCCCGATCGGCAACGCGCTCACGCTGGTGCGCGCATTGCCCGTGGGCGCACGCATCCATCTGGTGACGCACTCACGTGGCGGCCTCGTCGCCGAGGCCGTCTCGCGCGCCTGCGCCGGCGGCGACTCGATCGGCGAGGACGTGCTCGCGCTCTTCGCCGGCGACGGCTTCCAGCAGCACCGCAGCGACCTGCGCGCGCTCGCCAAGGAAGCGAAGGCCAAGGGCATCCGGTGCGAGCGCCTCGTCCGCGTCGGCTGCCCGGCGCGCGGCACGCTGCTCGCATCGAAGCGGCTCGACGCGTATCTCTCGATCCTCACGTGGTGCCTCGGCCTGGCGAGCATTCCGGTCGCCGCCGAGGTGGTCGACTTTCTGCACGAGGTCGCGCGCCGCCGCTCCGAGCCTGCCGAGCTGCCCGGGCTCGAAGCGATGACTCCCCAGAGCCCGGTCATCGCGTGGCTGAACAACGCCGCCGACACGATCCCCGGCGAGCTGCGCGTCATCGCCGGCGACATGGAAGGCGACTCGATCGGCTCGTGGGTCAAGACGCTTCTCTCCGACGCGTTCTACTGGACCGACAACGATCTGGTCGTGCAGACGCGCTCGATGTACGGCGGCGCGCCGCGCGCCAAGACCGCGAGCGGCAGCGGCGCCCGCTTCCTGCTCGACAAGGGCGGCAAGGTCTCGCACTTCAACTACTTCAGCAACGAGCGCACCGTGCAGGCGATCGCGAGCGCGCTGCTCGACGACCAGCCTGCGGGCTTCGCGGCGATCGGGCCGCTGTCGTGGGCCGGCGAGGACGCGAGCGGAACGCGCGCCGCCGTCGCGGTCGCGCGCTCGCGCGGCGCCGCTGGCGCGGGCGCGGGGGAGCGGCCGGCGGTGTTCGTGATCCCCGGGATCGTCGGCTCGAACCTGAAGAAGGACGGCAAGCGGATCTGGCTCGGCTTTCGCATCGTCAACAACCTCAAGGCGCTCGCGTGGGATCCGTCGACCGCGTCGAGCGTCGAGCCCGACGGCCCGATCGGCAATCTCTACGGCGACTTGATCGAGCGGCTGGCCGACAGCCACGAGGTGATTCCGTTCGGGTACGACTGGCGGCGGCCGATCGAGGACGAAGCGCGCCGGCTCGCCTCCGAAGTCGACATCGCCCTCACCGCGCGCGCGAGCAGCCAACAGCCGGTGCGCATCGTCGCCCACTCGATGGGCGGCCTCGTCGCGCGCACGATGGCGCTCGAGAAGCCCGAAACGTGGACGCGCATGATGGCGCGCGACGGCGCGCGCTTTCTCATGCTCGGCACGCCGAACGGCGGCTCGTGGTCGCCGATGCAGACGCTGTCCGGCGACGACACCTTCGGCAACGCACTCGCCGCGTTCGGATCGCTGTTCGACAATATCGGCGCGCGCGAGGTCATGGCGGGGATGCCGGGCTTCCTGCAACTGCAGGCGGCGTTGCTCGACAAGACGTTCGGGCTCGATCGCAGCGAGACGTGGCAACGGCTCGCTGCGGAAGACCTGCAGCGGCTGCTCGACCGCAGCCTCTGGCACCTCGAAGGCGTGCAGAAGACGATCTACGGCTGGAGCGCGCCGCCGCAACCGACTCTCGACCTCGCGGTCGCGCTGCGCCGCCGCCTCGACGCGCAGGCCGGCGCCTTCGCCGGCGACGGCAAGACGCTGCTCGTCGTCGGCCGCGCGCCGTTCACGCCGGGCGGCATCGTGATGGCCGAGAGCGGCCTCGAATACACCGAGGCGGTCGGCGGCGGCGACGGTCGCGTGCCGCTCACGAGCGCCGTCCTGCCCGGCGTGCGGACGTGGAAGTTCGACGCCGCGCACGGCGACCTGCCGTCGGTCGCGCAAGCGTTCCCCGCCTACCTCGAGCTGCTCGAGAGTGGCGAGACGGCGCTGCTCGAGGCGCTCGATCCGACGAGCGTGACGGCGCTGCGCTCGGCGCCCGCAGCGGCGACGGCGGGCGCGCGCAGCCGGCCTTCGCGCGGCGTCCAGCCGTCGACGCCGCCGTCGACGCCGGCCGACGTTCTCGGCGCCGGCATGCGCGCTCCGAGCGAGCCGGCGCGCAGCGCGAGCGCGGGCCGCGCGTTGCACGTCTCGGTGCTCAACGCAGACTTGAAGTTCGTCCACCAGCCCCTCGTCGTCGGCCACTACCGCTCGCTCGCGCTCACCGGCACCGAGGCGGTCGTCGACCGTCTGGTCAGCCGTGCGATGAGCCGCTCTCTCGCCGCGGGCCTCTATCCCGAGGCGATCGGCACGCACCAGATCTTCGGCAACGTCCGCAAGGACCCGAACAACGTGCTCGCGATGGCACGTCCACTCGCGGTCATCGTCGCCGGGCTCGGCGAAGAAGGAAAGCTGCGCGCGGTCGACCTCGTCTACACCGTGCGTCAGGCGGTGATCGCGTACGCGCAGCGGCTCGCCGAGAAGGAGAGCGGCGTGCCGGCCGAGTTCGAGGTCGCGGCGACGCTGATCGGCAGCGGCGGCACGGGCATCAGCGCCGGCAGCGCGGCGCGTCTCGTCGCGCAGGGGACGTGGGAGGCCAACCAGAAGCTGCACGACAGCGGCTGGCCGCAGGTCGGGCGGCTGATCCTCGTCGAGTTCTATCTCGATCGCGCGAGCGAGGCGTGGCGCTCGCTCCAGGTGCAGGCGACGGCGGCGCCGAGCCAGCTCAAGGTCGTCGGCTTCGTGCAGTCGGGCGCCGGTGCCCTGCGCCGATCGCTCGACTCGAGCTACCGCGGCGCGTCGTACGACTTCATCAGTGCGACGCTCGGCAAGCCCGACGACGGCGGTGCGCCGACGATCACCTACACGCTCGACACCAAGCGCGCGCGCACCGAGGTGCGTGCACAGCAGACGCAGACGACGCTCGTCAAGGAGCTCGTCGCCAAGGCGTCGAACAGCGCCAACCGCGATGGCCAGATCGGCAGCACGCTGTTCGACCTGCTCGTGCCGGTCGAGATGGAGCCTTTCCTCGGCGGCACGAGCGAGATGGTGATCGAGCTCGAGCGCGCGACCGCGGCGCTGCCGTGGGAGGTGCTCGACACGTCGTCGGCCGAGCTCTCGGGAAGCGACCCGCGGCCGTGGGCGATCCGCAGCAAGCTGCTGCGCAAGCTGCGCACGAAGGAGTTCCGCTCGCAGGTCTCGGACGCGAGCGCCGACGGCAGCATCCTCGTCATCGGTGAGCCGATGGTCGACGAGTCGATGTATCCGCCGCTGCCCGGAGCGCGCGCGGAAGCGATCGCGGTCGCGACCCGGCTGACGTCGGGTCCTGCCGGCGTCGACGCGGCGCGAGTGCGCGCGCTGACCAGCGGCAACGACGACGCGCGCAACATCATCAACGCGCTCTTCGAGCGGCCGTACCGCATCGTCCACGTCGCCGGGCACGGCGCGCCTGGCGCCGACGGCGGCGTCGTCCTGTCCGGCGGCACCTATCTCGGCGCCGCGGAAGTGAAGGCGATGCGCGTCGTCCCCGAGCTCGTCTTCCTCAACTGCTGCCATCTCGGCGCGCTCGACGCCAAGACGGTGCTCGCGCCGTACGACCGCGCCGAGTTCGCGGCCACGATCGCCGAGGCGCTGATCGAGGTCGGCGTGCGCTGCGTCATCGCCGCGGGCTGGGCGGTCGAGGACAAGCCGGCCGAGCTGTTCGCGACGACGTTCTACGACGCGCTCCTCTCGGGCAGCCGCTTCATCGACGCCGTTGCGGCGGCGCGCACTGCGGCATGGCGTGGCGGCGACGGCGGCAACACGTGGTCGGCGTACCAGTGCTACGGCGATCCGGGCTGGACGTGGCAACGCGACGTCGGCGATGCACAGCGGCAGAGCGCATCGCCGAGCGACGAGTTCGCCGGCGTCTCGTCGCCACCGGCGCTGACGCTCGCGCTCGAGACGATCTCGATCACGCTGCGTTTCGGCGGCGACATCGATCCGGCCAGGCAGAAGATCCTCGCCCAGGCGCAGCGCGACAAGATCCGCTTCCTCGAGGAGAAGTTCGCCGCGCTCTGGGGCAGGATGGGCGCGGTCGCCGAGGCGTTCGGGCTCGCCTATGCAGACGCGCGCGACGTCGACAAGGCGATCGACTGGTACCGCACCGCGGTCCACGCGGACGATGGCAGCGCGTCGTTCAAGGCCGCCGAGGAGCTCGGCAACCAGCTCGCGCGCCGCGGCGAGTCGAATCCGGACCCGACCGCAGGGCGCCGCGACGTCGAGGAGGCGATCGCGCGGCTCGGCAAGCTGGTCGTGATCCAGCCGACGGTCGAGCGCGAGGCGCTGCTCGGCTCGGCGTACAAGCGACTCGTGATGATCGAGAGCCGTGCCGACGCTGCCGCTGCGGGCGCGCGCGGCGGGCGCCGCGCGAAGTCGCAAGCGGTCGCGGGCGATCGCCTCGTGGCGTTGCGCGCGATGGTGCTGCACTACGGCAACGCCGAGCGCCTGGCGCGCGAGGCCAACGCCGACAATCTCTACTACCCCGCGAAGAACGGCATCAGCGCCGAGATCAGGCTCGCCTTCCTCGAGCGGCGACCGGCCGAGCTCGCGGTCGATCGAATGCGAGCGGTGCAGGAGTCGCTCGCGCGCGCCGCCAGCCAGAGCCCGGACTTCTGGTCGGTCGTCGGCCTGATCGAGCTGCGTGTCCTCGAAGCTGTCGCTGCGCAGCGACTCGCCGACACGTCGGGCGCGCTGATCGCCGAGTTCAGCGATCTGAAGGCGCGCGTGCCGGCGCGCGGCATGTGGGACTCGGTGCACTCCGAAGCGCGCTTCACGCTCGAACCGTATCTCGGGATCGCGAGCGCTGCGGAGAAGCGCGCCGCGACCGCGCTGCTCAATGCGCTTGCCGAGATGGCGCGCACGTGAGCCGTCAGCGGCCGTCGCGGCGGACGACCGGTGATCGACCCCTTCGGCGACGGCGTCGGGGCCTTGCCGAGGAAGATCGACGACCTGTCGTCGACCGCGTCGCTAGCGGCCGCCGGTGATTTCCAGGACCGAGCCCGTCGTGTAGCTGGAGCGATCGGAGAGCAGCCAGACGATGGCTTCGCCGACTTCCTCAGCCGTGCCGGCGCGGCGCATCGGTAGCTGCGGCGCCATCTGCTCCGCGCGGCCGGGAGCGCCCCCCGAGGCATGGATCTCGGTCGCGATGATTCCCGGGCGCACCGCGTTGACGCGGATGCCTTCGCCCGCGACCTCCTTGGCGAGGCCGATCGTGAACGTCTCGATCGCGCCCTTGGCGGCGGCGTAGTCGACGTACTGCGCCGGGCCGCCGAGCTTGGCGGCGGCCGACGACACGTTGACGATCGCGCCGCCGGCGTGCGCCCCCGGCGCAGCCGCCACTGGCCGCGTCGTCATCCGCAGCACCGCCTCGCGCGCGCAGTAGAAGCTGCCGAAGACGTTGATCGCGAACATGCGCTGCAGCCGCTCGACCCCGATCGCGTCGACGCGCGCGGCGAGGTCGACGACGCCGGCGTTGTTGACGAGCCCGGCGAGCGGCGGCAGCGAAGCGTCGATCGCCGCGAACATCGCGCGCACCTCGTTGTCGTTCGCGACATCGGCTTGAACCGCGAGCGCGCGGCCACCGGCGCCGACGATCGCGGCGACGACAGCGTCCGCCGCGGCGCGGTCGCGCGCGTAGTTGACCGCGACCGCCCAACCGGCGGCGGCTGCGATGCGGCACGTCGCCGCGCCGATGCCGCGGCTGCCGCCGGTGACGAGCACGGTGCGCATCGCTGCGCCCGGCTCATTCGTCATCGTCGCCCCGCGCGTCGTCGCCTTCGCCGTTGCCGTGCTCCTTCGCCTGCTTGTCGAGGATCGCCTGCATCGGCGCGAGCCCATCGATGAAACGGTCGACCGACTTCGGCTTGGCGAGGCGCAGCTGCGGCGGGAAGAGGTGGTTCATGTAGAGCTCCTCGCCGAGGCGCCCGGTGCGCTGGACGTTGAACCAGAGCGAGAGCGCGACGCCGACGACGAAGCCGGTCGCGGCGACGCCGCGCATGAGCCTGCGCCGCGACGGCTCGACCGCGAGCAGGTGGAAGTAGATCGCCGCCGCCGCGGTCGCGTAGACGGCGACGAAGCTGAAGTCGGTCAGCCACGGCCACGAGAACGCGAACGCGAAGAGCGGCGGGACGACCGAGAGCGCGAGCAGCACCAGGCTGGCGACGACGAAGACGCGGACGTGCCAGCCGAAGTGGCTCTGTCGCGTGAACGTCTTCGAGAGCAGCGCCCAGAGGCCGCACCAGATCGCGCCGCCGGCGATCGTCGACAGAACAACGGTGCCGGCGCTGCGCACGAGGGCCTCGGGGTCGGTGTCGATCCACACCGACGCGAGGACGAACAGAAGGACCGCGACAGCGAAGCCGAGCGTCGGCGGCCAGCGGTGGTCGGTGTCGGCGACGGCGCTCATCGGCTGCTCGGCGGCGAGCGCGTCGCTCGGCAGGCGCAGGCGCAGCTGAGCACGGCCGATCTGCAACTCGACGCCGCGGCCGTCGTCGACGATCTCGCGCGCCGCGCCGCCGGCGACGCGATCGCGGCGGCCGACGACGACGCCGTTCCTCGTTTCGCCCGCGGCGACGACGACCCTCGCCGGCGCCGCGTCGCCGGCTGCGACGAGGTCGATCGTCGCGTGGTGGGCGGCGACGTGCGGGTCGCTGAGGACAATCGTGTTGTCGAGCGCGCGGCCGATCGTGACCGGCCAGCGGTCGATCCGCCACGACTGCCGAACCAGGCCGTCGCGGTCGACGATCTCGAGCAGAGCGGGCGCCGGCGGCGCCGCCAGCGCGCTCGGCTCGATCTGCGCTAGTGCGGCGCTACCCATCGGTATGCGTCGAGATAGTGCCGGGCGAGGCGCTGCGCGTTGGCGAAGCTCACGCCCTGCGCGTCGAAGCGGCCCTGCACGCCGGTCTGGCTCTGGTCGAGCGTCGCGACGAGGACGGCGACGTCGTACAGCTGCGGCAGCTTCTTGTACGCGCGCATGCAGACGACGGCGCGCAGCGGCAGGCCGTCGCGGTCGATGTAGTCCTCCTCGCAGCGCGGCTTGGTCTGGTGCTGCGACGACAGCCGCACGAACGACTCGTTGCGAAAGCTCGCCGCGTAGCGCGACGCGAAGCGCAAGGCCCCGAGCTTGGTGCCGTCGTAGCTCTCGTGGCGCAGGCTGATCGTTCCGGTCGTGAAGTCGCCGACGAAGATGCGCGTGTCCATCACGCAGTCGGAGCGCTCGAAGTCGAGGCCGCCGGTCTGCGACACGGTGCTCGTCCCCCAGCAGCGCATGAAGACGTCGGGCGGCACCGGGACGCGGTAGCGCGGGTGCGTCGCCTCCTTCCAGCCCTGCGCGATGAAGCGGTCGGTGAGCGTCGCCTGGTGCTTGAGCAGCTGCTCGTCGACGATCGGGTACGCCGAGCCGACGAGCGGGGCGGCGTCCTTGCCGCGCGCGAGCAGCGCGCTCGCGAACTCGCCGGGAACGAGAAAGCTGACCTGCTCGCCGTCGATGCGGCGCGCGACGTTGACGCCGACGACGTGGCCTTCCTCGTCGAGCGCGGGGCCGCCGCTCATCCCCGCCGAAAGCGCGCCGCCGAAGAAGATCTGCGGATAGAAGCTTCGCTTGACGAGGCCGTTGTACGTGCCCTGCGTCACCGCGAAGCCGACGTCGAGCGGGTTGCCGAGCGAGTAGATGCGCTCGCCTTGCGCGAGCGGCTCGTTCGCCGGTCGGAACGCGAGCGCGTCGAAGCGCTTGCCAGCGCCGCTTGCTGCGCTCGGCGCGGCGTCGCCGGCGCGCAGCAGCGCGAGGTCGTGGAGGACGTCGAGCTGCAGGATCGTGAGCGGCGCCTCGCGGCCGTCGGCGGTGACGTAGACGAGGTCGTGCTGCTCGGGCTTGAGCGCCGCCTCGCTGACGACGTGGAAGTTGGTGAGGATGTGGCCCTGCGGGGTGACGAAGAAGCCCGAACCGACCGACGTCTGGCTGGCGCGCCCCTTCAGCACCGTGCGGATCTGAACCAGCTGCGAGCGCGCCTGCTCGTAGATCTTGCGCGCCGAGAGCGACACCGGCGCGGTCGGCACCGCCACTGCCGAGGCAGGCGATGCGGGCCCTTGCGCTTCGCTCGGCGCCGGGGGCGGCGCGGGCTCGGGACGGGGCGCGGCGGCCGCGGGAACGACGATGCAGACGATGGCGGAGGCGATCAGCGCACCTGCCAGCCGGGCCGCGAGCGTCGGCGCGATGCCGACGAAGGCCGCGCCGAGAGAGGACGGCCCGATCGCTTTCACGCGGGCGATTCTACGAGTCGGCCCGGCGGGCCGTACCGCTCGTCACCACGTGGCCGTCGACTTCACATCCTCGACGCCTTCGTTCACATGGCCTTGACATCGCCGTGGAAACAATGAACGACGTAAAAGCGACTTTCGTCGTGAGGAGAGGACCATGCACCGCCACCTGACTCGTATGTCGCATCGCTCCGCCGCGCTGGTCACGTGCACGCTCGCCGCGTGCCTCGCCGGTTGCGGCGGCGGCGGCGACGGCACCGGCGCGTCGCTCGACGACAGCACCGCGACCGCCGATGCCGCCAATGCCGTTCTGATGGCGAGCGATGCCGGCGATTCCGCTGACACAGCGATCCTGACCGCGCAAAACGTCGTCGCCGCAGCTGCGGTCGGCGGACTTTCGAGCGACGCCGGGCGCGCCACCGCGCTCGCCGTGCCGGCCGCGGCCAAGACGCAGGCCTGCATCGGCGGCGGCACCGCGACCGTCTCGATCACCGGCGGCACGCCGGCAAGCCAGCTCAACGGCAAGCTCGACGCCGGTGAGGTCTACAACGTCGCCTTCGCGGCGTGCAAGGGTGCGCTCGGCGCCGGCACGCTCGATGGTGCGCTGTCGATGACCGTGCTCGCCGCGAGCGGCGATGCGAGCAACGGCAGCCTCTCGGTCACGTTCACGGCGACCCAGCTCAAGCTGACGACGGCACGCGGCAACGCCACTCTCGACGGCACCGCGAGCCGCGACCTGGGCGTCAGCACCGATGGTCAGGGCGTCACCCACCTCACCGGGCACTACACCTCGACCGGCATCACGCTGGCGACCCACTACAACAACCGCTCGAGCACCTTCACGGTGAGCGCGCTCGACATCCAGCGCACGGCAACGCTCGTCGGCGGCGTGCTGCAGTCGAGCAGCATCTCGGGAACGCATGCCCTTTCGGCGACATTGCCGAACGGCACCTTCAGCTACACCGTTGCCACGAACGGAAGCGCGTCCTACGGCGCCGACGGCACGCCGGTCGCGGGAAGCTGGACGGTGACCCTTCCCGACACGCTCATCGGCGTGACGGTGGCCGTCGGCACGGCGACGATCACGATCGACCGCGGCAAGGACGGGACGATCGACCGCACGATCACGCTCACGATCCCGCAGCTCGCCAGCGCTGCCGGCTGATCGGGGCGCCGGTCGCGCCGGCGAGATCGGGACAGACCACTCTTGCGACGCCCGCCGGCGTTGCTAGAGTGAGTGTCTTTCCGAAGGACGCCGATGCATCGCCGAACACTGATACTGTCGACCGTCGCCGCGGCGATCGCCGGGCCGCGCCTGGCCGCCGCACAGGCAGTCGAGAAGCCCAAGCTCACGGTCGCGGTCGGCGGCAAGAACCTGCTCTACTACCTGCCGCTCACGATCGCCGAGACGCAGGGTTATTACAAGCAGGAAGGCCTCGAGGTCACGATCGCCGACTTCGCCGGCGGCTCGCGCGCCCTGCAGGCGATGATCGGCGGCAGCGCCGACATCGTCTCGGGCGCGTTCGAGCACACGATCAACATGCAGGTCAAGGGCCAGCGGCTGCGCGCGTTCGCGCTGCAGGGCCGGGCGCCGCAGATCGTCCTCGGCATCAATCCGAAGACGATGCCGAACTTCAAGTCGCTCGCCGAGCTGAAAGGCAAGAAGCTCGGCGTCACCGCGCCCGGCTCGTCGACCAACATCCTCGCCAACTTCGTCCTCGCCAAGGTGGGGCTGAAGCCGGGCGACGTCGCGATCATCGGCATCGGCGCCGGCAGCGGCGCGGTCGCGGCGATGCGCTCGGGGCAGATCGACGCGATCTCGAACCTCGACCCGGTGATCACGCAGCTGGCGCGCTCGGGCGACCTCAAGATCATCTCCGACACCCGCATCGTCGCCGAGGCCGACCGCGTCTTCGGCGGCCCGATGCCGGCCGGCTGCCTCTACACGCAGCAGACGTTCCTCGACAAGAACCCGAAGACGGCGCAGGCGCTCGCCAACGCGATCGTGCGCGCCGACAAGTGGATCCAGAACGCCGGCGCGAGCGACATCATCAAGGCGGTGCCCGAGAGCTATCTGCTCGGCGACCGCGCCGTCTACGTCGATGCGTTCATCGCCGCCAAGGGAGCGCTGTCGCCCGACGGCATGATCCCCGAGGCTGGGGCCGAGACGGCGCGGCGCGCGCTCGCGAGCATCGACCCCGAGATCGCGAACGCGAAGATCGATCTCGCGGCGATCTGGACCAACGACTACGTCAAGCGCGCGAACGCGAAGTACCCGAAGGGCTGATGAACAACGCGCACCGTCGGCGCGCGTTGTGCGACGGGTCGCGTGCGAGGCGAGCCCGCGCGCGGTCGACGATCACTCGGCCGGCTGCTCGGCCGAAGCGCGCAGGCACACGGCGCGGCGCTCGCGCTCGCTGTCGACCCAGGCGACCGCGTCCTCGACGGTCAGCTGGTAGATCGGCTGCGTCCGGTGCACGAAGGCGACCAGCGACTGCATGCCGCGTCCGGCGTGTTCTTCGATCCTGCGCTCGACGATCGAGCGCGAAGGTGCCGTGCACGCGCTCGTGGCGGGTGCCGCGGCGGCAGCGATCGGGGCAGCGAGCGTGGCGACGACGGCGGTCAGGGCGAAAAGGCGAAGTGCGTTCATTCGAAACTCCTGTCGACCAATTTGCGGCCGCGGACGAAAGTTAGACTTCGTCCCCGGCCTCGTCACTGCCGATGAGACGGAACGCCATTCCGTCGCCGCGAACGCCCCCAGAGCCCGACGAAATTTGGTCGCCGCTTCCGCCCTCGCCCCGCCAGCGCCGTCATCGCGACCGGTTGCGCTCGCGCTCTCGGGCATCACCTGCGCGTTCGCCCAACGTGACCGGCCCGGCGAGCGCTACACCGCGGTGCGCGACGTCGATCTCGTGATCGGCGCCGGCGAGTTCGTCGCCGTCGTCGGGCCGACCGGGTGCGGCAAAAGCACGCTGCTCAACGTCGCAGCCGGGCTGCTCGCACCGAGCAGCGGCACGGTCGACGTCTTCGGCGAACGCCTCGCCGGAATCAATCGCCGCGCGGGCTACATGTTCCAGAGCGAGAGCCTGATGCCGTGGCGCACGGCGCTCGCCAACGTCGCCGCCGGGCTCGAGTTTCGCGGCACGCGCGACGCTGCCGCGCGCGCGCAAGAGTGGCTCAAGCGCGTCGGCCTGGGCGCGTTCCCCGATCGCTATCCGCACCAGCTCTCGGGCGGAATGCGCAAGCGCGTCAGCCTCGCGCAGACGCTCGTCCTCGACCCCGACATCCTGCTCATGGACGAGCCGTTCTCGGCGCTCGACATCCAGACGCGCCAGCTGATGGAAAACGAGCTGCTGGCGCTCTGGGCCGAGAAGCAGAAGGCGGTGCTCTTCATCACCCACGACCTCGACGAGGCGATCGCGCTCAGCGACCGCGTCGTCTGTCTTTCCGCCGGGCCGGCATCGCATCCGATCGGCGAGTTCGCGATCGACCTGCCGCGGCCGCGCGACGTCGCCGAGGTTCGCTCGACGCCGCGCTTCGTCGAGCTCCACCAGGCGATCTGGGCGGTGCTGCGCGAAGAGGTGCTGGCGGGATATCGCCAGCAGCTCGCGGTCTGACTCTTCTCTACTTGAGCGGATCGATCGGCAGCATCAAGGTGATGCGCGGTCGGGCGGCGACCCAGGCTGCGCACGCGTTCTCGCCGGCGAACTTCTGCGGGAAGTCGAACTTCTGCCAGCCGCCCTTGCGGCAATGGTCGACCGCGCTCGGCGGACCGCAGTGCCCCATCGTGTCGGGGACGTTCCTGCCCAGATCGGCTTGCCCTCCGTGTTGCGATAGCCGCGGGCAGGATGAACATGTTCTCCTCGACGGCGTCTTCTTTGCCCGCGTCCTTCCCGGGCTCATTGGGAACGAAGGCGCGGTGGACGCGGCCTTCGGAGGTTCGAACGCCTCGCCTGCACCGTAGAGCCTGGCTTCCGCGTCGCAACCGTCCTGGACCGCGATCGTTCCGGACTTGACGACGTTGTAGACGTAGCCTGGGTGGTAGTGCCAGCCGCCGTTGTTCTCGTTGGCGTGCGTCGTGAGCGTGCGATGGACGACGATGGCAGAGCCGCCTGACGCCCCGCGCATGAACGTAGACGTTGTCTGCGCGTCGGCATCCGCAAGGCGACGAATCGGCGAGAGCTCCGACCAACCGGCAACCGCGCGCGACGAATCGGGACGGCACCCTCTCGCTGCGGCTTCGCGCTACATCTGTCGGAACAGGTGCAGATAGGGATCGCTGACGAGCAGTCGGCGATCGACGCCTTTCAAGTGCACTTCGAGGCGGCCGTTGGGCAGACGATGCACCGAGTCGATCGCGTTGACGTTGACCACCGTGCTGCGGTGGATCTGCCAAAACACCTGCGGATCGAGTCCGCGCAAGAGCTCCTTCAGCGGCGTCGTGATGAGCGATTCCCCCTCGGCGGTGACGACGGCGACGTACTTGCTGTCGGCCTCGAAGCAGAGGACGTCCTCGATCGTGATGAGGCGGATGTCGCGGCCGCGCAGGACCGTGATCCAGCGCGTGCGCTCTTCGGATTCGGCAGGCTTGGCGAGCCGGTCGAGAAGATGGCGCAGGTCGGCAGGCGCGCTGCCGAGGCGTTCTTTCAGGCGCTGCACTGCACGAACGAGCCGCGCCGGCTGCAGCGGCTTGACGAGATAGTCGACGGCACCTTCCTCGAACGCCTGCACCGCGTAGCGGTCGAATGCGGTGACGAAGACGACGTGCGCCTTGCTGCTGCTCAGCCGGGCGACCTCGAGCCCGCTCAGGCCCGGCATCTGGACGTCGAGGAAGAGGACCTGCGGCTGCAGCCGCTCGATCGCCGCGAGCGCGGCGTGGCCGTCGTGGACGACGGCGCAGATGTCGAGCTCGGGCCACGCCCGTTCCAGCTCGTCGCGAATCTCGCCGGCGAGGAGCGGCTCGTCTTCTGCAATCAATGCGCTCGGTCGTGTCTGAGTCATGGTTGAAGCGGCAGGTGCAGCGTCACTGTCGCGCCGGAATCCGTGGCGATCACGCTCGCCATGCCGCTGCCGTAGCCTTGGTCGAGGCGACGCTGCAGCTCGGCCAGGTCGCTGTTGTCGACCAGCGGTGCGTCATTGGCGTCCGCGCGAGCGAACACGAGATGGAGGGTGCCTTCGGCGACGCCCGCGTGAATGCGAAGAGGTGCGCGCACCGCACCCTCGCGGCGCACGATTGTGCGAGCGATCGGAAGCACCAGCACCGGCGGAAGCGCCTGCGCCGCAGCCTCCGGTGCGATCTCGATCTCGATCGCGCGGCTCGCGTCGACGCAGCCATCGTGGACGCGCAGGTAGGCGACTGCGGTTGCGAGCTCGTGCTCGACCGTCGTGGCATCGCGGTCGTCGGGGCTGCTGCCGCCCGGCATCAGCAGTCGCAAGAGGGCAATCAGCTCGTCGAGCAACTGATCGGCACGTTCGTTCGCGCCGCTGCCCGCGAGCTCGCCGACGCGCTGCAAGCCGCTGAACAGGAGCTCCGGTTCGACGCGCGCCTGCATCGCGAGAAGCTGCGTCTGCCGCACGTGGCGCTCGGTCTTCGCGCGCTGCATCTCGCTCGAGCGCAGGAGCCGCGAGCTCGCCTCGCTCTCGCGCCACTGGAGATAGGCGGCTGTGCCGAATCCCGCCTGCACCATGAGCAGGATCGAGCTGAAGAACATCTCCGTGCGCTGGACCGCGACCGGATCTTCCGGATCGAACCAGTTGTGGCCGCCGAGCGCCGCAGTCAGATACCACTTGATGACCGACGTTGCCACGGCCGTTGCGAACACCGCCGTGCCATAGGCAAGGAGCGGCCGGGCACCGTGGCGTACGTAGGCGTCCGCCGCGGCGAAGCCGATGACGACCGCGACCCCGGTGACCAGGGATCCCGGAACCTTGAGCAGCAGGCTGTGCCCTCTCAGGTATTCCGAAAACAGGTAATGGCCGTTCAGCAGCGCGTGGAGCAGGGCAACGACGAGCACGGCCACGAGATGTCTGCGCCCGAGTCCGTGCAACGCCTCGAGCAGCGGTGCCAGGCGGCGGTGCGTTCCGGAAATACCCTGAAGGAAGGGAACGTTCATGCGCGTGGCAGGAGGATGCTCGCGATCACGCCGTGCGGGACGTTGGACTCCAGGAGGAGCGAAGCCTTCGGACCGTGCAGCGTGCGCAGCCGCGCGCGGACGTTCGCCAGGCCCGTGCCGCCGCCGCGGCCCGGCACGATGCCGCGGCCGGTATCGGCGACGCTGAGGCGCACGGCTGCGCCGCCGTCGTCCTCGGCGGCGACGCGAATGCTGCCGCCTTCGGGCAACGGCGCCAGGCCGTGCTTGAGAGCGTTCTCGATCAGCGTCAGCAGCATCATCGGCGGGACCGGAGTCGCGCCGAGATCAGGGGGAATCGCGAACTCGACGTCGAGGCGCCGGCCCATCCGGATCTTGTGGACCGCGAGGTAGGCACGCGCGACCTCGGCTTCGCGCGCCAGCGTCGAATCGGCTTCGCGCAGGCGCGGCAGCGTCTGCTGCAGGTACTGCAGGAGATCGGCCAGCATCGCCTTGCCGGCGGCGGCATCGAGACGGCCGAGCCGGCGCACGTTGGCGAGCGAGTTGAAGAGGAAGTGCGGTTCGACCTGCGCCTGCAGCATCTGCAGCTCGGCTTCGGCGAGGCGCGCCTGCACCGCAACACGGCGCACTTCGCTTTCGTGCAGCGCCACCAGCGTCGCGCGGCGCTTCCAGAGCGCTTCGCGCCAGACGGCGATGAGGACGAGCCAGGTCACGTGATTTCCGACGAGCAGGCGCCATCCGGTCGCGTCGAACCCGTCGTCGTCGCCGAAGGCGGCCGCTGCGGCGACCTGCAGCGACGATGCCAGTACCGTCGCGGCCACCACGCCGCCGGCGAGTGCCAGCCAACGTCTGCGGCGGGCGGTCGGCAGCCTACGCTCGAGAACGAAAAGGAACGCGATCGCCGGTGCAAGCCCGCAGAACACGCTGATCGTCGAACTGGCGAAGGCCAGGAGCAGCTCCGCACGGTCGATGACCGGCATCTGATTGACGGCGATCTGCAGACCGAACGAGAACGCCAGGAGCGTCGCCAGCCAGAGCGCGACCGACGCGTCGCCGGCGAACGCGGTCCCGCGTCGGGAGGGGAGCTGGTCCGATCTCGCCGCTGACCCGCGTTCCATCGACGTCTCGGCCATTCGCCACACACTACACGACGCATCGGCCGGCGGCAGGCCGAACCGACGCTTCGGCGTACCGCACGACGAACGGGCATGGGCAGCCGACGATTCGGGTCGCTACAGTCCTTGCCTGACGACGCCCTCATGAAGCACCTTCGCCTCTGGCAGCTCGCGCTGCTCGCCGCCGTCTTCGTCGCCTGGCACGTGCTGACGGCGCCGGGCCTTCTGCCCAACTTCTTCTTCGAGAACGACCGCCAAGCCGCATTCTTCTTCGGCGAGCCGATCAAGATCTTCGAGCGGATCTGGGCGTGGTTCGTCACCCACCACGACATCTACGAGCACCTCGCAGTGACGCTCGTCGAGACCGTGCTCGCGTTCGCGATCGGCA
>DATJIM010000294.1:0-2882 GCA_035493195.1 Caldimonas sp.
TCGGTGATCGGCTTCAGCGCGGTGCCGGCGAAGATCGACTCGAACGGCTTCTTGATCTGCGCCTTCCAGGACGCGCGCCAGGTGTGGTCCTGGAGCAGCTGGAAGACGGTGCGCCCGGCGGCGTCGCCGTCGGCGGCGCGGTCGAGGCCGCCGAGGCCGGCCGCCGGCCGGTCGAGCCCATCCAGCCAGCCGCGCCACTGAGCGCCGACCTCGCGCAGCAGCGCGAGCGCCTGCTGGACGCGGTCCTCGAGCAGCTCGGCGGTCGCGATCTCGCTCGCGTCGTCGCCCTTCCAGAGCGGCAGGTTGCCGCTCGTCAGGAACGCCGCGATTCGCTCGACGAGCGCGAGCTTGTTGGCGAGGCTCAGCTCGATGTTGATCCGCTCGATCCCTTCGGTGTACTCGCCCATGCGGTCGAGCGGGATGACGACGTCCTCGTTGATCTTGAACGCGTTGGTGTGCTTGCTGATCGCCGCCGTGCGCTTGCGGTCGAGCCAGAACTTCTTGCGCGCCTCGGCGCTGACCGCGACGAAGCCTTCACCCGAGCGCGCGTTGGCGATCCGCACGACCTCGCTCGTCGCGCGCGCGACCGCGTCGGCGTCGTCGCCGACGATGTCGCCGAAGAGCGCCATCTTCGGCAGCGCGGCAGCGCCTGCGACGCCGCTCGAATTCGCGCGCTTGCTCTTGGTGGCGTATCCCACCGCCTTCAGGTAGCGGTCGTCGAGGTGCTCGAGGCCGGCGAGGAGGACTCGCTGTCCGGGCGCGGACTTCTGCGCAAGCTCGAACAGGTAGTCGCGGATCTCGACGATCGACGGCACCGCGTCCTTCGCGTCGCCGAAGAACTCGAGGCAGACCGTGCGCACGTGCGCCGGCATCTTGTGGACGACCCAGCGCGCCGAGGTGATGAGGCCGTCGCAACCTTCCTTCTGGATGCCGGGGACGCCGGCGAGGAACTTGTCGGTGACGTCCTTGCCGAGACCCTCCTTGCGAAACGTCGCGCCCGGGATCTCGAGCCGTTCGGTCCGCTCGAGCTTCTGGCCTGAAGCGTCGAACCAGTTGAGCTCGAAGCGCACGACGGGCGCGTCGTGGATCTTGCCGAGGTTGTGATCGAGCCGCGTCACCTCGAGCCACTTCGCATCGGGAGTGACCATCCGCCACGACGCGAGGTTGTCGAGCGCGGTGCCCCAGAGCACCGCCTTCTTGCCGCCGGCGTTCATCGCGATGTTGCCGCCGATGCACGACGCTTCCGCCGAGGTCGGGTCGACCGCGAAGACGTGGCCGGCGCGCTCGGCCGCCTCGGCGACGCGCTGGGTGACGACGCCGGCCTCGGTCCAGATCGTCGGCACCGTGCCTTCGACTCCGGGCAGCGCGACGTGCTCGACCTCGCCCATCGCCTCGAGCTTCTCGGTGTTGATGACCGCGCTCGCCCATGTCAGCGGCACCGCGCCGCCGGTGTAGCCGGTGCCGCCGCCGCGCGGAATGATGGTGAGACCCAGCTCGATGCAGCCGCCGACGAGCCCGGCCATCTCCTTCTCGGTGTCGGGAGTGAGGACGACGAACGGGTACTCGACGCGCCAGTCGGTCGCGTCGGTGACGTGCGAGACGCGCGACATGCCGTCGAAGCGGATGTTGTCCTTGGCGGTGAACTTGGCGAGCGTTCGCACCGCGCGCTTGCGCAGGTCCCACGTCTCGCGAAAGCGCGCCGCGAAGGTCTCGACCGCGGAGCGCGAGAGCTCGAGCAGCTCGCCGACGATCGCGTCGCGCGCGGTGTCGGTGTCGGGAGTGCGGCGCTTCTCGACCTCGGCGAGACGGTGGTGCAGCGCTTCGATGAGCAGCGCGCGCCGCCGCGGGCTGTCGAGCAGGTCGTCCTGCAGGTACGGGTTGCGCTGGACGACCCAGATGTCGCCGAGCACTTCGTAGAGCATGCGCGCCGAGCGGCCGGTGCGGCGCTCGTTGCGCAGCATGCCGAGCACCTCCCACGCGCGCTCGCCGAGCAGACGGATGACGATCTCGCGGTCGGAGAACGACGTGTAGTTGTAGGGAATCTCGCGCAGCCGCGGCGCGGCGCCGGCGGCTTGTGCAGCTTCGGCGATCTGGTCGTCGGGCAAGGGGGCGTTCATCGGTGCGCGGGGTGGCGGCCCGGTGCCGCCTTCGCACCCCGAAGAAATGCTACCGCAGCGCAGCAAAGCGGCCGCCTCGACGGCGCGCGACCGCTGCAGCGCGGCGGGTATTCCCGCTTGCCCGCGCCGACGGCGGCAAGGGATAAACGCGGCTGTCATCCCGGGCGGCGATCATGTGCCGCCCGTCGCACGCCCTCACGGAGTTCCCATGCAGTCGAAGTCGCTCATCGCCTCGTTGTCTCTCGCCGCCCTGGCTTCCTTCGCGACGCCCGCGCGCGCGCAGGTCGAGATCCAGTGGTGGCATGCGATGAGCGGGCCGCTCGGCGACTGGGTCAACGACATCGCCAAGGGCTACAACGAGAGCCAGAAGGACTACAAGGTCATCGCGACCTACAAGGGCACGTATCCCGAGACGCTGACCGCCGGCATCGCCGCGTTTCGCGCCGGCAACCAGCCCGACATCCTCCAGGTCTTCGAGGTCGGCACGGCGACGATGATGGCGAGCAAGGGCGCGATCGTGCCGGTCGGCAAGGTGATGAAGGACTCGGGGCTGAAGTTCGACCCGAGCAGCTACATCTCCGCGGTCGCCGGTTACTACACGGCGCCGAACGGCCAGATGCTGAGCATGCCGTTCAACAGCTCGACGACGGTTTTCTATTACAACAAGGACGCCTTCAAGGCCGCCGGCCTCGACCCCGAGAAGGCGCCGCGGACCTGGCCGGAAGTGGCGCTGGCGGCGGCCAAGCTGAAGGCGAGCGGCCACGC
>DATJIM010000295.1:0-6105 GCA_035493195.1 Caldimonas sp.
GTCGACGCGCTCGCGTGGCAGTGCCACGTCGAGGACCACCACCCCGAGCTGCACGTGCAGTACGACCGTTGCCGGGTGCGCTTCTCGACGCACTCGGCCGGCGGCATCTCGATGAACGACTTCATCTGCGCCGCCAAGGCCGATGCCCTCGTCGCCTTCCTCGGCTGAGCATCCGCACGGGCTGATCGTCTCCGCGCACGGCCGCCACGTCGTCGTCGAGGACGGCGCCGGCGCGCGCATCCTCTGCCACGTCCGCGGCAAGCGCAGCGATGCCGTCGTCGGCGACCGGGTCCGCTGGCAGCGCTCGGGCGACGAGGGCGTCGTCGAGGACATCGTCGCTCGCACGAACCTGCTGTACCGGCAGGACGAGTGGAAGACGAAGGCGTTCGCCGCCAACATCGACCAGCTCCTCGTCGTCGTCGCCGCCGAGCCGACGTTCAGTGAGTCGCAGCTCGCACGGGCGCTGATCGCCGCCGCCGACGCGGGCGTGCCGGCGCGCGTCGTCCTCAACAAGCGCGATCTGCCGGCGTTCGCGGCGGCGCGCGACCGGCTCGCGCCGTACGCGGCGATGGGCACCGAGATCGTCGAGGTCGCGTTGAAGCCCGAACGCGCAGACGCGCGCTCGCGCCTCGCGCCGCTGCTCGCGGACCGCGCGACGCTCGTCCTCGGCCCGAGCGGCGCGGGAAAGAGCACCCTCGTCAATCTGATGGTTCCGGGCGCGCGCGCGCAGACTGCCGAGATCTCGAAGGCACTGAAGACCGGGCGCCACACGACGACCGCGACCGAGTGGCACTGGATCGACGACGAGCGGACGAGCGCGCTGATCGACTCGCCCGGATTCCAGGAATTCGGCCTGCGCCACATCGATGCCAGCAGGCTTGCAGCGCTCATGCCCGACATTGCGGCACACGCGACCGCGTGCCGCTTCTACAACTGCACCCACCTGCACGAGCCCGGCTGCGGCGTGCTCGCTGCGCTCGAGCGCGGCGAGATCGCGCCGTCACGACACCGCATCTACACCGAGATCTTCGCCGAGCTGCAACCACGCAGCAGCGCCGCCTAGCCGATCAGGTTGGCGAGTGAAAGCAGCGCGAGCAGCAGCATCCACAGCACCACCGATCGCCACACGAGCGCGACGATCGAGCGCAGATGGCCGAGTTGCGGCGTTTCGCCGGGAGTCGACCCTTCCGCCGCCGCCGAGCCGGGCAGCGCACCGGCTTCGAACGTCTTCGCGCGGTCGGGACTGAGGCCCGGCGCCGAGCCGCCGCCGAGCCGAATGCCGACCGCACCGGCGGCCGCGGCGAGGATGACGCCCTCGTTGTCGTGGCGCCAGAGGCTCGCGTCGCGCCGCCAGCAGTTGACGGCTTCCTCGAAGTTGCCGACGACAGCGAACCCGGACGCAGTGAGCCGCGCGGGGACGTGGTCGAGGACCCGGAACAACCGCAGCGCGAGCTCGCCGAGCCGCTCGTTGACGGCGATCCCGGCGCTGCCGCTGCGGTACGACCAGTAGCGGCTGACGAACTCCGCGAGCCGATAGAGCACGGCGCCGGCAGGGCCGAGACCGACCGTCGACAGCAGCACGAACCAGAAGAAGACTCCGAACACGTGGCGATGCGCGGCGAGCAGCGAGTGCTCGATCAGGTGGCGCAGGAATTCGGACGGCGGCAACTCGCTCGCATCGAGGTGCCGCCATTCGGCGAGCAGGCGTCGCGCTTCGAGCTCGTCGCTGCGCTCGAGGGCGGCGCGGATGTCGGTGAAGTAGTGACTGAACTGGCGAAAGCCGAGCGTGAGGTAGAGCACCGCGACGTCGAACGCGAGCCCGAGGCGGAACTCGGCGAGGGCGAGATAGACCGCGACGCAGGCGACGGTCGGCACGAGCACCGTGATCGACCAGACGATCCAAGCGTGGTGCTCCTTGCCCGCGTCGAAGTTGCGCGTGACGCCGGCGATCCAGCCGGTGAGCGCATCGTGAACGACGTTGCCGCGCGGCAGGGGCTTGATCTGTTCGAGCAGAAGCGCCAGCAACACCGCGAGGAAGCTCATCCTCGGCCGATCATAGCGGCGGGGGTGGTGCGCACGTGGGCGCGCGCCACCTGCGCTGCTGCCGCGCGCAGCGCGTCACGCGGCGAGAAAGCGATAGAGGTTGCGCAGCATCGCCGCGGTCGCACCCCAGATGAAGTAGCGGCGCGCGGCGCCGCTCGCATCGCTCGCCTGCCACGGGATCGAGAAGAACTCGCGCGTCGCGCCGCCGAACTCGAACGCGTGGCGCTGGTGATTGGCCGGATTCATCAGCCAGGCGAGCGGCACCTCGAAGACCTCGGCGACCTCGAACGGATCGGGCCTGAGCGACGCCCGCGGCTGCACGAGGCCGACGACCGGCGTGACGATGAAGCCCGTGCTCGTCGTGTACGTCGGCAGGCTGCCGAGAACCTCGACCTCGAAAGGCTCGAGGCCGATCTCCTCGTGCGCCTCGCGCAGCGCGGTCGCAACCGGATCCGGGTCGACGTCCTCGGCGCGACCGCCGGGAAAGCTGATCTGACCCGGATGGTCGTTGAGATGCTCGGTGCGCTGCGTCAGCAGAACGGTCAGCTCGTCGCGCAGGACGAGCGGGACGAGGACCGACGCGTGCGTGTCTTCCCGCTCGACGAAGCGCCGCTCGACCTTGATCTCGGGCTGCCACGACGGCGGCGCGACGAAGCGCCGCCGCATCGCGTCGGGGACGATGCTCTCGGCGGGAACCGCCGGCAGGTGGCTGTCGGCACCGAGCACCGGCAGGCTTTCGGGATCGAACGCCGGCGGGTACTTGCGACCCGCAGTCACGACGAACAGGCCGTCAGGCGAGCTTCTCGCGAATCCGCGCCGACTTGCCCGAGCGCGCGCGCAGGTAGTAGAGCTTGGCGCGGCGGACGTCGCCGCGGCGCTTGACCTCGATCGACGCGAGCAGCGGGCTGTAAGTCTGGAAGGTCCTCTCGACGCCCTCGCCGCTCGAGACCTTGCGGACGATGAACGACGAGTTGAGGCCGCGGTTGCGCTTGGCGATGACGACGCCTTCGAACGCCTGCAGCCGCTTGCGCGTGCCTTCGACGACGCTGACGCTGACGATCACCGTGTCGCCTGGGGCGAAGTCGGGAATCGTGCGGCCGAGGCGGGCGATCTCCTCGCGCTCGAGGGTCTGGATGATGTCCACGGAGGGCTCCTGTGATCGTGCGCGCGTGCCGGAGGGCGGTTGGTGCCGAACGCGTTCGGCTCGTTGTTGTCCGGAGCATCAGCTCCCGGGCGCAGAGGATCGAAAGCCGACGATTATAGCTTTGCCGGGCGTCGGGCCGAGAGGACGGCCTCGTCCGCGGCGTCGAGCAGCCCGGCCGCGCGCGCGGAGGCGACGAGGTCGGGGCGTCGCTCGGCGGTCAGCAGCAGCGACTGCTCGCGTCGCCAGGCGTCGATCGCGGCGTGGTTGCCCGAGAGCAGGACCTCGGGCACCGCCGCGCCGCCGGTCAGCCGCTCGGGGCGGCTGTAATGCGGGCAGTCGAGAAGGCCCGCGGAGAAGCTGTCCTGCTGGTGCGAGCGCGCGTCGCCGAGAACGCCCGGCTGCAGCCGCGCCAGCGCGTCGAGGAGGACGAGCGCGGGCAGTTCGCCGCCCGACAGGACGTAGTCGCCGATACTGATCTCGACGTCGACGTGGGCGTCGATGAAGCGCTGGTCGACGCCTTCGTAGCGCGCGCAGAGGAGGATCGCGCCCGCGCTGCCTGCAAGCGCGGCCACCCTGGTCTGCCCGAGCGGGACACCGGCGGGGCTGAAGCTGACGAGCGGCGCCGGTGTCGCCTCGGCGCGCGCCGCGCGGACCGCCGCGAGCGCGCGCTCCAGCGGCTCGACGAGGAGGACCATCCCCGGCCCACCGCCGTACGGCCGGTCGTCGACGCGCGCGTGCGGCGGGTCGCCGAAGGTGCGCAGCGGCCAGAGGTGGACGTCGATGCGGCCAGGCTCGAACGCCCGCTTCGTCACGCCGTGGACGAGGTGCGCCGAGAACAGCTCGGGGAAGAGCGTGATGATGTCGATGCGCATCGTCGGCGGTGTCCTCAGTAGTCGAGCTCCCAGTCGACCGCGATCCTGCGCCCGGCGAGGTCGACGGTGTCGACGTACGCCGCGACAAACGGGATCAGCAGCTCGCGGGCATCGGGCGCCGGCGGTTGGACGCGCAGGATGCTCTGCGCGCCGTTGTCGAGCAGGCCGGCGACGCTGCCGAGGACGACGCCGGCGCGGTTGGCGACGGTCATGCCGATCAGGTCGGCCCAGTAGAACTCGTCGGTGTCGGGAGCGGGAAACTCGGCGCGGGCGACGAAGATGCGCGCTCCGCGCAGCGCTTCGGCCGCGGTGCGGTCGGTCACCGCGGACGACGACGCGACATAGCCGTCGCCGCGCGCGCGGACGTTCGCGACCTCGAGCATCGCCGGCAGCAACGCAGCCGCCGTCGCCGGCGCCTCCTCAGCAGGAAGCAGGTGCCAGCGCGACGCCGCGAGCATCGCGAGCGGCGGCTCGGCATAGGCGTGGACGCGAAACCCGCCCTTCAACCCCCAGGCCTCGCCGATCCGGCCGACCTCGATCGCATCCGCCGGCCAGGGCGAGTGCGCGTCGCGGGCCACGGGCGGCGACGCGCGAGCGGCGCTACGCGGCGCTCTTCGCCTGCTTGACCAGGCGCTCGACGGTCGGCGAGAGCTGCGCGCCGTGGCCGGTCCAGTGCTCGATGCGGTCGAACGCGATCCGAAGCGGCTGCTCGCCGCCGGCTGCGACCGGGTTGTAGAAGCCGACGCGCTCGATGAAGCGGCCGTCGCGGCGCAGGCGCGAGTCGGCGACGACGATGTTGAAGAAGGGGCGCTTCTTCGCGCCGCCGCGGGCCAGCCGGATGACGACCATGGAGTGTCCTTGGTGCGGGAGCGTTCCCGCGAAAAACCGCGCATTATAAACTCGACCGACACCTCGCAGCCCATGCCCGCCGTCCTGATCCGCCCGAGCACGCCGGCCGACGTCGCTGCGCTGACCGCGATCTACGGCTGGCACGTCCGCCACGGCACCGCGACGTTCGAGATCGAACCCCCCGACGAGGCCGAGATGGCGCGCCGCCGCGACGACGTCGTCGCGAAGGGCCTGCCGTTCCTCGTCGCCGACGACGGCGGCGCGGTGCGCGGCTATGCCTACGCGAACCACTTCCGGCCGCGGCCGGCGTATCGCTTCTGCGTCGAGGACTCGGTCTACCTCGACCCGCAGGCGCTGCGCCGCGGCCTCGGCCGGCTGCTCCTCGCCGAGCTGTGCACGCGCTGCGAGGCGGCGGGTGCGCGCCAGATGCTCGCCGTCATCGGCGACTCGGCGAACGCGGCGTCGATCGGCGTCCACCGCGCCGCCGGCTTCGCTCCGGTGGGGACGATCGCCGCCGCCGGCTGGAAGTTCGATCGCTGGCTCGACGTCGTCGTCATGCAGCGTGCCCTCGGCGCCGCGGCGGCGACGGCTCCCGGGTGACTGAAACGGTTGCGCCGCGTCCTCGGTCGCGCGCGGTCGCGACCTGGCTCGCGGTCGTCGCCGGCACCCTCGGCGCACATCGCTTCTACCTGCACGGGGCGCGCGATGCGATCGCGTGGCTGCACCTCCCGCCGACGCTGATCGGCGCGTACGGCTGGTGGCGGATGCGCGAGTTCGGCGTCGACGACGCGCGCGGGTCCTTGCTCGTCCTCTTTCTCGGCGCCGTCGTCGCGGCAGCGATGCTGCAGGCGATCGTCTACGGCCTGGCGAGCGATGAGCGCTGGGCGGCGCGCTTCGGGATCGAGTCCCATCACCGCCGCGGCTGGCCGGTGGTTCTTGCCGTGGTCCTCGCGCTCGCGGTCGGCGCGGGGGCGACGATGGCGACGATCGCATTCGCCGCGCAGCGCTACTTCGAGTCGCGCGCGGACGTCAGGTGAAGAGCGCGAAGCTGAGCGAATAGGCGATCGCGGCGACGAACGCCGACGCCGGGATCGTGAAGATCCACGCCCAGACGATGTTGCCGGCGACTCCCCAGCGCACCGCGGCCGCACGCCGCACCGAGCCGACGCCGACGATCGCGCCGGTGATCGTGTGCGT
>DATJIM010000296.1:0-3342 GCA_035493195.1 Caldimonas sp.
CCGGGCGCAAGGGCGAGGTCGAGATCGAAGGCCTCGGCATCGAACGGCTGCGCGCGCGATGAGCGACATCGAGCGGCTCGACTCCGCAGTGGCGAGGGTCGCCCTCCTCGGCTGCGCGGCGACGCGCCGGCTCGAGAGCGCGGCGCTCGCCCGCGTTGCACCCTTCACGCTGATGGCACGCGCCGGCGACGCCGTCGCGCGGCTCGCGCTCGCCGTCGCGCCGCACGCCGAACGCATCGTCGTCTTCGCCGGCCCGGGCAACAACGGCGGCGACGGCATCGAGGCGGCGGCGCGTCTCACAGCGTTCGGCAAGCGCGCACTCGTGCTTCGCGTCGGCGCGCGCGCGATCCCGCCCGCCGACGCCGCGCAGGCGCTCGCGCGCGCGCACGACGCAGGAATCGAGGTGCGCGACTCCGCGGCGGCGGCCGATGTCGATGCCGACCTCGTCATCGACGCCCTGCTCGGCATCGGTGCCGCGCGTCCTCCCGAAGGCGAGATTGCGGATGCGATCGCGCACATCGCCGAGCTCGCGGCACGCGGCGCACACGTCGTCGCCGTCGACGTGCCATCGGGGCTCGACGCCGACCGCGGTCGCGCGCTCGGCGCCGTCTGCGTCGTCGCCGACGACACCCTGACGCTCATCGCCGCCAAGCCCGGACTCTTCACCAGCGACGGGCGCGACCATGCCGGCCGCGTCTGGTGCGCGCCGCTCGGCGTCGCGGCGCTCGAGGGCAGCGACCCCGACGCGTGGCTCGTCGGCACCCGCGATCCGTCGTGCGCGGTCGCGCGACGGCGACACGCGGCGCACAAGGGAAGCTTCGGCGACGTCGCTGTCGTCGGCGGCGCCGCCGGGATGGAAGGCGCTGCGTGGCTCGCTGCGCGCGCCGCGCACGCCGCCGGTGCCGGTCGCGTCTTCGTCGACCTCGTTCGCAACGCGCGCGAAAGCGACGACGCGCGGTCGACGTTCGACGCCGTGCGTCCGGAGCTGATGGTGCGCCCCGGCTGGTCGGCCGGTGACGCCGCCGTCGTGGCCGCGACGACCGTCGTTTGCGGCTGCGGCGGCGGCGACTCGGTGCGCGCTGCGCTGCCGCGGCTGCTCTCGCTTGCGCCACGGCTCGTCCTCGATGCCGACGCGCTCAACGCGATCGCCGCCGACGCCTCGTTGCTCGCGCTCGTTGCCGCGCGCGCAGCGCGCGGTCTCGCGAGCGTCTTGACGCCGCATCCGCTCGAGGCGGCGCGGCTGCTCGCGAGCACCGCCGCGACAGTGCAGTCGGACCGCATCGCCGCCGCGTGCGAGCTCGCGCGCCGCTGTCGCGCCGTCGTTGTCCTCAAGGGCTCGGGGACGGTGATCGCCGCACCCGACGCCGTGCCGCGCGTCAACGTGACTGGCAACGCGTCGCTCGCGAGCGCCGGCACCGGCGACGTCCTCGCCGGCTGGATCGGCGGCCGCTGGTCAGCGAGCAACGCGCCGGCGCTCGACGTCGCGACGCGCGCCGTCGTCGAGCACGGCGCCGCGGCCGAGCCGGAACGGCCGGGCGCGATCCGCGCCGCCGATCTGATCGAGATGCTGCACCTGCGCGCGCGCGGCGGCTGAGCCGCGCGGCGCAATCAGCGGTGCGCCGCGGTCGCCTTCGCGACTTCGAGCGCGCCTTGCGCGGCGCCGCTCTGGGGAACCGTCTCGCCGCTGCGGTCGGAGATCGCGTCGAGCCGCGCAGCGACCTGCTCGGCGGCGTCGGCGACGTTGCCGATGTGAATGCCCTGCGTCAGCGTGACGTGTGCGCGCTCGAACGACCCGGCGCCCGCGCACAAGATCGTTCGCGTCGGCGCGTCGTCGGCGACGAGCGCGAGCAGGCCAGGCGTCACCGCGGCCGCTTCGAGCTGGCGCAGCACCGCTTCGGGCATCAAGTTCTCGGTCATCCGCGTCGCCGCGGTCGGCGCCAGGCAGTTGACGCGGATGTCGTGCTTCGCGCCCTCGAGCGACAGCGTCTGCATGAGGCCGACGAGCGCCATCTTGGCGGCGCCGTAGTTCGACTGGCCGAAGTTGCCGAACAGGCCGGTCGACGACGTCGTCATCACGACGCGGCCGTAGTTCTGCGCGCGCATGGTCTCCCACACCGCCTTCGTGCAATGGACCGCGCCCATCAGGTGAACGTCCATGACGAGGCGGAAGTCGGCGAGGTCCATCTTGGCGAACGTCTTGTCGCGCAGGATGCCGGCGTTGTTGACGAGGATGTCGACGCGGCCCCATTCGCCGAGCGCCTGGCCGACCATCGCCTGCACGGCGGCGAAATCGGTGACCGACGCGCCGTTGGCGATCGCCTTGCCGCCCGCCTTGCGGATCTCGTCGACGACCGCATTGGCAGCCGTCGACCCGCCGCCGTTGCCGTCGACGTTGCCGCCGAGGTCGTTGACCACCACGGCGGCGCCGCGCGCGGCGTGCGCGATCGCGTGCTGCCGGCCGAGCCCGCCCCCCGCGCCGGTCACGATCGCAACCTTGCCATCGAATCGAATCGTCATGCTCTCCCTCGCGTTGGTCTTCGAATGCTTGGCTCAGCGCCGCGCTGCACCGCGCGCGCCGCCGCCGCGGCCGCTCGCGATCTTGCGAACGGCCGACTTGCCGCGCGCCGCGCTTCCCTTGAGCGCGCGCGCCTTGCCTTTGGTGGCGGCCTTGATCGCGCGGTCGGCTTCCTTCAGCGCGACGATCTCGCCCGTCATCGCATCGTTGCGCTCGGCCGCCTTCTCGCGGCGCGCACGCATCAGGCCCGCCGCGTCCTCGTCGTCGCGGACGAGACGGAAGTCGATCTTGCGGCCGTCGAGATCGACGCGGCTCACCTGGACGCGCACGCGCGTGCCGACGACGTAGCGGATCCCCGAGCGCTCGCCGCGCAGCTCCTGGCGGACCTCGTCGAAGCGGAAGTACTCGCCGCCGAGCTCGGTGATGTGGACGAGCCCCTCGACGTAGAGGCCGTCGAGCTGGACGAAGAGGCCGAAGCTCGTCACCGCGCTCACCGCGCCGCCGAACTCCTCGCCGAGGTGCTCGCGCATGTAGCGGCACTTGAGCCACGCCTCGACGTCGCGCGACGCTTCGTCGGCGCGACGCTCGTTGGCGCTGCAGTGCGCGCCGGCGACCTCCCACGCCTCGAGCTCGCCGCCTGGCGCAAGCGGCGGCAACGAGGCGCTCGGCTTCGCGGCCTTCGCGCTCTTCGCCGCCTTCGCGAGCCGCGCCTTCTTCGCCGCCGAGCCTTCGCTGCGGCCGCCGATCGGATAACGGCGGCTCTCGAGCAGCGCCTTGATGACGCGATGCACGAGCAGGTCGGGATAGCGCCGGATCGGGCTCGTGAA
>DATJIM010000297.1:0-3823 GCA_035493195.1 Caldimonas sp.
TCGAGCTCGCGAATGCGCTCGCTCCGCTCGCCGGCTTCGACCGGCAGGTAGCCGACGAACGCGAAGCTCTGGCCGTTGAGCCCGCTCGCGGCGACCGCGAGCGCGATCGAGCTCGCGCCCGGCAGCGCGACGACGCGCAGCTTCGCCGCATGTGCCGCGGCGACGAGCGGCGCGCCGGGATCGGCGAGCGCAGGCAGTCCCGCTTCGCAGACGAGGCCGACGTCATCGCCGGCGAGCGCCGCGGCGAGGAGCGGCGCGAGATCGAGCGGCGATGCGACGATGCGGCCCTTCGGCGGCCGCGGCAGCTCGACGATCGCGAGCGCCTGGAGCGGCTGCGCGAGTGGGCAGACCGCGTCGACGCGCTTCAAGAAGGCCCGCGTCGTCTTCGCGTTCTCGCACACCCAATGGCGGAGCCGCGCGGCGACGCGCAGCGTGCCGAGCGGCAAGCGATCGGCGAGGTCGACGGTGGCCTCGCCGGTGCCGACGTCGAGCGCGTTCGGAACCAGAAAGAGCGTTCCGCTCACCGGGCGTCGACGCGGGTGCCGGCGAGCGGGTCGACGCCGGCGCGGCGCAGCAGCTCGCAGGTGCGGATCAGCGGCAGTCCGACGAGCGCCGTCGGGTCCTCGCTGCCGACGCTCTCGACGAGCGCGATCCCGAGCGTCTCGATTTTGGCGCTGCCGGCGCAGTCGTACGGCGTCTCGGCGCGAAGGTAGTGCTCGATCTCCTGGTCGGTGAGCTCGCGCATCCTGACCGCGACCGGCACCAGCGCCGATTCGCCGAAGCGCGTCGCCGCGCAGACCACCGCGACCGCGGTCTGGAAGACGACGGTGCGCCCGCGCATCGCGCGCAGCTGTGCCGTCGCGCGCTCGTGGTCGCCCGGCTTGCCGACGCCGCGGCCGTCGAGGTCGGCGACCTGGTCGGAGCCGATCACGACCGCGTCGGGATGGCGCGCCGCGACCGCTTCGGCCTTCGCGAGCGCGAGTCGCGCCGCGGTCTGCGCGGGCGTCTCGCCCGCGAGCGGTTGCTCGTCGACGCCGGGTGCCTCGACGTCGAAGGGCAGGCGCAGCCGCGCCAGCAGCTCGCGCCGATAGCGCGACGTCGACGCGAGGACGAGGGGTCGCACAGCCATGCGGGCATTGTCCATCGGTGGCTTGCACCGCCCGCGTCGCCCTACACTGCGACGATGGCCGCGTCCCGCCCGCTCGATCCGAAGCGTCTCGACGTCGCCGCGTTCGCCGCGCTCGGTGGCGAGCTTGCCGGCGAGCTCATTGCCACGGCGGTGCGGCGTCTCGCGTCCGCGACGCTGCCGCCCGAAGACGGCTCGCCGCGGCCCGACGTGCAGTGGCGCGCGAGCGGTGCACGGTTGCCGCTCGCCGGTGCCGGCGTGCAGCCGTCGCTCCTCGTCACCGCGGCGGCGGACGTCACTCTCGAATGCCAGCGGTGCTTGCGGCCGATGGACGTCGCGTTGCGAGCCGAGCGGCGGATCTTCTTCGTCGACGGCGAAGACGCCGCCGCGGCGCTCGACGCCGACAGCGAAGACGACGTCCTCGCGCTGACGCCTGCGCTCGATCTGCTGGAGCTCGTCGAGGACGAGCTGCTGCTCGCGCTGCCGCTCGTGCCGCGTCACGACGTCTGCCCCGAGCCGCTGCCGCGCGCGTTCCGCGACGAAGCCGAGGTCGTCGAGGACCATCCCTTCGCCGCGCTGGCGGCGCTGAAGCAGGGCTCGCGACCCAACTGACGCGAGCCGCCGGGGTGGCCGCCGCTGCTACAATGTCGGGCTTTTCCGCGACGCCGCCCCGTCAGGGGCGATCTGCCGTCGCGACGCCCGCCGTGCGGGCTCCAGGAGAACCTCATGGCCGTCCAGCAGAACAAGAAGTCGCCTTCCAAGCGCGGCATGCACCGCGCGCACTACTCGCTCGACAAGCCGAGCACCGCGATCGAGCCGACGACCGGCGAGACGCACCTGCGTCACCACATCAGCGCGACCGGTTTCTATCGCGGCCGCAAGGTGCTGAAGACGAAGGCCGAAGCCTGACGCGAGGCGGTCGAGCGGTCCGCGTGGGCCCTCCGGAGGGGTTGAGAACGAGCGCCGTCGCGCCCACCGCGAGGGTGCCGTCGTGAACGCTCCGATCCGGCTCGCCGTCGATCTCATGGGCGGCGACCACGGTCCGGCGGTGACGCTGCCGGCGTGTCGCTCCTTCCTCGCGTCGCACCCCGAGGCCGAGCTCGTCCTCGTCGGCCGTCCCGAAGCGATCGCCCAGGCCGAAGGCTGGCAGCGCTGCACGCGCATCGCGGCGAGCGAGGTCGTCGAGATGCACGACTCGCTCGAGACCGCGCTGCGGAAGAAAAAGGATTCGTCGCTGCGCGTTGCCGTCAATCAGGTCAAGCCGCAGCGCGACCGGCCTTCGCTCGCGCAGGCGTGCGTGTCGGCCGGCAACACCGGCGCGCTGATGGCGGTTTCGCGCTACGTCCTGAAGACGACCGACGGCATCGACCGGCCGGCGATCGCGACGCTGCTGCCGAACGAGCACGACGGCTTCACGACCGTCCTCGACCTCGGCGCCAACGTCGACTGCAGCGCCGAGCACCTGCTGCAGTTCGCCGTCATGGGCAGTGCGCTCGTCACCGCGGTGCTCGGCACCGAGGATCCGACCGTCGGGCTCCTCAACATCGGCGAGGAAGCGATCAAGGGCAGCGAGGCGATCAAGGCGGCGGGCGAGCTGCTGCGCGAGGCGGCGGCAGCGGGCATCGTCAACTTCCACGGCAACGTCGAGGCCAACGACATCTTCAAGGGCACGACCGACCTCGTCGTCTGCGACGGCTTCGTCGGCAACGTCATGCTGAAGACCGCCGAGGGCCTCGCGTCGATGCTGACGACGTTCATCAAGCAAGAGTTCAAGCGCAACGCGCTGACCAAGGTCGCTGCGCTCGCTGCGCTGCCGGTGCTCAACCGCTTCAAGAGCCGCGTCGATCCGCGCCGGTACAACGGCGCCGCGCTGCTCGGTTTGCGCGGACTCGTCTTCAAGAGCCACGGTTCGGCCGATGCGTTCGCGTTCGAGCATGCGCTCGCGAGCGCCCACGACGCGGCGAAGAACGACCTGCTCGACCGGGTCCAGCGGCGAATCGAGGCGACGCTCGCCGCGATCCCCGCGGCCAGCCATCCGAGCGAGGCGGCGGCGTTCGACGACTCGACTGCGTTCGGCGGCGTCCAGTCGGCATGAGCGCCGTCTCGCCTCCGCGCTTCTCGCGCATCCGCGGCACCGGCAGCTACCTGCCGCCGGATCGGATCACCAACGCCGACTTCGCTGCGCGGCTCGCCAAGGACGGCATCGATACTTCCGACGAGTGGATCGTCGAGCGGACCGGGATCCGCTCGCGTCACTTCGCCGCGCCCGACGTCACGAGCAGCGACCTCGCGCTCGTCGCGTCGCGTCGCGCGCTCGAGGCGGCCGACTGCGATCCGCAGGCGATCGACCTCATCGTCTTCGCGACATCGACGCCCGACATGGTGTTTCCGTCGGCGGCGTGCCTGCTTCAGCAAAAGCTCGGCGTCGCCGGCTGCCCGGCGTTCGACGTCCAGGCCGTTTGCTCGGGCTTCGTCTATGCGCTCACGGTCGCCGACTCGATGATCAAGACCGGGGCGGCGACGCGCGCGCTCGTCGTCGGCGCCGAAGTCTTCTCTCGCATCCTCGACTTCAAGGACCGCACGACGTGCGTGCTGTTCGGCGACGGCGCCGGCGCGGTCGTCCTCGAGGCGAGCGACACGCCGGGAATTCTCGCGAGCGAATTGCATGCCGACGGTCGCCACGTCGGCATCCTGTGC
>DATJIM010000298.1:0-18350 GCA_035493195.1 Caldimonas sp.
CGACAGCACGAGCATCGCGAGCCAGAGATGGCCCTGGTGGTAGAGCGCGAGATAGCGGTTGCCGGCATGGCCGGTGAGCGAGAGGTCGAGCAGCAGCAGCCAGCCGACGCCGGTCGCGACCACGAAGCCGGCATAGCCGACGCGCGAGCTCATCGACCGCAGCGGCGCTGTGCGTTGCGGTTTCGGACCGCGCACGAGCGCCGCGACCGCGACGACGACGGCGATCCCTGCGACCACCAGCACGAAGGTCGCCGGCGGCGTCCGCCACGACGCGTCGGCACGCGCGAGGACGAAGTCGTGGCCTCCCGAGAGCGGCCACGGCACGCGCGCTGCCCACGCCGCTGCCGCCCACGCGGCGAGGGCCGCGGCGACGCCGAGCGCCGGCTGGCGTGCGCGCCGGCTCCAGACGACGAAGACGAAGCCGAGCGCCATCGCCGCTGCCCACTGCAGTCCCGCGCTTCGGCTGAGCGCGCGCATCGCCTCGTTCTTGCGCGCGTTGTCGAGCGAGTGGCGGGCGTCCGCGAAGAGCGCAGCGGTCGCGGCGAGCGCTTCGCCGCCGCTCGCGCACGACGCCTTGCGCGACGCCGGCGGCAACTCCGCGGTCGCGGCGAGCGCTGCGGTGGCGGCGCGGCCGTCGAGCGCGGCGGCGAGCAGCAGCACCGCGTTGGCGCGGGCGCGCTCGGCGTCGGCGGTCGGCGCGTCGGCGCGTGCCGGGCTCGCCAACGACGACTCGACCCAGCGCGCGGCGCACCGCAACGGCAGCGGTCCGGCGCCCTCCGCGAGTTGGAAACGCTCGACGAAGGGCGCGACGTCGGACTCGATCGCCGCGACCGCGTCCGCGCGCTCTCGCACCGCGGCGTCGCCGTCGCCGTCGGCACTGCCGAGCGATCGCGCGCGCTCGTCGGCGGCGCGCAGCGGCCGCGCGAACGCCTCGGTCGCGCGGGCGATCGCGAGCGCGAGCGGCGCCGGCATGGCGTCGAGCTTGCGCGTCGAGGCCGACGCGCGGCGACTTCCGCAGAGCGCGCCGGCGACGTCGGTCGCGGCGAGCGCGGCGACGGCGTCGCACGTCGCCGGCAGCACCGGATCGGGCAGCCCGACGACGGCGATGCCGCGATCGAGGAAGCGCTGGTCGCGCCCGGGGTCGAGCGGTGCGATGCGGGCGAAGAGCGGAACGAGCCAGGCGATCGCGGCGGCAACGAGCGCGAGCTCGACGAGCGCAGGCACGGCGCGCACGAGCCGCGCCATCGGCGGCGCGGGCGGCGGCAAGGCGGCTGCGCTGGCGGACATGGCTCCGGTGCTCGGCCGTGCCGGCGCTCAGTGCGGCGCGGCCATCGCTTCGCCGCGCAGCGCGCCGAGCCGCACCGTGTCGCCCGCCGAGAACGACGGCGCATGGTCGAGGCGAAGCGTGTGCGAGCGGCCGTCGCGACTGCGCACGACGACGTCGTACTGCGCGCGCTGCTGCGTCGCCTGCTTGCCGATCTCGTGGCCGGCGAACGCACCGCCCAATGCGCCGAGGAGGGCGAGCATGCGGCGGTGGTGGGCCTCGCCGAGCTCCTTGCCGAGGACCGCGCCGGCGATCGCGCCGGCGACCGCGCCGATCGGCCCGCCGGGCACCGGCTCGACGAGACGGACCGATTCGACGAACGCGCAGTCGTCGCACGATGCGCGTTGCGGCGCGCGCGCAGCGACGAGCGAGGGCGGCGCAACCGGCCGCACGGGTGGTGGTGGCGGCGCTGGAGCGGCCGTCGCTTCCGCGGCCGCCACATGGGGAACTGGCACGGTCACCGGAGTCGGCACCGGCGCGGCGATCGGCGGCGACGCTTGCGCGGCAGCGACCTGCGACTGCGCCCGCGCCGCGTCGGCCCACGGCAGCGGCGTCGGCGCGAGCAGCAGCGGCCCATCGAGCGCCGCAGTCGCGAGCCGGCCATCGTGCTGCAGCGTCGCGGTGACGCGGCTGGCGGCGCCGATCGCGTCGCGCGGGTCGATGAGGTAGGTCCCTTCGTAGACGCCGGATTCGCTCTCGCGCAGCGCGAGGAGGTGCCAGCCGCCTTCGATGCGCAGCGACACGGCCGCATGCGGAGTGCCGTAGACCGAGAAGCGGAGCGGAACGCCGGCACCGAGCGCGGCGACCTGCTCGACCTCGACGCCGTCGATCGCCACCGCAGCCGACGCGGCGCCGTGCGCGCCGGGAGCCCCGACCGCCAACGGCGCGGCGAGAGCGGCCGTCAGCACGAGACGATGCAAGAACACGATGCCTCCACGACTGCCTGCTGCACGGCAGCGCAAGGAACCCACGCTTCCGCGCGCAGCACGCGGAATCGCCGCTTCCACCACCCAAGGCTAGCCCGAGTCGGGCCGTTTTTCGCCGCGGCACGCCGGCTTTACGAAAGACTACGTTGGCTTCGCAAGAAGTCGGCGTCTTCCGTCAACGCAGCAGGCGCTTTGCCGTTGATGGGGCCATCACGACGACGGACCGATGCCCATGAAGCTCGTCGAATGCTGGCGGTGGCGCTTTCGCGATCCCAAGTCGGGGCGCATGTGCCGGACGATGTACGCGCTCTGCGAAGAGGAGGCGCGCAAGTTCGTCGACGCCGAGCGCATCCCCGGCACGCTGGTCATGCGCGAGGTCCACGACGCCGACTTCGCCGACACGCTGCCGCACGTCGGCACTCCCGCGGTCGGCTAGCAGCTCAGCGCGCGCGTGCGGCCTCGCGGCCGAACGCCGGCCAACGCGTCCGTGGCCCGTCCAGTCCGGGCGGCGGCACGAACCGGTCGCCGGCGACGAGGCCGGTGGCGACGCCGAGCCGCGCCGCGAGGTGCGCGGCGTCGTATGGCGCGTGCACCTTGACGTCGTTGTCGAAGTAGACGTAGACGTCGCGCCGCGCGCGCCGTGGCGCCGGCCGCGAGGATGCGAGTCGCGCATCGTCGACCTGGCCGCCGCTCCGCCACGCAGCGATCCGCGCCGCCCAGCGGTCGAGCGCGGCGTCGCCGTAGCCGCTGGCGTACAGCTCCTCGTCGCCGTGCAGGCGGAGGTAGACGAAATCGGCGGTCAGGTCCTCGAGCAGCGGCCAGCGGCCGGCGGTGTCGGCGACGACGAGCGCGATCCGGTGCCGCCGAAGCAGCGCGATGAACGCCGGGTCGACGAAGCTCGGATGGCGGATCTCGACCGCGTGGCGGATCGGCCGCGCGCGGTCGATGGCGAGCCAGGCGCGGCCGGCGAGGCGCTCGTCGTGGCGCTCGGCGAGCGCGAGCGCCGCCGCGGTGTCGCGCGGAAGCGCAGCGAAGAAGGCGTCGAAGCGCTCGCGGTCGAAGCCGAGCTGCGGCGGAAACTGCCACAGGATCGGGCCGAGCTTTTCTTCGAGCCGCAGCACGCCCGAAGCGAAGAAGTTCGCCAGCGCCGCGCCGACCTCGCGCAGCTTGAGCATGTGGGTGATGTAGCGCGAGCCCTTGACCGCGAAGACGAACCCGGGCGGCGTCTCGGCGTGCCACGCCGCGTACGACGCGGGTCGCTGCAGCGAATAGAACGAGCCGTTGATCTCGATCGTCGGCAGCATCCGCGAAGCGAACGCCAGCTCGCTGCGCTGCGGCAGCCCGTCGGGATAGAAGACGCCGCGCCACGGCGCGTAGCGCCAACCCGAGATGCCGATCCGAACGTCCCCCGCGGCCGCCATGCCCCGGCCGGAGCAAGCGGAACGCCCGCGTGGCTAACCCTGGCGCGGCAGCGGCTGCAGCATGCTGACGCGGTTGCCCTCGGGGTCCATGAACGAGACGTACTTGCCGACGCCGGGAATCTCCATCGGCTCGCCGAGGACGGTGCCGCCGGCCTGCCGGACCTTCTCCATCGACTTGCCGATGTCGTCGACGGCGATCACCACCGACGGGAACTGCGCCGGCTTGTCGGCGCTGCGCTTGAAGAGGCCGCCGTTGATCGCGCCAGGCGTCGTCGGACCCTTGGCGTCGGTCGCGGTCGTCGTCGCGAGGACGTAGTGGCCCATCTCGGCGCCGAGCGCCTCGGTGTTCCAGCCGAACGCCGAGCGGTAGAAGGCGGTGACGCGGGCAGCGTCGTCGTAAGGCATCTCGAAGTGAACGACCGGATCCATCGCGGCTCCCGATGTGGCTCGAAGCGGCAAGGATGGCACGCCGCCGCGCGCGGCGCAGCGTCTTCAGCCGTCCGCCTGGTCGGCGGCGTTGCCGCCGGCGCCGAGATACGACTTGATGCGGTCGACCCGGTTGCCGACCTTCTGCACCGCCTTCAGCAGCGCCTCGTCGGTCGTCCCGAGCGCCTCGCACCAGCGGCGCACGGCGTCGCCATCGCCGACGTCGACGGTGGCCTGCGAGCGCGGGTCGTCTGCTGCTTCGGTCTCGCGCGTCATGGCGGTCTCCTCGCCCGTCGGGAGTCGGCTCCTGCACGCGGCGTGCCGGCCGCGCGCGCGGCGCGCGCCGCCTCGACGAGCGGCCGCGCGTGGCAGCCTTCGAGGTGGTCGTCGACGAGTCCCATCGCCTGCATGAACGCGTAGACGGTCGTCGGCCCGACGAAGGTCCAGCCGCGCCGGCGCAGATCCTTCGACAGCGCGACCGCCTCGGCGGGCACGCCGAGCGCGCGCAAGCGCGCCGCGGTGACGCGCTTCGGCCGCGCCGCGGGCTTCGGCTCGTACTGCCAGACGTACGCCGCGAGCGAGCCGAATTCGTCGATCAGCGCGAGCGCGCGCCCGGCGTTGGCGATCGCCGATTCGATCTTGCCGCGGTGGCGGACGATGCCGGGGTCGGCGAGCAGTCGGGCGATGTCCGCGGCGCCGAAGCGCGCCACCTCGCAGGGATCGAAGCCGGCGAAGCCGCGGCGGAAGGCGTCGCGCTTGTGCAGGATCGTCTGCCAGCTGAGCCCTGCCTGGAAGCCTTCGAGGCAGAGCTTCTCGAACAGCCGCCGGTCGTCGTCGACCGGGACGCCCCATTCGCGGTCGTGGTAGTCGCGGTACGCCGCGCTCGGCCGGCACCAGGAGCAGCGGACGACGCCGTCTTCGCTGAACAGGCCGTCGCGCTCGCTCACGCCGATGCCTCCAAGGCCCAACGGTGGCGGGCGTTTGCGGTGCTGTTCGTGCTTTCTGCCGCGCCGGGGCGGTGTTCCAATCGGCCAACCATCGGTTTCCTCGCCGCGCCGCGGCCGCCAGCCGCTACATTGCGGCGCCGCCCATAGTCTGCTGCAGGTCAGGCCGTCACCGCCATGCCCGTCATCGCCGTCGTCAATCGCAAGGGAGGAAGCGGCAAGAGCACGCTCGCCACGCACCTCGCGTCGCACTACGCGAACGCGGGCGTGCCGGTCATGCTCGGCGACGTCGACCGCCAGCAGTCGACGCAGACGTGGCTGCGCGCGCGCGCCTTGCGCGACCTGCCGAGCAGCGCGCCGATCGTCGGCTGGGCGGTCGATCCGAAGCGCGTGCTGCGGCCGCCGGCGGGAGTCAGCCACGTCGTCCTCGACACGCCAGGCGGGCTGCGCGGCTTCGATCTCGCGCGTGTCGCCGCCTTCGCCGACGTCATGGTGATGCCGGTCTGCAACTCGATCTTCGACCGCGAGTCGGCGGGCGAGTGCTTCGCCGAGCTGATGGCGCTGCCGCGCGTCGCCAGCGGCCGCTGCAAGGTCGCCGCGGTCGGCATGCGCGTCGACGCACGCACGAAGGGCGCCGAAACGCTCGCGACGTGGGCGCGCTCGATTCACCTGCCGTTCGTCGGCGTCGTCCGCGAGGCGCAGGCGTACGTGCGCTGCGTCGAGCAAGGCCTCACCGTGTTCGACCTCGGCGATCCGGGGTCGCAGGCCGACGTCGCGCAGTGGAAGCCGATCGTCGCCTGGCTCGACGCCGCGCTGCGTGCGCTGCCGCGGCCGGTCATGCGCGGCAACCCGAGCGTCGTGCGGCCGCCGGCCGATGGCGCGACCAGAGTCGGCGACGATCTCGTCGCCCGCATGGCGTCGAACGACGTCGACCGCGACCTCGACGACGATGTCGGTGCGCTCGCGCTCGCGGTCATCGAGCGCCCGCGCGCGGCGGCGCAAGTCGCTCCGGCAGCATCGCCGGCGCGCGCAGCGTCTGCCACGCCGGCCCCGAAGCCGGCAGCCGCCAAGCCGCGCACCGCGGCCGCTCCGGCGCGCGGCTTTCGCTTCGGCGCGCTCTTCGGCTGGCTGGCGCCGCGCTTCCTGCATCGCTGAGCGGCTCCGCGCGGCGCGCGTCGCCGTGACCGAGAATGCGGCGCGCTCCTGCCGCAACCGCGTCCTGCCATGCTGACCCTGCTCTTCGACGGCGTCGCCTACGGCATGCTGCTGTTCGTGCTCGCGGTCGGGCTCGCAGTGACGCTCGGGCTGATGAACTTCATCAACCTCGCGCACGGCGCCTTCGCGATGGCCGGCGGCTACGTCACGGTGCTGCTGATGAACCGGGTCGGCGTGCCGTTCCTCGCCTGCCTGCCGATCGCCTTCGTCGTGACGGCGCTGCTCGGCGCCGTCCTCGAGCGCACGCTCTACCGGCCGATGTACGCGCGGCCGCATCTCGACCAGGTGCTGTTCTCGATCGGCCTCGTCTTCATGGCGGTGACCGCGGTCGACTACCTCGTCGGCTCGATGCAGCAGAACATCAACCTGCCGGCGTGGCTGCAGGGCCGGCTGCCGATCGAGGCGGTCGGCATCGGCAAGTACCGCCTCTTCATCATCGTCACGTGCGCGGTCCTCACGGTCGCGTTGCAGTGGATCCTGTCGCGGACGCGCTTCGGCAGCCGCCTGCGCGCGTCGGTCGACGACCCGCGCGTCGCCGGCGGCCTCGGCCTCGACGTCAATCGAATCTTCCTCGCGACGTTCGCGGTCGGCTCGGGCCTCGCCGGACTCGGCGGCGCGCTCGGCGCCGAGGTGCTCGGCCTCGACCCGACGTTTCCGCTCAAGTTCATGATCTATTTCCTGATCGTCGTCTCGGTCGGCGGCACGACGACGATCACCGGGCCGCTGCTCGCCGCGCTCCTGCTCGGCATCGCCGACGTCGCGGGCAAGTACTACGTTCCCAAGCTCGGCGCCTTCATCGTCTACACGGTGATGATCGCGATCCTGCTGTGGCGTCCGCAGGGGCTGTTCGGTCGGGTGGCGGCGCGATGACGTCGGCGTCGCCGGCCGCTGCTGCGAGCGCGTCGGCGAACGCGCCATCGGCGTCGCCGGCAGCGCTCGCGCTCGCGCGCGCCGCGCACTGGCGCTGGTGGGAGCTCGCGCTCTTCGCGGCGCTGCCGCTGTCGTGGCTGCTGCTGCCGAGCCAGTCGCTGCTGCTCAACGAGATCGCGATCGTCGCGCTGTTCGCGGTCTCGCTCGACCTCGTCCTCGGCTACGCCGGCATCGTCTCGCTCGGCCACGCCGCCTTCTTCGGCTTCGGCGCGTACAGCGCTGCGCTGTTCGCGAAGGACGTGATGCCCGACCCGCTCGTCGGCCTCGCCGTCGCCGTCGCGGCGAGCGCGCTGCTCGGCCTCGCGACGAGCGTGCTGATCCTGCGCGGCAGCGACCTGACGCGCCTGATGGTGACGCTCGGCGTCGCCTCGATCCTCTACGAGCTCGCCAACAAGCTCGATTGGCTGACGGGCGGCGCCGACGGCCTGCAAGGCGTCGTCATGGGGCCGCTGACGATCCCCGGGACGTCGCTCGCGGGCTTCGCCTTCGACCTCTCGGGCCGGACCGCGTACGCGTATTCGCTCGTCGTCCTCGCGCTCGTCCTCGTCCTCGCACGCCGCCTCGTGCACTCGCCGTTCGGCGTCTCGCTGCAGGCGCTGCGCGACAACCGGCTGCGCGCGGCGAGCATCGGCATCTCGACGTCGCTGCGCCTCGTCGTCGTCTACACGATCGCCGCCGCGATCGCCGGCGCCGCCGGCGGGCTGCTCGCGCAGACAACCGGCTTCGCGTCGCTCGACGTCTTCGACTTCCATCGCAGCGCCGAGGTGCTGCTCGTCCTCGTCATCGGCGGCACCGGCTACCTCTACGGCGGCATCTTCGGCGCGATCGTCTTCAAGCTGCTCCACGATCTCATCGCCGCGTGGACGCCGCAGTACTGGAACTTCTGGCTCGGCCTCTTCCTCGTCGTCCTCGTCCTCGTCGGCCGCGACCGCTTCGTGCGGCCGTGGACGTGGTTTCGCAGCGGGCGCGCGGCGCGATGACGGCGGTGCTCGAGACGCGCTCTCTCGTCAAGCGCTTCGGCGGCCTGGCGGCGACCAACGACGTCTCGCTCGTCGTCGAGCGCGGCGCGCGGCACGCGCTGATCGGCCCGAACGGCGCCGGCAAGACGACGCTCATCAACCTGCTCACGGGCGTCCTCGAGCCGACCGCGGGGACGATCCGTCTCGACGGCGACGACATCACGCGGCTCGCACCGCACCTGCGCGTTCGCCGCGGCATGGTGCGAACGTTCCAGATCACGCAGCTGTTCCAGTCGCTGACGCCGCTTTCGTCGCTCGCGCTCGCAGTCTCGGTGCACCGCGGCCGGAGCGCCGGCGGCTGGCGACGCCTCGGCCACGACCCCGGCGTCGCCGCCGAATGCGAGACGCTGCTCGATCGCTTCCGCCTCGCCGACGTCATGCAGCAGCCGGTGCACGCGCTCGCGTACGGCAAGCGGCGGCTGCTCGAGATCGCGATGGCGCTCGCGTGCGCGCCGCGCGTCCTCCTCCTCGACGAGCCGGTCGCGGGTGTCCCGGAGGGCGAGCGACAGGAGATCTTCGAGACGATCAGCGCGCTACCGGCCGACGTCTCGATCCTGCTGATCGAGCACGACATGGATCTCGTCTTCAACTTCGCGCGCACGGTGACGGTGCTCGTCAACGGCGCCGTGTTCGCCGAAGGCGACGTCGAGACGGTGGCGAACGATCCGCGCGTCAAGGCGGTCTACCTCGGCGAGGACGCGCATGCCTGAGCTGCTGCGCGTCAGCAATCTCTCGGCCGGCTACGGCGAGGCGGTCGTCGTCCAGGGCATCGATCTCGTCGTCGAGGCCGGCCGCTCGCTCGCGTTGCTCGGCAGAAACGGCACCGGCAAGACGACGCTCCTCAACACGCTGGTCGGCGTGACGCGGCGCCACGGCGGCACGATCGCACTCGCCGGCCGCGACATCACGGCGCTGCGCGCGCACGAGCGCGCCGCCGCGGGGATCGGCTGGGTGCCCCAGGAGCGCAACATCTTCAAGTCGCTCAGCGTCGACGAGAACCTGACCGCGGTCGCGCGATCCGGGCCGTGGACGCCCGAGCGGGTGTACGCCATGTTCCCGCGCCTCGCCGAGCGCAGGGCCAACCTCGGCACGCAGCTCTCGGGCGGCGAGCAGCAGATGCTCGCGGTCGGCCGTGCCTTGGTGCTCAACCCGAAGCTGCTCCTGCTCGACGAGCCGCTCGAAGGGCTGGCGCCGATCATCGTCCAGGAGCTGCTGCGCTCGATCGAGCAGCTCGTCGCCGCAGAGGGCATGTCGGCGATCCTGGTCGAGCAGAACCCGCGACTGATCCTGCCGATCACGCACGACGCGGTCGTGCTCGACCGCGGCACCGTCGTCCACGCGGCGCCGAGCGCGGACCTGCTCGCCGACAGCGAGACGCTCGATCGCTGGCTCGCGGTGGCGCGCGCCTGACGCGCGTCGCTACGACCAGTGCAGCCAGCGGCGCGCGAGCACCGCGCCGAGGATCGCCGGGATGGCCATCCCGAGCACGTACCAGACGGCGACGAACGGCAGCGTCATCTCGTTGCAGTGCCAGGCGTAGACCGCGGCGCCGACGCCGCCGGCGAGCGCGCCCGCGGCCGCACCGGCGGCGGCGAGGCGCGTCGGCGCGAGGCTGCGCAGCGCGACGAAGGCCGCGACCAGCGTCGGCAGCGACAGAGCGGCGACGATGGAGACGCAGGGCAGGGCCGTCTTGCCGAGGACGAGCGCGGCGCGCTCGGCCGCCGGCGCGATCACGACGTCGGCGACCGCGCACGCCGCGAGCAAGGCCAGGAAGGTCGCGCCGAGTGCGACCGCCGACCCGGCGCGGCCGCCGGGCCGCGCGAGCCGACGCAGCGCGGCGATCGCGAGCGCCGCGACGACGAGCGGCACCGCGAGCTTCAGCCAGAACATCGGCACGTGCAGCGCGGCTGCGAGATCGGCGCGCAGGTGCAGCGTCGCGAGCATCACCAGCGCGGCGAGCGCGGCGCCGATCGCGATCGCGGCGAGCAGGCGATGGCCGACGGCGCGCCGGGGCACGACCAGCGGTCCTTGCGCGAGCATCGCGATCAGCGCGTCGGTCTTCATCGTCGCGTGCTCGCCAGCAGTGCGAGCTTTTTCAGTCCGCGGTGGATGCCGACCTTCACCGCAGGCTCCGACATTCCGGTCGCGCGCGCCGCCTCGGCGACCGATCGGCCCTCGAGCTTGACGAGAACGATCGGAAGCCGGTAGCGGTCGGGAAGGGTGTCGAGCAGCTTGGCGAGGTCGCGCTGCGACTCCGCCGGCGACGCGTCGGCGGGAATCAGCTCGCCGATGCCGTCGTCGTCGAGCGGGATCTCGACCGCCTGGCGCGGCGACTGCGCGCGCAGCAGGTCGACGAGCTTGTAGCGGGCGATCGCGTACAGCCAGGGCAGGAGGCGCGCCGCCGGCTCGAACGTGTGCCTGCGGTTGTGGACGGCGAGCAAGGTTTCCTGCACGAGATCCTCCACGTCATTGGGGAAGGTGACCAGCCGGCGACGGAAGTACGCCCGCAGATGCGCGCCGCTGCGCGTCAGGAACGCCACGTAGGCCGCCTTGTCGCCGGCCAGCGCGAGCAGCAGCGCGGCCCGCAGCGCTTCTTCGACGTCTTCCAACGCTGTCTTGCTATTCGCTCGTCGTCCGCTCGCGGTTACACGCCGCGATACAAAAAATTCCCTGCCGTGACGTAACCCGCACCGCGCGCGCAACGAACTAGCAGGTGACCGCTCGCGCCTGGTCGAAGGCGTTTCGCGGCCGAGAGTTTCGCTGAAGTCGGAGAGAGCGCCGGCAATGCGCGGGAGGCAGATCGTGAGCGAGGGCCTGCAGGACATCCGTTCGCCGTTCGTCCGTTCGATCCTCGAACGAACGATGCCGTCGTTGCAGGCATGGCGCGAGCCCGCGCTCGGCGTCCACCACGGCGCGGCGATGCGCGGCGCGATCGATGCGCTCGCGGCGAACGTGCCGTCGCTGCATCGCCTGCTCGGCGGCGATGCGTTCGACGAGGTCGCGGCGGCGTTCGTGCGCGCGCAGCTGCCGCGCTGCGGCGGCTTGCTGCGCTACGGCGCCGGCCTGCCCGACTTCCTCGCTTCGTACCGGCCGCTTCTCGATCACGACTATCTGCCGGGCGTCGCGGCGCTCGACCTCGCCTGGATCGAGTCGCACCTCGCCGCTGAGGCGCCAGTGCTGACGACCGAGGACGTGTTCGCGCTCACCGCCGAGCAACTCCTGCACGGCCGCCTCGTTCCGCATCCGGCGACGCGATGGCTGACGTTCGCGGTGCCGTCGTTCACGATCTGGCGCCGCCAGCGCGAGGACCGTCCGCTCGAGGAGCCGCTCGCCTGGCGCGGCGAGTCGGCGCTGTTCGTGCGCTCGCGGCGCGATGTCGTCTGGCGCGCGATCGACGTCGGCGAGGCTGAGTTCCTGGCCGCGTGCGCCGCCGGTCAATCGTGCGACGACGCGCTCGAGTCGGTGCTCGCCGGCGGCTCGGGGTTCGATCTCGCGGTGTCGTTGCCGCGCCTGTTGCGCGCCTGCGCGTTCACGCGGATCGACGGCGACGCGGCGTAGGCGCGCGACAAAGCCGCGCCGGCGTCAGGAGCGGATGTAGGCCCAGCCCTGCTGCTGCTTCCTCATCACCTCGACGACGCCCGACGGCACATAGCCGATGCCGGGCAGCATGTCGGCGGGGACGAGTTTCATGCCCTGCATCGTGTTCTGGCACGCGTTGACCTTGACGCCGTCCTTGAGCGCCTCGGCGATCCGTTGCCTGAGCGGCGAGTCGGCCTTCAGCATCAGGAGGCCGGGACCATAGGCGACGAGCTCGATCTCGGCACCCTCGCTGCCGACGCCTTCGCGCAGGTTGGCCATGTTGTTGAGGATCATGCTCCAGCGCGCCGGATCGTTGTCGGTGACCTGGAAGAGGGCGCGGTTCTTCGCCGACTGTGCGGCGGCGGGCAGCGCGAACGCGACGAGCGCCGCGGCGACGACGAAGGCGCGTCTGGACGTGGTCATGGAGGCTCCCTGGCGACGGTGGAAGAACGCAGTCACTGCAGCGGCAGGCCCACGTAGTTCTCGGCGAGCGCCGTCGACGCTGCGACGGAGTGGACGAGGTAGTCGAGCTCGGCGACCTGCATCTTCTGGCCGAATGCGCCGGTCTCGGGAAACTTGTGCATGAGCGACGTGAACCACCACGAGAAGCGCTCGGCACGCCAGACGCGGCGCAGCGACCGCGCCGAGTAGGCGTCGATGCCGGCGTCGCTCCGGTCGCGATAGTGCTCGGCGAACGCCTGTGCGAGCAGGCCGACGTCGCCGGCAGCGAGGTTCAGTCCCTTGGCTCCGGTCGGCGGCACGATGTGAGCGGCGTCGCCGGCGAGGAAGAGCCGGCCGAAGCGCATCGGCTCGGCGACGAAGCTGCGCAGCGGCGCGATGCTCTTCTCGATCGACGGGCCGGTGACGATCGTCTCGGCGGCCGCGCGGTCGAGGCGACGGCGCAGCTCGTCCCAGAACATCGCGTCGCTCCACGCCTCGACCTTGTCGTCGAGCGGGCACTGCACGTAGTAGCGGCTGCGCGTCGTCGAGCGCATGCTGCACAAGGCGAAGCCGCGGGCGTGGTTCGAGTAGATCAGCTCGGGCGAGACCGGCGGCGTCTCCGAAAGAACGCCGAGCCAGCCGAACGGATAGACGCGCTCGAAGACCTGCAGCGCATTTTGCGGAACGCTCTGCCTGCAGATGCCGTGGAAGCCGTCGCAGCCGGCGATGAAGTCGCATTCGATCGTGTGCGTCGCGCCGTCCTTCACGTACGTGATCGAAGGCTGGTTGCCGTCGAAGCCGTTCGGCGTCACCTGCTCGGCTTCGTAGACGGTCTCGAGCCCCGCCACCGTGCGTGCGTGCATGAGGTCGCGCGTGACCTCGGTCTGGCCGTAGACGGTGACGTGCTTGCCGGTCAGCTTCTCGAAGTCGATGCGGTGGCGCGCACCGCCGAACGAAAGCTCGACGCCGTGGTGGACGAGCCCTTCGGCGTGCAGCCGCTCGGCGACGCCCGCCTGCTCGAGCAGCGCGACGGTTACCTGCTCGAGGACGCCGGCGCGGATCCGGCCGAGCACGTATTCGGCGCTGCGCTGCTCGACGATGACGGCATCGACGCCGGCCCTGGCGAGCAGCGCGCCGAGCAGCAGGCCGGCCGGGCCAGCGCCGACGATCGCGACCTGGGTTCTGCTCACGGTGCACCCTCCCTCGTGGTCGCGTTGCGGGGCACGGCGGCGCTTTGCGCGTCGCAGTTCGCGCCGCCGACGACGAGCAGGTCCATGCTCACGCGGTCAGCGCCGCGGCGCAGTTCGAGCAGTACTTCGCCGCCGGCAGCGCTGCGGTTCCGCACGCGCTGCAGAAGCGCTGCGGCGTCGCGCCCGCGACCGCAGTCGCGACGCCGGGCTGAACGCCGAGCGCCGCGTGCGCTGCCGCCGTCTGGAGATCGCGATGCAGCTGCGCCGCCGCGGCGTCGTGCACGGCGCCCGCGGCGAGCGCGCGGTCGCCGGCGCCGAGCGCGGCGATCCGCTGCTCGTCCTCGCCGCTGAACGGCGCGACGAGCACGCTCTGGCCGCGCGCGAAGCGGATCAGCTCGGCGGCGAGCGCTTTCGCCTCCTGTTCGGTCGAGAACATCGCCGTCACCTGGCGCGCGTCGTCCTTGGCGAACACGACCGACTCGATCCGCGCCCGCCAGACCCGCAGCGTCATCGACTCGGTGCGGACGATGTCGTTCTCGCTGCTCATGCGCGTCGTCAGCGCATTGCCGGTGCCGATGCGCGAGGTCTGCCAGCTGCCGACCATCTCGACCCAGGTCAGGATCGATTCGAAGTTGAAGCGGCCCCACAGCCGCGCCGACGCCTGGAAGCAGAAGGTCGCGACGAGGGCCAGGATCGCCGACGTGCCGACGAGCGAGAAGCGGTTCTGCTGCCACGGCGCGGCGACGTCGAAGCCGCGAACGAACCCGAGCGTCAGCGCAATCGACGCGAGCACGAGCGCAGTCGCGTAGAGGTCGAGCAGGAGGAGCGCGCGGTGACGGCCGTTGGCGAGCGCGGCGCCGACCGTCGGCGGCCGCGCCCCGCTCACCGGCAGCGGCTGGCTCTCTTCGAGCAGCTCGCCGGCGAAGTTTCCGGCCGGCGTCGCCGCGGTGGTCACCGGCTCGATGCGCGCGTAGCGCCGGTTCGGAATGCGCTCGGTCCAGCTCGCCTGCAGCTGGCGGTCGAGCTCGGTCATCAGCGTCTGCGGCGGCGCGTTCATCGACAGCCGCTCCTGCTCGACGCTGGCGCGCGTCTGCGGCGCCGCGTCGACCTGCGCGAGGACGGCGGCCATCTCGAGCGCGCACGCGACGAGCGCCGCGCCGAGCATCGCGAACGCCTGCACGTCGAGCGAGAACGCGCCGATCGCCGGCAGCTTGGGCGCGACGAGACCGATCGCGACCGGCAGCAGGATCGCTGCCGCGACCAGGACGACGAGCGACAGCGTCGTCACGCGCGCCTTGTCCTGCGCGATGACGGGGCGGAGCAGGAAGACGAAGCCGAACGCGAAGTAGACGATGCCGATCCACGGCCGCGTCACGGCGTCGCCGAACACGAACCAGGAGAACGCGAAGCTCGCGAGCGTCGCCGCCACCGCGGCGAGGTTGAACATCGTGCGGCGCGCGAGCAGCTGGACCTGGCGCGGCGCGGTGATCAGCGTCGGCGCCCAGTGGTACAGCAACCCCTCGACCGCGCCCTGCGGCTCTGGATACGTGAGGCCGCCCTGGCGCAGCGTCTCCTTGAGCGCATCGGCGGCCGCCGAGCCGCCGGTCGCACCGGCAGCGATGTCGGGCGCGAGCGAGGCGGGCCGGCCACGGCCGAAGAAGAAGCGCAATCGCTTGGCCGCGGTCGCCGCAGCGACGACGCCGGCGGCGACGAGGACGACGCCGGCGACGAGCGGCGCGACGACGAGGCCGGGTGCGCTCGCCTCGATCGCGCTCTTCGCCCAGAGCAGGCTGACGACGCCGGCGGCGACGAGCAGGGCGCCGCACAGCCAGAGCAGGCGGTTCTGCAGCTGGTAGGGGTTCGGCAGCTCGAGCAGCTTCGAGTCGGAGCCGTACTCGTACGTCATCGCGGGCCTCGGGTCGTGGCGAGTGTAGGCGCGCGCGTGGTGCGCGGGCACGGCTGCCGGCGAGTCGCGCGAGGCACATCGCTTGCCGCGGGACGCGAGCAAAGGAGCTCCGATGCGACACGCAGACACACCTTCGGGTCCGGGCAAGCCGACGCGCGAGCGCAGCGACGCGGTCACCGCGCAGGAAGAAGCCGACGAGATGGCCGAAGACGCCGGCACGACGGTCGACGCCGAAGAAGACGCGCGCCACGCCGATCGCAACGCGCACGGCAACCGCGACCACGGCGCGGGCGGCGCCTGAGCGCGGCGACGTGCGGTCGAGAGCGCACCGCGCCGCGCACGGTCGAACGCGACCGCGATACGCTTGCCACATGAGCGATGAGCCGAAATCGGTCGCGGGCGCGGACGACCTCCTTGCAGCGCCGACGCTCGAGCGCTTCGCCGACCTCGAGGTCGAGGTCGGTGCGCCGATCGAAGTGGGCGCCGTCGCGGGCGGCCTGCGGCGCCTGATTCCGATCGTCGGCGGCCGCTGCCGGGCACGCGATTTCAACGCGCGCGTGCTGCCCGGCGGCGCCGACTTCCAGCTCGTCACCAGCGCGACGACGGCGCGGCTCGAGGCGCGCTACGTCCTCGAGACCGACGCCGGCGATCGCATCTACGTCGTCAACGACGCGATCCGAACCGCGCCCGCAGCGGTGATGGCGCGGCTCGTCCGCGGCGAGCCGGTCGATCCCCGCGACGTCTACTTCCGCTGCGTGCCGCGGTTCGAGACCGCCGCGCCGACGCTCGCGTGGATCGCCGAGCGCGTCTTCATCGGCGTCGGCGTGCGCCGGCCTGCGCTCGTCGAGATGCGGTTCTTCGAGGTGCGCTAGAGAGCAGTGCCCGAAGGTCCTTCGATCGTCATCCTGCGGGAGGAGGCGCAACGCTTCGCCGGCAAGCGCATCGTCGCGGTCGACGGCAACACGACGATCGCCAAGGAGCGCCTGCTCGGCGAGCGGATCGTCGCGTTCCGCAGCTGGGGCAAGCACTTCCTGGTCGAGCTGAAGACCTTCTCGCTGCGCATCCACCTGCTGATGTTCGGCAGCTGGCGGATCGACGAACGCAAGGACTGGGCGACGCCGCGGCTGTCGCTCGGCTTTCGCCGCGGCGAGCTGAACCTCTACAGCTGCTCGGTGCGCTTCATCGAGGAACCGCTCGACGACGTCTACGACTGGAGCGCCGACGTGCTCTCGGACGCGTGGGATGCCGCCGCCGCGCGCCGCAAGCTCCGCGCGATGCCCGAGACGCTCGTCTGCGATGCACTGCTCGACCAGAACGTCTTCGCCGGCGTCGGCAACATCATCAAGAACGAGGTCCTGTTCAGGATCCGCCTCCACCCGCTCTCGAAGATCGGCGCGCTGCCGCCACGAAAGCTCGCGCAGCTCGTCGACGAGGCGCGACGCTACAGCTTCGACTTCCTCTTCTGGAAGCGGGCGTTCGTGCTGCGCAAGCACTGGCTCGCGCACACCAAGCGAACGTGCCCGCGCTGCGGCATCCCGCTCCTGAAGGCGCACCTCGGCGCGACCGACCGGCGCAGCTTCTGGTGCGAGCGCTGTCAGCGGCGCTACGGCTGACCGCGCCCGCTCGTGCGGCCGAGGCGCGGCCCCTGCGATCCGTGCGATCCGGCACGAAGCGCCGCAGTCAAGCTCGCCCGGGCGCCGCCGATAACTCCGGTATCCCTCGCCCGGCCATGAAGACCGCTCGCCCGCCCACCGAACAGATCGACGTCGGCGACCTCAAGGTCGGCATGTACGTCCATCTCGACATGGGCTGGATGTCGCACCCGTTTCCGCTCAGCCACTTTCGGATCGCGACGCCGGCGCAGCTCGCGACGATCCGCTCGCTCGGCGTTCGCAAGGTGCGCTGGAGCCCGCAACAGAGCGACGCGTCGTTCGATGGCGGCCCGGCGGCGACGCTGCCCGGGCCGCTGCCGGTGCGCAAGGGCGACGCCGCCAACGACTCGGCGCTCGACGATGCCGACGCCGACGCCGTCGACACCGTCCCGTACACGCTGCCGAGCGAGGACAACGTCGTCGATGCGACGATGCACGCGCAGCAGCGCGCGCACGCCGAGCGGCAGAGGAAGCTCGCCCGCCAGCGCGCCGCCGAGCAGCGCTGCGCGCGCCAGTACGCCGAGGCCGCGCGGTCGTGCAAGCAGACGCTCGAGCTCGTCCGCAGCAAGCCCGGCGAGGCGCGCGCGCAGGCCGAGGCGCTGTCGCGCGCGGTCGTCGAGAAGATGATCGGCGAGCAGGACCTCTGCATCCGCATGCTCGTCGACGGCGCCGGCGACAAGGCGTCGATGCACGCGATGAACGTCGCGGTCATCTCGCTCCTGATGGGCCGCTGCTTCGGCTTCATCGAGGAGGAGATGCAGGACCTCGGCGTCGGCGCGCTGCTCCACGACGTCGGCAAGGAAGAGTTGCCGGCGCGGCTGCGCCACCGCGACGAGAGCTTTTCACCCAACGAGCTGCGCGTCTATCAGGAGCACGTCGAGGCCGGCCTGGTGCAGGCACGGCGGATGGGCCTGTCGGCGGGAGCGACCGCGGTCATCGCGCAGCACCACGAGCACGCCGACGGCAGCGGCTTTCCCGAGCAGCTCAACACCGACCGGATGACGATGGCGGCGCGCATCGTCGCGCTCGTCAACCGCTACGACAACCTCTGCAACCCGCACGTCCTGTCGCGCGCGCTGACGCCGCACGACTCGCTGTCGCTGCTGTTCGCGCAGGGGCGAAGCAAATTCGACACCTCGATCCTCGGCGCGTTCATCAAGATGATGGGCGTCTACCCGCCTGGCTCGATGGTGCAGCTGACCGACGACCGCTACGCGCTCGTCGTCGCCGTCATCTCGCTGCTGATGGGCCGCTGCTTCGGCTTCATCGAGGAGGAGATGCAGGACCTCGGCGTCGGCGCGCTGCTCCACGACGTCGGCAAGGAAGAGTTGCCGGCGCGGCTGCGCCACCGCGACGAGAGCTTTTCACCCAACGAGC
>DATJIM010000299.1:0-9184 GCA_035493195.1 Caldimonas sp.
GCGCCGGCCTTGTTGTCGATCACGAAGGTCGCGCCGAGGCGCTTTTGCAGCTCCTCGGCGACGATGCGTGCGATCGTGTCGCCGGTGCCGCTGCCGCCCGGCGCCGGCACGATGAGCTGGATCGTCCTGCCCGGTTGCGGCCACTCCTGCGCGGCGGCGGGGGCGCAGGCGACGGCGACGAGCAGCGCGAGCGCCGCGGCGAAGGAGAAACGTCGGAGCATCTGGAGCACCTGGTGGGGATGGCGTCGGACGCGATGTTGGCACGGAGCCCGCCGGGCTGCGCTACAACGGCGTCATGCAAACCACCAAGCTCGGCCGCACCGGCCTCGACGTCTCGCGCCTCTGCCTCGGCTGCATGAGCTACGGCGAGCCCGACCGCGGCAACCATTCGTGGACGCTCGGCGAGGCGGCGAGCCGGCCGTTCCTCAAGAAGGCGCTCGACCTCGGCATCAACTTCTTCGACACGGCCAACGTCTACTCCGCCGGCTCGAGCGAAGAGATCGTCGGCCGCGCGCTGCTCGGCTACGCGCGACGCGGCGAGATCGTGATCGCGACCAAGGTCAACCAGCGCATGCACAAGGGCCCGAACGGCATGGGTCTGTCGAGGAAGGCGATCTTCGCGGAGATCGACGCCAGCCTGAAGCGGCTCGGCACCGACTTCGTCGACCTCTACCAGATCCACCGCTGGGATGCGACGGTGCCGATCGAGGAGACGCTCGAGGCGCTCGACGACGTCGTCCGCGCCGGCAAGGCGCTGCACATCGGCGCGTCGTCGATGTTCGCCTGGCAATTCGCGAAGGCGCTCCGCATCTCCGAGCGCCACCGCTGGGCGCGCTTCGCGACGATGCAGAACTACCTCAACCTGCTCTACCGCGAGGAAGAGCGCGAGATGCTGCCGCTCTGCAAGGACGAGGGAATCGGCGTCATCCCGTGGAGCCCGCTCGCGCGCGGCCGCCTCGCGCGCGACTGGGACACCGCGAGCGAGCGCTCGCAGAGCGACAACTTCGGTCGCACGCTCTATGCGCGCACCGCCGACGCCGACCGCAAGGTCGCCGACGCGCTCGCCACGGTCGCGGCGCGGGTCGGCCGGCCGCGCGCCCAGGTTGCGCTCGCGTGGGTGCTCGCCAAGCCCGAGGTGACGGCGCCGATCGTCGGCGCGACGCGGCTCGAGCAGCTCGACGACGCCGTCGCGGCGCTGACGTTGACGCTCTCGAGGGAAGACATCGCCGAGCTCGAGACGCCGTACGTGCCGCATCCGGTGCTCGGACACGACTGAGCGCCGTCGCGCCTTTCAGGCCGCAGCGACGACGCGGTGCGCGTAGAGGAGAGCTTCGGCGCCGAGGAATTCGATCTTGCGATCGAGCGTCGCGCCGAGCCGCTGCGCGAGCGCGATCGAGCGCGCGTTGTCGGGGCGGATCAGGCTGATCAGCTCGCGGATTCCGAGGTTCGCACGGCCATGGGCGATCGCGGCCTGCGCCGCTTCGAGCGCGAAGCCGCGGCCCCAGGCGTCGCGCGCGAGCAGCCAGCCGAGCTCGCAGGCCGGCCAGCCGTGCGGGTTCAGGAAGCCGACGCGACCGATCAGGCGACCGCTCGCACGCTCCTCGACGGCCCACATGCCGTAGCCGTGCAGGACCCACTCGCCGAGGAAGAGGGCCATCTGCCGCCACGCGACATCGGCACCGACCGCGCCGCCGGCGCCGATGAAGCGCATGACCTCCTCGTCGGCGCACATGTCGGCGTAGGCGTCGAGGTCGTCCTCACGGAACATGCGCAGCTCGAGACGTGCGGTGGCGAGCCGGTGCATCGCCGCACGATAGCGCGGTGTCGAACCGTTTCCTCGGAAGCCAAGCTCGGACTACGATCGCAGCGGGGAGGGTCTTCGCATGTCGCTCGCCGCCTTCGACCGGAAGTCTGGCGCTTCGCGCCGTCGTGTCTTGCAGGGACTGGCCGGCGCGGCGATCGCCGCCGGGCTGCCATTGACCCGAAGCCGGGCGGCGACGCTGCCGCGCGTCGCGATCGTCGGCGGCGGCATGGCGGGGGTCGCGTGCGCGTGGCTGCTCGACGGCGTGTGCGACGTCCGGCTCTTCGAGGCGCGCGATTCGCTCGGCGGCAACATTCGAACGGTGCCGCTCACGCTCGGCGGCCAGAGCCGCGCCGTCGACCTCGGCGCGCAGTACTTCCACCCCGGGCCGTACCCCACCTACGTGCAGTTGCTCGAGCAGCTCGGCCTGTGGCCGGTTGCGACCGGCGAAGCGCGTGCATTCAACGCGTCGATCACGCTCGACGCGACCAACGAGAGCCTGCCGCGCTTCGTCTCGCCGATCCTGCCTGGGCGCACGTGGCCGCTGTTCGCCGACTGGAACAAGCCGGCAGTGCAGGCATTCCGCACCACCTTCAACGCGGCGCGCCGGCGCGAGCAGAACGACGCCTCGTGGCAGCTCACGATGGCCGAATGGCTCGCGACACAGCCGATCACGCCTGCCCAGGCCGACACGCTGATCGAGCCGTGGGCCGCGTCGCTGAACTCGGGCGACGTGGCGCAGACGGGTGGCCTGTCGGCGCGCTCGCTGATGGTCTTCGCTGCCGGTGCGCTGCCCGATTCGCCGCTCGACCCGATCGTCTACTACGTGCTCGAGCGCGGAATGGTCGAGCCGCTGAACCGCATGGTCGCGCAGCTCATCACCGCGCAGATCGCGACCGGCACGCCGGTCGACGCGGTGGTGCCGGCCGCCGGCGGCTACGTCGTGCAACCGCGCCAAGGGCCGGCGCAGCAGGTCGACGCGGTCGTGTTCGCTGCATCGGGTCCGCCGACGTTGGCGTTGCTGCAAGGCTTGCCCGGTACCGGAATCGCGCGCAACGCGCTGCAGGGGATCGGCTTCTATCCGGCGCGGGTCGCGCTGCACACCGACCCTGCGTTCGCACCCGCCGACCCGGCGTGGTGGTCGTTCCTCAACTGCCGTGCCGACGGCAACTTCTGCGAGGCGTCGATGTCGCTCGACGCGGTGCTCGGCGTCGAAGGCCTGTGGAAGAGCTGGATCACGCACCGCGCGCCGCCGCAGCAGGTGCTGGCCAGCGCCGATTTCGTGCACTTCGCGCCGTCGCCCGCCGCGATCAGGGCGCAGCGCGTGCTCGCCACGCAGCAGGGGCGCGGCGGGCTGTGGTTTGCGGGCGGGTATACGCTGCCGTTCGATTCGCAGGAGACGGCGCTGTTGTCGGCGATGACGGTGGCCGAGGGCCTCGGCGGCGGCAACGCTCGGACGCAGCAGTTGCGGCGCGTGCGCGTGCCGGACTTCAGCGCGTGAGCGACCGCCGCATCGGCGTCTTTCTGACCGCGATCAGCGCGTCTGCTGTGTCGCCGGCTTGCCGCCGACGAACGAAGGCGCCTGTCGCGGCGACTGGAACGCCGCCGGCTCGGACGTCCGCGTCGCGTAGTCGACGCCGCTGAGCGCGAGGAGGATGAGCAGCGTTGCGAGTGCCGTCGCGGCGACGATGCGCACCGTCGCCGACGACTTCCGCAGGCGCATGAAGAGCCAGAGCACGATCGCCGACTTGACGAAGGCGATCACGAGGCCGGCGACGACGTTGCCGGCGCCGAGGTCGAGGTAGGCGCTGCCGAGGCTCGTCAGCATCAGCGCGAGCAGGACCGCCCACGCGATCACGACGACGCGGGCGTGTTCGCGAAGCGTCGTCTGCTTCATGCGTGGCGCTCGACGAGATAGAGCAGCGGGTAGAGCACGATCCAGACGATGTCGACGAAGTGCCAGTAGAGCGCCATCGTGTCGACGCGTCCCGGCGTCGGCCACGACTTGCCGGCGCCGGTCGCGCGCGCGAACGCGGCGACGCCGACGATCCCGATCAGCAGGTGCACCGAGTGCAGGATCGTCATCACGAAGTAGAGCACCCAGAACAGCTCGGCTCCCGGCTCGGTGAGGGCGAAGTCGGCGAGCGGGAACAGGTGCTCGCTCCACTCGTGCGCGTACTCGACGCCCTTGATCGCGAGGAAGACGACGCCGAGCGCGGCGGTCGCCCAGAGCGCGAGCGCGGTCCAGCGTCGCTGCGCGGGATGATCGGCGCAGGCGACCGCGAACGCGACGATCGCGCTGCTCGTCAGCAGCACCGCGGTGTTGACGGTGCCGAGGACGACGTCGGTGTGTCGGCTGGCGACCGCGAAGCCGTGCGGCCAGTGCGCCCTGCCGACGGCGTAGGCGACGAACAGGCCGCCGAAGAAGAGCACCTCGGTGCCGAGGAAGACCCACATCCCGAGCTGGGCGGTCCGCGGCGCATCGTCCGCGGCTGCGAGCGCCGGTGCTGCGATCGCGCTCATGGCGATGTCGCCTGCGCTGCCGGCGTGCGCGCGGGCTCGGCCTTGGTCGGCGTCGCGTAGTCGTAGACGTGCTCGGGCACGGTCGGCGGCCGGTCGAAGTTGTGCGTCGGCGGCGGCGATCGCGTCTGCCACTCGAGGCCGAGCGCGCCGAACGGATTGGCGCTCGTGCGGCACGTCGCGCGCAGCGAATACGCGAAGTAGACGAGCGGCAGGAGGTAGCCGAGCGCGAGCACGACCGCGCCCATCGACGAGGCCATGTGCAGCTGGTGGAACTCGGGCGGATACGCGTGGTAGCGGCGCGGCATGCCGCGCAGGCCGAGCAGGAACTGCGGGAAGAACGTGAGGTTGAAGCCGACGAAGATCAGCACCGCGGCGATCCGGCCCCAGAGCTCGGGATACATGCGGCCGGTCGCCTTCGGCCACCAGAAGTGGAGCGCGCCGAAGTACGCCATCACCGATCCGCCGACCATGATGTAGTGGAAGTGGGCGACGACGAAGTAGGTGTCGGTGAGGTGGACGTCGAGCGCGAGCGAGGCGACGAAGAGGCCGGTGAGCCCGCCGATCGTGAAGAGCCCGACGAAGCCGAGCGCGTAGAGCATCGGCGCGTCGAAGCGGATCGACCCCTTGTAGAGCGTGGCCGTCCAGTTGAAGACCTTGATCGCCGACGGCACCGCCACGAGGAAGCTGAGCAGCGAGAAGACGAGGCTCGCAGCGAGCGACTGGCCGCTCACGAACATGTGGTGGCCCCAGACGAGAAAGCCGATGCTCGCGATGCCGAGGATCGCGTACGCCATGAAGCGGTAGCCGAAGATGCGCTTGCGCGCGAAGCACGGCACGATCTCGCTGACGACGCCCATCGCCGGCAGCACCATGATGTAGACCGCAGGGTGCGAGTAGAACCAGAACAGGTGCTGGAAGAGCAGCGGGTCGCCGCCGTGCGCTGGGTCGAAGACGCCGATCTGCAGCAGCCGCTCGGCGACGACGAGCAGCGTCGTGATCGCGAGCACCGGCGTCGCGAGGACGAGGATGATCGCCGTCGCGTAGTGTGCCCAGACGAAGAGCGGCAACTTGAACCAGCCGAGCCCCGGCGCGCGCAGCGTGTGCACGGTGACGATGAAATTGAGCCCGGTCAGGATCGACGAGAAGCCGACGACGAAGACGCCGACCAGCGTCAGCGCGACCCAGCTGTTCGAGAACATCGTCGCGTACGGCGCGTAGAACGTCCAGCCGGTGTCGACGCCGCCGAGCGCGAGCGCCGCCAGCACGATCGCGCCGCCGGCGACGTAGAGATACCAGCTCAGCAGGTTGAGGCGCGGGAACGCGAGGTCCTTGGCGCCGATCATCAGCGGGATCAGGAAGTTGCCGAACACCGACGGGATCGACGGGATCAGGAACAGCCAGACCATGATCACGCCGTGCGCGGTGAAGAGCTTGTTGTAGGTGTCGTGCGAGACGAGGTCGCCGGCCGGCGTCGCGAGCTCGAGCCGGATGACGGTCGCCGCGAGGCCGCCGATGAAGAAGAAGACCGTGATCGAGATCGCGTAGAGGATCGCGATCCGCTTGTGGTCGTGTGTTGTCAGCCACGAGCGCAGCGTGTGGCCGTCCTCGAGGTAGCTCGGCGACGGCGCGGGCGCAGGCGCGGACGGCGGCCGAACGATGACGTCGCTGACGCTGCTCATCGCGGTGCTCCGGCGCCTGCGGCCGTCGCGCCGGTCGAGCGCAGGTACGCGATCAGCGCCTCGATGTCCTCCTCGCTGACCTGGCCGGCGAACGACGGCATCACCGGGGCGAAGCCGGCGACGACGTCCTTGCGCGGCACGAGGATCGAGTCGCGCACGTAGTTCTCGTCGGCGACGATCGTGCGGCCGTCCTGCAGATGCACGGTCCGGCCGAGGATGCCGTCGAGCGAAGGCGCGTGCACCGTCGACGCCGGCTCGTGGCAGCCGCTGCAGCCGAGCGACCGGAAAAGCGCGAAGCCGTACTGCGCGAGGCTCGGCTGCTCGTTGCCGCTGCCGAGCCAGCGCGTGTACTCGGCGGGCGGCATGACGACGATGCGGCCGAGCATCTGCGAATGATCGGTGCCGCAGTACTCGGCGCAGAAGAGACGGAACTCGCCGAGCTTGGTCGCGGTGAACCACAGGCCCGTGTAGCGACCGGGGACGACGTCCTGCTTGAGCCGGAACGCGGGGACGAAGAAGCTGTGGATCGCGTCCTGCGACGTCATCAGCAGCCGCACCGGCTGGCCGAGCGGCACGTGCAGCTCGTTGATCTCGCGGCGGCCGTTGCGATGCTGCAGCTTCCACATCCACTGCTTGGCGACGACGGCGACCGGCAGCGCGTCGGCCGGCGGCCGGTAGAGCTCGACGAAGTCGTGCGCTGCCCAGACGAAGAGGACGATGAAGATCGCGAGCGGCGTCGCCGTCCACGCGATCTCGATCGCACGCGTGCGCTGCGGCCCGGGCTCGCCGCGGCCGGCACCGGCGCGGTAGCGGATCGAGAACGCCAGGATCGCGATGCAGACGCCGAGCGCGACGGTGCCGCAGAGCAGCACCATCGCGCCGAACAGAAGGTCCCAGCGCGGCGCCACGCTCGATGCGCCGCCGAGCCAGGCGACGCCGCCGTCGCGCGCGATGTCGGCGACGCCGTTCATCGCGCGCTTCCCTGCGCGCCGCTGGCGGCGCGTCGGCGCCAGCACCAGGCGGCGAGCGCGAGCGCGACCAGCAGCGCGACCGCGCGCGTCGCCTCGAGCACCGCGTCGCTGTGGCGGCCGACCGTGCGATCGAGATGCGCGCAGAGCAGCGCGATGCGATCGCTGAGCGTGCCCGTGCGCTCGTCGCGCGCGTCGGCGATCGCGTCGCCGAGCTCGCCGGGATCGAAGCGGACGCCCATCAGGTAGCGCGAGATGCGGCCGCCCGGCGTCGCGACGACGAGCGCGGCGGGGTGGTCGACGCGCGCGTCGCCGGCGGTTTCGGCGCGGATCCGGTAGCCGGCGGCGGCAACGACGCGATCGATCGCCGCTGCGTCGCTCGTCAGCAGGTGCAATTCGGGCAGCGGACCGTGCGTCTGCGTCGCTCCACGCAGGAACGCGGCGTACGCGAGGTCGGTCGCGCGGCGGGCGCGCGCCGTCGCCGGGGTGTCGCCGGGATCGATGCTGACCGCCACGATGCGCGTGTCGCGTGCGCGCAGGCCGGCGGCCTGGACCGACTCGAGGACGCCGTGCATGAGCAGGCCGCACAGCTGCGGGCACGTGTAGTAGCCGAGGACCAGGAGCACCGGCTTGCCGTCCGCGAACAGGTCGGCGAGCGCGACGCTGCGGCCGTCGGCCTCGACCCAGCGCGAGTCGAGCGGCAACGCGGCGCCGACGCGCTGCGTCAGCGCGACCGGAGCAGCGTCGGTCGCGACGTTCGCCGCCCGTGCGGGCGCGAACGCGGCGAGCGCGAAGGCGAGCGCGAACGAGCGCAGTGCTTCGAAGCGCGCCGAGCTCATCGCGTGCCCCCGGCCTCGCTGTCCGGCGGCGACGCCGGCGCGGACGCTGCCGTTGCTGCCGACGCCGTGGCCGCGACCGCGGTTGCGCCCCCTTGCGCGACGAGCACGCGCATCGCCGTTTCGATCGGGATGCGCGCGATGCCGTGGGCGCCGTCGACCCAGCCGCTCGTCGTCAGCAGGCGCGCCTTCGCCGCGCGCTCGCCGCGCAGCTCGGGCTGCGGTGCGCTCTGCAGCTTCGGCCCTTCGACGACGAGCGTGTACGACGCGCGCAGACGGTCCGCGCCCGGCGGCGTGCGCCAGAGGTGCAGCAGCAAGAAGACCGCGCAGACGACGACGACGATCGCCGCGGCGATCGAGAACCCGGTCCACGCGACGGCACGGACGTCGACGTCAGGCTTCGGCATGGCGCACCTCCGTCGAAGGATCCGGAGCCGTCGGCCGCTCGGTGCTTCGGCGCACCGCCGCAGGCACCCCGGAAAAGAGGAGAAATGCCATCCCGACGACGGAGAGTGGCGCCAGCCACCAGCCGTGCAGGTCGTGCGGCGCGACCGACGGCAGCACGGTCCAGACGACGTCGAGCGCCGACGAGGCCAGCAGGAGCATCGCGACGGCGCGCAGCCGCGGGGGCCGGTCCTTGACCGAGCGGAAGAGCAGCGCGACGAACGGAATCGCGAGCTGCACGACGACGAGCGCGATGCCGACCCCGACCCAGCCGGTCTGCAGCCGGGGCACATACCACGCGATCTCGCGCGGCAGGTCCTCGGCCCAGATGATGAGGAACTGCATGAAGGCGAGGTATCCCCACGTCATGACCCACATCAGCAGCAGGTTGCCGAGGTCGCGCGAGAGCGGCGGCTGTCCGATCGCGCGCTCGCTCGGCGCGATCGCGATGCGCGCCGGCCACGCGACCGCGAACGCGGCGCCGGCGAGCGCCTGGTTGGAGACGACGACGAGTCCGAACGCCGTGCTGTACCAGCTCGGCATCAGTGACATCAGCAGGTCGATGGCGGCCAGCGACGTCACGATCGTGCAGACGATCGTCGACGCCGCGGCGCGGCCGCTGCTGCGCAGCGATCGTGCGCGGGTCAGCCACCACCAGACGAACGCGTAGGCGACGACGCGCGCGACGAAGAAGGGCACGTTCAGCCATGCGTGCACGAACCTCGGCTCGGCGACGGCGTCGAGCCATTTCCGGTCGGTGGCCGCCCACGGATAGAGCGTGGGCACGCCGACCAGGACCGGCACGACGAGGAGCAGCAGCCACGGCAGGCGGCGGCCGAGCACGACCGCGACCGGATCGATCGCGGTGCCCCAGTCGCCGCCGCTCATCCGATGCATCCACGCGTTGATGAACGCGCCGAGGACGACGCCGAG
>DATJIM010000300.1:0-3114 GCA_035493195.1 Caldimonas sp.
GGTGGAATTGACCGAGCAGAATTCGAAGCGCGGCGACAGCAAGAAGCTCGTCTCCACCGGCCGCGGCATCCGCCGCGAGGGTGGCCTGCACACGCTCTACATCTCGCCCTTGAAGGCGCTCGCCGTCGACATCGCGCGCAATCTCGAGACGCCGGTCGCCGAGATGAAACTGCCGATCCGGCTCGAGACCCGCACAGGCGACACGCCGGCGTCGAAGCGGCAGCGGCAGCGCCGCGACCCGCCGGACATCTTGCTGACGACGCCGGAGCAACTCGCGCTGCTGCTCGCCACCGCCGATGCGCCGTTCCTGTTCGGCTCGCTCAAGCGCGTCGTGCTCGACGAGCTGCAGTCGCTGGTCACGTCGAAGCGCGGCGATCTCCTGTCGCTCGGACTGGCGCGCCTGCACGCGCTGGCGCCGGGGCTGACCAGTGTCGGCCTCTCGGCGACGGTCGCCGAGCCCGACGACCTGCGCCGCTTCCTGATGCCGCAGCCGCTCGACGGCGAACGCCTGTCCGACATCGTCATCGGACAGGCGGGCGCGCAGCCGCGCGTCGCGATGCTCGATACGGCCGAGCACCTGCCTTGGGCCGGGCACTCGGCGCGGCACGCGCTCGACGAAATCTACGCGCTGGTCAAGACGCATCAGACGACGCTCATCTTCGTCAACACGCGCAGCCAGGCGGAATTTCTGTTCCAGGAGCTGTGGCGCGTCAACGACGACAACCTCGCCATCGCGCTGCATCACGGCTCGCTCGACGTCGCGCAGCGGCGCAAGGTCGAGGACGCGATGACCGCCGGCAAATTGCGCGCGGTGGTGTGCACGTCCTCGCTCGATCTCGGCGTCGACTGGGGCGACGTCGATCTCGTCGTCAATGTCGGCGCGCCGAAGGGGTCGTCGCGTCTTCTTCAACGCATCGGCCGCTCCAATCACCGGCTCGACGAGCCGTCACAGGCGGTGCTGGTGCCGGCGAACCGCTTCGAAGTGCTCGAATGCCGCGCCGCGCTCGATGCCGTCGCGGCGAACGCGCAGGACACGCCGCCTCTGCGCACCGGCGCGCTCGACGTGCTGGCGCAGCACATCCTCGGCCGCGCCTGCGGCGAGCCGTTCTTCGCCGACGACGTTTATACCGAGGTGCGTGCCGCGGCGCCGTACGCGAACCTTGCCCGCAGCGATTTCGACGCCGCGCTCGATTTCGTCGCCACCGGCGGCTACGCGCTGAAAGCCTACGAACGCTTCGCCAAGATCAGGCAGGGCCAGGACGGCAAGTGGCGCATCACGCATCCGCGCGTGGCGCAAGCGTACCGCATGAACATCGGCACCATCGTCGAGGCCGACATGATCAAGGTGCGGCTGGTGCGCTCGCGTGGGGCGGCGGGCAGCGCGGTGCGGCGCGGCGGCCGCCTGCTCGGGCAGGTCGAGGAATATTTCATCGAGACGCTGACACCGGGCGACACTTTTGTGTTCGCGGGCGAAATCCTGAAATACGAGACGCTGGTCGAGGACGAGGTTTACGTTTCGCGTTCCAACGCCACCGATCCGAAAGTGCCGGCCTACGAAGGCGGCAAGTTTCCGCTGTCGACCTATCTCGCCGCCCGCGTGCGCGACCTGCTTGCGACGCCGGCCGCCTGGCGCGGCCTGCCGCAACAGGTCCGCGAATGGCTGGAGATCCAGCAGTGGCGTTCGCTGCTGCCGAAGGCCGGCGACCTTCTTGTCGAGACCTTCCCACGCGGCGGCAAATATTATCTCGTCTGCTATCCGTTCGAGGGCCGCCTCGCGCATCAGACGCTCGGCATGCTGCTGACGCGGCGGCTCGAGCGCGCGCGCATGAAGCCGCTCGGCTTCGTCGCCAATGAATATGCGCTCGCCGTCTGGGGCCTCGGCGATCTGGGATTACGCATCGCGCGCGGCGACTTGTCGCTATCGGATTTGTTCGCCGAAGACATGCTCGGCGACGATCTGGAAGAGTGGCTCGCGGAGTCGGCGCTGATGAAACGCACGTTCCGCTCCTGCGCCATCATCGCCGGCCTGATCGAGCGCCGGTTTCCGGGCGAAGAGAAATCCAAGCGCCAGCTCACCGTCTCGACCGATCTCGTCTACGACGTGCTGCGCAAGCACCAGCCCGATCATCTGCTGCTGCGCGCGGCGCGCGCCGATGCCGCCTCGGGCCTGCTCGACATCAAACGGCTCGGCGAGGCGCTCTCGCGCATCCAGGGGCGAATCGTGCACAAGGCGCTGGACCACGTCTCGCCGCTTGCGGTTCCGGCGCTGCTGGAGATCGGCCGCGAAACCGTCTATGGCGAAGCGTCGGACGTGCTTCTCGCCGAAGCCGCCGACGAGTTGATCAAGGAGGCGATGAGTTGAGCGCGCTGGGGGTCGAGGCTCCGGTCATACGCGAACACCGCCACGACATCGTCGTGGCCGGCGTCACCCTCCATGCCGACCCCGCCGGCGCGCTGTACTGGCCGGAGCATGGACTGCTGGCCGTCGCCGATCTGCATCTGGAGAAGGGTTCGAGCTTCGCCGCGCGCGGCCAGTTTCTGCCGCCCTACGACACCGCTGTGACGCTCGCCAAGCTGACGCAACTTGTTCTGCGTTACGCGCCGCGGATCGTCATTGCGCTCGGAGATAATTTCCACGATGGCGGCGGGCCGGCGCGCATGCAGGACGACGACCGCTCCGCGCTCGCCGCGCTTCAGCGCGGACGCGACTGGATCTGGATCACCGGCAATCACGATCCGCAGCCGGCGGAGGGCGTCGGCGGCGCGTTCCACGCGCGCGTCGCGCTCGGTGCGCTGACCTTTCGGCATCTGCCGGCCAATGGCGTTGGCGAGATCTGCGGTCACCTGCATCCGTCGGCGCGTATTTCTCATCGCGGCCGCTCGGTGCGCCGCCGCTGCTTCGCCGCTGACGCAACGCGCCTTGTCATGCCGGCCTTCGGCGCCTACACCGGCGGGCTCAACATCCGCGATGCCGCCTTCGCCGATCTGTTCGGCACGCTGACGTTCACCGCGCACATGCTCGGCGAGGACCGGCTCTACGCCTTCACCGCCAAGCGATGTTTGCCGGATTGAGGCTTACGCCGCTTTCTGGATGAGATTGCCGCAGAAGTCGGC
>DATJIM010000301.1:0-27270 GCA_035493195.1 Caldimonas sp.
CGCAGCGCGTCGCAGCGCTCGAGCAGCCGGACCGTCGCCGCGGCGCCGAACTCGGCGCTGCGGTGGACGTTGCCGTGCTCGCGCGCGACGAGCTCGGCGAGCGATCGGCAGGCGTTGTCGACGCGCAGCCGCTCGCTCATCTTCTGCACGAGGCGCAGGCTCCGTTCCTCGTGGCGGATGTGTCTGGGCAGGATCTCGGCCGGCGTCTCCGCCTTGCCGAGATCGTGGCCGAGGCACGCGTAGCGCACGGCGAGGCCGGTGCCGAGGCGCGCCGCCATGTCGAGCACCATCATCAGGTGCACGCCGCTGTCGACCTCGGGGTGGAAGTCGGCGCGCTGCGGGACGCCGAACAGGCGGTCGACCTCGGGAAGGATGCGCCGCAGCGCGCCGCAGCGGCGCAGCACGTCGAACATGCGTGACGGCTTCTGTTCCATCAACCCGCGCGACAGCTCTTGCCAGACGCGCTCGGGGACCAGCGCGTCGACCTCACCGGCGGCGACCATCTCGCGCATCAGCGCTTCGGTCTCGGGGGCGATCGTGAAGTCGGCAAAGCGCGCGGCGAAGCGTGCGACGCGAAGCACCCGCACCGGGTCCTCGGCGAACGCCGCCGAGACGTGGCGCAGCACTTTCGCCGCGAGGTCGGCGCGGCCGCCGTGCGGATCGACGACGTTGCCGTTCTCGTCCTCCGCGATCGCATTGATCGTCAGGTCGCGCCGCAGCAGGTCGTCTTCGAGCGTGACGCTGCGGTCGGCATGGAACTCGAAGCCGCGGTAGCCCGGCGCGGTCTTGCGCTCGGTGCGCGCGAGCGCGTGCTCCTCGCGCGTTGCCGGATCGAGGAAGACGGGGAAGTCGCGGCCGACCGCGATGTAGCCGGCGGCGCGCAGCTCGTCCGCGTCGGCGCCGACGACGACCCAGTCGCGGTCGCCAGCCGGCAATCCGAGCAGCTTGTCACGCACCGCACCGCCGACGAGATAGCGCTTCATCGATCCACTGCTCACGCGCAGTTACCGGTTCCCGATGGACGGTCGGTGGACCCCCACGGCCACGGGATCGTCCGCCGCGACCCCCGTCCATAGAGTTCCGCCAGCCGCTGCACACGACCGCGCAGCGATCTGTCCCTCGAGGAGTTATAGATGAAAGTGAAGTCGATCGTCGCGCTGCTGGGACTGAGCGCAAGCTTAGGGGTGGCTGCCGATCCGCTCCAGCCGAACTCGCCGACCCCGTCGGTGATCAATCCGGCACCGGGCGGCGAAGGCAGCCTGCAATCGATCGCCGACAACCTGTTCGGCGCCGGCCACATCAACGTCGACACCGACCAGAGCTCGGCCGGCCAGTGGAAGTCGGCAACGCCGGGATCGGCATCGACGATTCCGACGCTCGTCGCCGAGTTCACCGCCAACGCCTCGACGCAGGTGTTCGGCATCTGGTTCGGAACCGACACCAACGCCATCCTCACCTACGACCTGCTGACCGGCGGTGCGACCGTCGGCGACAACGCGGCGATCTCGTTCAGCGGCAACACGCTGAGCGTCGGCACCTCGGTGATCGCGAACTGCGGCGTCAAGGTCAATTGCGGCTCGATCACCGACGCCCGCGTCAGCTCGGATGCGTTCGGCTTCTACTTCCGGCCGTCGGCGAACAGCCAGACCTTCTATTCGCTCGACCAGCTGAACATCCCGAACGACCGGACCGACCGCGTGGTCGCGTTCCAGGATGGCGCGACGACCAACTGGCTGTTCGCGTACGAGGACGGCACCGACTTCGACTACAACGACATGGCCGTCAAGGTCGAGTCGATCGCCGCGGTGCCCGAGCCCGAGACGTACGCCATGATGCTCGCCGGCCTCGGTGCGATGGGCTTCATCGCGCGTCGCCGCAAAACTCGCTGAGAGCCCTGCCCCCCGCGACCGGGGGCAGATATGAGCGGACTCCTCCGGGTCCGCTCTTTTTTCTGGGCGATCGCTAGACGCGCTGACGGTACGGCTCGTCGTCGGCGATGAAGTCGTGCTCATCGCGCGCCGCCGCGCACCATTCGCGCATCGCCGGCAACGCGTGGATCCTCTCGACGTACGCGAGCGCCGCGGCACCGAGCGGCAGCGCGTAGGTGCGCACGCGCGAGCAGACCGGCGCGTAGTAGGCGTCGACGATGCCGAACTCGCCGAACAGGAACGGGCCGCGGCCCGCCTCGAGCTGCTCGCTCCACATCGCGTCGATGCGACGCAGGTCGGCAGCGACGTCGGGCCACTCGGTCGCGACGCGCCTGCCGACCTCGGGCAGCGAGGCCTCGATGTTCATCGGGCAGCGGTCGCGCAGCGCCGCGAAGCCGGAATGCATCTCGGCGCAGAGGCTGCGCGCACGGGCGCGCTGCCGGCGGTCGACCGGCCAGAGGCGCTTCTCGGGATGGAGCTCGGCGACGGTCTCGGCGATCGCGAGCGAGTCCCAGACCGCGAAGCCGTCGTCGTCGACGAGGAGAGGGACGCGGCCGCTCGGCGCGATCGCGAGCAGCGTCTTCTTGAACGGCGAATCGGCATTCCAGTCGAGGCGCAGCTGCCGCTCCTCGAATGCGATGCCGCTCTGGCGCAGCAGCAGCCACGCGCGCAGCGACCACGACGAGTAGTTCTTGTTGCCGATGTAGAGCTGCATGCCGAGTCCCCGCTGTCCGACCGGCGATGCTAGGACGACCTGGCGGGCACGACGATGCAGGTTCGGAACCGCGGCGATGCGGCGCGCGCATCGCCGCGGGTCAGCCGCGCCGCGCGCGGGCGCGCCACGCCTCGAGCCGCTTCTCGCCGGACGCGTGGCCGAGGTAGCGCGGCGCGATCACCTCGAGCGGCGTCGGATCGATGCCGAGCCGCTCGAGCCCCGGCAGCTTGCCGCTCGCGACGCTCGGCGCCTTCATCGAGTCGATGTTGTCGCGCGACATCAGCGGCCGCCCCGGCATGAACTCGAGCGTCGCGGCCTGCAGGCGGCCGAGCAGCGACGGCAGCGCGAGCACCGGCCGGCGCGCGCCGCGCCAGCGGCCGGCGGCTTCGACGAGCTCGCGCAGCGTGTAGACGCGCGGCCCGGCGCACTCGATCGTCTCGCCGATCGTCGTCGGATCGTCGAGGCAGCGCACGATCGCGGCGGCGACGTCTTCGACCCAGACCGGCTGGAAGCGCGCCGATGCGCCCGCCAGCGGCACCGCCGGCAGCAGCGACTGCAGCATCGCGAAGGTGTTGAGGAAGCGGTCGCGCTCGCCGAAGATGACCGAGGGGCGCACGATCGTGAGATCGAGCGCGGCGGCGCGCAGCGCCGCCTCGCCGCGCGCCTTCGAGCGCAGGTACTTGCTCGGCGCGTCGGTGGCGACACCGAGGGCGCTCACGTGGACGACGCGCCGAACGCCGACGCGTTGGCAAGCCGCGCCGAGGCGCTGCGGCAACCGGCTGTGGGCGCGCTCGAAGTCGGCTTCGCTGCCGTGCAGGATGCCGACCAGGTTGATCACCGCCTGGGTGTCGCGCAGCATCCAGTCGAGCGTCGCGTCGTCGTGGACGTCGCCGATCGCGAGCTCGACGGTCGGCAGCAGCTGGAGGTGGCGCGCACGCTGCGGGCGCCGGGTCGCCACGCGGATGCGGCCGCCGGCGGCGCCCGAGCGCTCGACGAGCTTTTCGCAGACGCTCTGGCCGACGAAGCCGGTCGCGCCGAGGACGAGGAGTTTGAACACGGGCAGTCGCGAAGCGCCGCGATGCGGCGCGCGACGATTCTCGCCGAGCGCGCCGCGCTCGTCAGGGCAGGTCTTTGTCGGGCGGCGGCGCGTTCGGATCGGGCGGTCCGATCGTCTTGCCGAGGCGCGAGCGGATCTGGGTGCCGCGCGTGCCGAGCACGGCCGCGTAGGTGCAGCTGTTGGCGAGCACCTTCTTGACGTAGTCGCGCGTCTCCGGGAACGGGATGTTCTCGACCCACACCGCGGCGTCGAGCGCCGGGCCGTCGCGCCACTTGCGCGGCCGTCCGGGGCCGGCGTTGTACGCCGCCGCCGCGAGCGGCTGCGAGCCGCCGACGTCGTCGAGGACGAGCTTCAGGTACGCATTGCCGAGCCTGAGGTTGGTGTCGCGGTCGGTGATCTGCCCGGGCGCGTACGGCATGCCGATCTTCTTCGCCGTCCAGCGCGCGGTCGCCGGCATCAGCTGCATCAGCCCGGAGGCGCCGACTCCCGAGCGCGCGTCGACGATGAAGCGCGACTCCTGGCGGATGAGACCGTAGACGAACGCCGGGTCGAGGCCGATCTCCTTGGCGCGCGCGGCGACGTCCTTGCGCAGCGGTGTCGGGTAGCGCTGTTCGATGTCGATCTCGGCGCGCGTCTTCTCGCTGGTGTTGATGCAGCGGTCCCAGACCTCGCGCTCGCACGCGAGCTGCGCCGCCGCGAGCAGCTCGCGGTCGCCGAGGCCCCGGATCGAGTAGTTCCACTCGCGAACGCCTTCGTTGCGCAGCCCGATGCCGATCAGGAGCAGCGCGCGGCCGAGTCCCGGGTCGGCGGCGGCGACCGCGCGCTCGGCTGGCGTCGGCGGAGCAGGCTTCGGCGGCAGCGGCTGCAGCTGGCCGAGCTCGTCGGACGCGAGCGCGCCGTAGTAGCCGAGCTGCGGCGCGATCGATGCGAGCAGCTCGCGGCTGCCCGCGAGCAGGCTCTCGCCGTCCTGCGAGTCGCGGGCGAGCGCCTGCAGCGCGCGCGCTTTCCAGTACACCCAGGTCGGATCCTTCTGATCGGCGGCGGACATCGCGGTGATCGCCTGCATCACCTGCTGCCAGCGCGGCTTGCCGTCGTCGCCGCGCAGCGCCGCCCGCGCCTGCCACGCGAGCGTCTCGTCGGACAACGCGATCTCGCGGTGCGTCTTGGTGAGCAGCTTCGCCGCACGAAGGAACTGGTCGGCAGCGCCCGGCTGCAGCCTGATCGCGGTCTGCCGCGCGATGCTCGTCCACGCGTACGACGCGAGCTCGGGCGGCAGCGCCTTCTCCCAGCGGTCGGCGAGCAACGCCGCCGCGCCTTCGTTGTCGGTCGCGGCCAGCCGCGCGATCGCGAGCGTCGTCAGCTCGGCCTCGCTGCGCGACGACGCGCGCGCCTTCTTGGCGAGATAGCGCGCCGGGCTGTCGACGATCTCGCCGACGGCGGCTTCACCGTTCTCGGGCAGCAGCGCCGCGGCCTGCCGCATCGCCCGCGGCCGGCCGGCGTCGACGCTCGCGCGCAGCTTCTTCCAGACTTCGGCCTGCGGCAGCAGCTTGGCGTCGTTCAGCGTCGCGGCCAGGAACGCGCAGCCGTCGTCGGCGTCCTTTTGCGCGAGCCATGCCGCGATCGCCGACTCGCGGACGTCGTTGCCAGAGAGTTGCGCATCGGCGAGCGCGAAGCACGTGACCTCGCGGTCGTCGTTCATGCGAAAGCGCGGGTACTCGGCGGCGAACGTCGCGCGGTCGCGGCGGCGGATCAGCTCGAGCAGCCAGTCGTTGCGCAACCGGTCCTCGACGTAGGTGCCCTTCCAGCGCTCGGCGAACGCCGCGAACTCGGCCGGCTGCACCTCGTTGATGCGGTTGGTCATCTCCCAGTAGTCGACCCACATCGCGAGCGGGTTGCGCTCGGCGGCCGCCTGCGTCTTCAGCGCCGCGAGGCGGACGCGGTCCTTCTTGCGCAGCGCGTCGCGGGCGTCGAGGACTGTCGTCTCGAAGCTCTGCGCGACGACAGCGTGCGGCACTGCGCCGACCGCGACGACGCCCGCCAGCACGGCGAGCGCGAGCGCGCGGCGCATGCGCCCTCGCGCCCGGAGCGGCTCATATACTGGTTCGATCGGGTCTCGCCTCGTCGCTCGCATCCTGGTCCATTCGTGAACGTCGCCCCCGAGCCTGCCGCAGCGCACCCCGAGCTTTCGGGCCGGCGCGCGTTGCGTGCCAGGCTGCGCGGCGAGCGCGACACCTTCGTCGCTTCCGACAGCTTCGCCGCCGCCGCCGCCGCCCTCGCGTCGCACCTGCGCGCCGCGCTCGCGTCTCTCGAGCCGGCGTGCCTGGGCCTCTACTGGCCGATGCGATCGGAATTTAACGCAGCGGCTGCGCTCGCCGCCGACGCCCGCTTCGCGAAAGTCGAGCGCGCGCTGCCTTATGCACGGCGCGAGCCGCGGGCGATGGAGTTCCGTCGCTGGGACGGCAGCGCGCCGACGCTCGTCGACGAGTGCGGCATCGGCGCGAGCGAAGGCGCGCTCGTCGTCCCCGACGTCGTCGTCGTTCCCTGCGTCGGCTTCACGGCTGCGGGACATCGGCTCGGCAGCGGCGCCGGTTACTACGACCGCTGGCTCGCCGCGCATCCGCACGTCGTCGCGGTCGGCGTCGCGTGGACCCACGCCGAGCTCGACGACGCGGTGCTCGCGCCCGAGCCGCACGACGTGCCGCTCACCTTCGTCGTCACCGAGCGCGGCGTGCGCTAGCGACGGCGGGTGTTCCCGCCGCGCCGACCGCAGCGCGCGTTCGCCCAGCTTCGGCCTCGATCCACGTCGCGAAGCGCGCCACCTCGGGCCGCGCACGTGCCGCCGAGCCGAGCACCATCCAGTACGAGTACGGGCTCACGATCCGGCCGGCGTCGCCGAACGGTTCGACGAGCTCGCCGCGCGCAATCGCCTCGAAGACGAGCGGCAGCCGTGCCAGCGCGAGGCCGTGGCCGGCGAGCGCCGCCTGCACCTGCTGGTACGTGTAGGTGAGCGAGAGCCAGCGCTTCGGCTCGAGGGTCGCCAGGTTCTGTCGTGCGAGCCAGTGCCGCCAGCTCAGGAACTCGCTGCTCGCGCGCTCGTCGTCCTCCTCGAGCAGCGTGTGCTGGGCGATGTCGGCGGGTCGCGCGAGCGGCGGCGCGTCGCCCGCGCGGACGCGGTCCCAGAGGCTGCGGCTGACGACCGGCGTCAGGGTCTCGTCGAAGAGATGCACCGCGGCCGCTGCGACGTGCGCCGGGTCGAGGTAGCGCAGCGCGAGGTCGAGCTCGGTGTCCTGCTCGAGGTCGGTGACGGCGTCGTGCGCCGAGACGCGGATGTCGATGTCGGCGTGCTGGCGCTGGAACGCCTCGACGCGCGGCAGCAGCCAGAGCGACGCGAACGACGCGAACGTCGCGACGCTGACGCGCTGGCGGCCACGCGCGCGGCGGATCGTCTGCACGGTCGCGTCGAGCTTGAGCAGCAACGGCTCGACCACGCGCAGCAGCACGTGGCCGTCGGGCGAGATCTGGACGTGGCGTGTGCCGCGGACGAAGAGCTGCGCGCCGAGCTCGTCCTCGAGGCCTTTGATCTGGCGGCTGACGGCTGACTGGGTGACGTGCAGCTCATCGGCCGCGGCGCCGAAGTTGAGCGTCCGCGCGACCGCTTCGAAGGCACGCAGGTTGGTCAGCGAGAGCGGCCGACGGGAACGCGCACTCATGCTTGCAACGCATCAATCGAGGTTTCCGGTTTCATTGGATTTCACCCGCTAGATTCGCAATCATATCGGGCATCTGCAAGGCAGGAGATCGATGATGAATACGCAACTCGAATCGTTCGTTCCGGGAGTCCGCCGGGGTCACCTCGAGCTGCTCCAGGGCGGCCGCGTCCTGCCGCTCGGCGCCTCCGGCGGCAAGCTCGAAGTGCTCCACGGCCGGGTCTGGCTGACGCGCGCCGGCGATCCCGACGACCACTTCGTCGACTTCGGCAACTCGATCGTGGTGCCGTCGTCGGGACGCGCGCTCGTCACCACGATCGACGACGCTCGACCCGCGCTCGTCGCGTGGCGGCCGCGCGGCCTCGCCGAGCGCGCTGCCGCGGCGATGCAAGCCTTCACGGGACGGTGCTGGGAGATCGTCGACCCGGCGCCGCGAATCGGTGCCGGCGCGCTCGCCGCGATCCTCGTCGTCCTCGCCGGTGCGCTCGTCTTCGGTCCGTTCTCGGACGCACGGACGCTCGCCGCGGCCGGGGTTCTGCACAATGGCGGCGCCGCGACTGCACGCCTCGGAGCCGATGCCAGGACCCTCGCCGAACGACCCCGAGTCGACCTTGCCGCCGGTGACCGAGCTGCAAACGCAGCGCAAAAAGTTGGTCGCCGCCCGGCAGGCGCTGCCTGACCGGCTCGAGCGCTCGGTCCGCCTGCAGGAAAACCTCCGCGCCTGGCTCGTCGGCCGCCGCGAGCGCTCGATCGGCGCGTACTGGCCGATCAAGGGCGAGTTCGATCCGTTGCCGGCGCTCTACCGCTGGAGCGAAGGCGCGGTCGACGGCAGCGTTCGCCGCGTCGGCCTGCCGGTCGCCGATCGGACGACGCGGTCGCTGCGCTTCCACGTCTGGTATCCGGGCTGCGAGACCGAGCTCGACGCGTACGACATCCCCAAGCCCAAGGGCACCGAGGAGTTCGTCCCCGAGCTGCTCGTCGTTCCCTGCCTCGGCTTCGGCCCCGGCGGCGCGCGGCTCGGTTACGGCGGTGGCTTCTTCGACCGCACGCTCGCGGCGCTGTCGCCGCGGCCGGCGACCGTCGGCGTCAGCTTCACGCACGGCTTCCTGCCGTTCCTGCGCGCGGGCAACGACGAGGCACCGCTCGATGCGCTGATCACCGAGGACGGCGTCATGTGGCAGCGGCCCTGACGCGTTCGCCGTCGCAAGCCCGTCGGACCAAGGTCCCATTGGCGCGTGCGAAGCGCGCCGATAGATTCGCGGCGCAGATTCGCGCGCGACGTCGAGGCGCGGCGCGCCCTCGAACATGGACGAACAGGAAACGCCGCACACGAAGGCCGAGGAGCTGAAGTCGTTCCTCCTGCTTGCGGTCGTCATGGCCCCGGTGCTGGCCGTGGTCGTCGTCTCCGGCTACGGATTCCTGGTCTGGATGCTCCAGCTCGTCGCGGGTCCGCCCGGCCCGCGGATGTGACGCGGGGATGACGAGCGCCGAGCTGCACATCGCGAGCCTGGTCGTGCACGCCGCGCCGCGCCGGCTCGAGCGCGTCGCGAGCGAGGTCGCCGCGATCCCGGGCGGCGAGGTCCACGCGTCGGCGCCGAACGGCAAGCTCGTCGTCACGCTCGAAGCGTCGAGCGGCGACGAGATGTCCCGCAAGGTCGCGACGATCGGACGCATCGACGGCGTGCTCTCGACGGCGCTCGTCTACCAGTGCGCCGACACGCTCGAAGCGATGAACGAGGAGATCGACGATGCGCAGGCGGGAGTTCATTAGGCGCTCGGCGGCCACCGCCGCGGGAGCCGCTGCCGGCGTCGCCCTGCCGGCGCACGCGCAGACCGCCGCGCGCTCCGATGCCGGCGTGCAGTGGGACAAGGCGCCGTGCCGCTTCTGCGGCACCGGCTGCGGCGTCACGGTCGCGGTCAAGGACAACCGCGTCATCGCGACGCAGGGCGATCCGCAGGCCGAGGTGAATCGCGGCCTCAATTGCATCAAGGGCTACTACCTCTCGAAGATCATGTACGGCGAGGATCGGCTGACGACGCCGCTCCTGCGCATGAAGGACGGCCGCTACGCCAAGGACGGCGAGTTCGAGCGCGTCTCGTGGGACCAGGCGTTCGACGTCATGGCCGAGCAGTTCAAGCGCGTCCTGAAGGAGAAGGGCCCGACCGCGGTCGGCATGTTCGGCTCCGGCCAGTGGACGGTGTGGGAGGGCTACGCCGCGCTCAAGCTGATGAAGGCGGGCCTGCGCTCGAACAACATCGACCCGAACGCGCGCCACTGCATGGCGTCGGCCGCGGTCGGCTTCATGCGCACGTTCGGCGCCGACGAGCCAATGGGTTGCTACGACGACATCGAGGCCGCCGACGCGTTCGTGCTCTGGGGCTCGAACATGGCCGAGATGCACCCGATCCTGTGGACGCGCGTCACCGACAGGCGCCTCAGCGCGCCCAACGTCAAGGTGGCGGTGCTGTCGACCTTCGAGCACCGCTCGTACGAGCTCGCCGACATCGAGCTCACGTTCGCGCCGCAGACCGACCTCGCGATCCTCAACTACATCGCGCACCACATCATCAGCACCGGCCGCGTCAACAAGGAGTTCGTCGAGAAGCACACGAACTTCTGGCTCGGCAACGCCGACATCGGCTACGGCCTCAGGCCCGAGCATCCGCTGCAGAAGGCGGCGAAGAACGCAGGCGCGAATGCCGGCGGCGCCAAGCCGATCACGTTCGACGAGTTCGCGAAGTTCGTCTCCGCGTACGACCTCGACAGCACCGCGAAGCTGAGCGGCGTCCCGAAGAATCGGCTGCGCGATCTCGCCGAGCTCTACGCCGACCCGAAGACGAAGGTGATGTCGTTCTGGACGATGGGGTTCAACCAGCACACGCGCGGCGTCTGGTGCAACCACATGGTCTACAACATCCACCTGTTGACGGGCAAGATCTCGACGCCCGGCAACAGCCCGTTCTCCCTCACCGGCCAGCCGTCGGCGTGCGGCACGGCGCGCGAGGTCGGCACGTTCGCGCATCGCCTGCCTGCGGACATGGTCGTCACCAACCCGAAGCACCGCGAGCACGCCGAGGAGATCTGGAAGCTGCCGCCCGGGACGATTCCGGACGTCGTCGGCTATCACGCCGTGCTGCAGAACCGGATGCTCAAGGACGGCAAGCTCAACGCCTACTGGGTGATGGTCAACAACAACATGCAGGCCGCCGCCAATCTCACGCAGGAGGGCTATCCGGGCTACCGCAATCCGGCCAACTTCATCGTCGTCTCCGATGTCTACCCGACCGTCACCGCACTCGCCGCCGACCTGATCCTGCCGGCGGCGATGTGGGTCGAAAAGGAAGGCGCCTACGGCAACGCCGAGCGACGCACGCACTTCTGGCACCAGCTCGTCGACCCGCCCGGCGACGCGCGCTCGGATCTCTGGCAGCTGATGGAGTTCTCGAAGCGCTTCAAGGTCGCCGAGGTCTGGCCGGCCGAGCTGGTCGCGAAGAAGCCGGCGCTCCAGGACAAGACGCTGTTCGACGTTCTCTTCCGCAACGGCCAGGTCGACCGTTTCCCGGTGAGCGACGTCGAGGCCGGCTATCGCAACGCCGAGGCGAAGGCGTTCGGCTTCTATCCGCAGAAGGGCCTCTTCGAGGAGTACGCGCAGTTCGGCCGCGGCCATGGCCACGACCTCGGCGCGTTCGACACGTACCACCAGAACCGCGGCTTGCGCTGGCCGGTCGTCAACGGCAAGGAGACCCGCTGGCGCTACAAGGAAGGCCTCGATCCGTACGTCAAGGCGGGCACCGACTACCAGTTCTACGGCTTTCCCGACGGCAAGGCGCGCATCTACGCGTTGCCGTACGAGCCGGCCCCCGAGAGCCCGGACGCCGAGTATCCGTTCTGGCTCTCGACCGGCCGCGTCCTCGAGCATTGGCATTCGGGATCGATGACGCGCCGCGTTCCCGAGCTGCACAAGGCGGTGCCGCACGCCGTCTGCTACATGCATCCGGACGACGCGACCCAACTCGGCGTGCGCCGCGGTTCGCTGGTCGAGCTCCGCTCGCGCCGCGGCAGCATGCGCACGCGCGTCGAGACGCGCGACCGCAACAAGCCGCCGCGCGGTCTCGTCTTCGTGCCCTGGTTCGACGCCAGCCAGCTGATCAACAAGCTGACGCTCGACGCCACCGACCCGATCTCGTTCCAGACCGACTTCAAGAAGTGCGCGGTCAAGATCGTCAAGGTGTGAGGCGATGACGTCCCGCTTCGTCCTCGCGCTCGGCTTGCTCTTCGCGGTCTGCTGCACGCTCGCCGAGCCGCTCGTCGATCCGCTGCGCGGCCCGGTTCCGATCACCGCAACGACCGAGCCGCCGCGGCTGGGCAATGCGGTCAACGACGACAACGCGCTGCAGCGCAACTACAGCCAGCAGCCGCCCGTCATCCCGCACCGGATCGACGGCTACCAGGTCGACAAGAATTTCAACAAGTGCCTCGACTGCCACGCCCGCGACAAGACGGCGGTGTCCCAGGCGGTGCCGGTGAGCGCGACGCACTACGTCGATCGCAACGGCAAGGTGCTGGCGCAGATCTCGACCCGGCGCTACTTCTGCAAGCAGTGCCACGTCAGCCAGGAGCCGGTGGCGCCGCTGGTCGGCAACACGTTCCGCGGCGACCCGGCCGATGCCGCCTCGGCGCCGCAGCGATAGCGAGCACGACGCCATGCTGAAGCGCATCAAGCACTACTGGGACATCATCCGGCGGCCGAGCGTGCACTACAGCCTCGGCTTCCTCACGGTCGGCGGGTTCCTCGGCGGCGTGATCTTCTGGGGCGGCTTCAACACCGCAATGGAGGCGACCAACACCGAGGCCTTCTGCACCGGCTGCCACGAGATGCGCGACAACGTCTTCGCCGAGCTGAAGACGACGATCCACTACACCAACCGCTCGGGCGTGCGCGCGGCCTGCTCCGACTGCCACGTGCCGCACGAGTGGACGCGCAAGATCGCGCGCAAGATGCAGGCCTCGAAGGAGGTCTGGGGCAAGGTCTTCGGAACGATCGACACGCCCGAGAAGTTTCGGGCGACGCGGCTCGAGCTGGCGCGGCACGAGTGGGAGCGACTGAAGGCGAACGACTCGCTCGAGTGCCGCAACTGCCACCAGTACGCGTCGATGGACTTCACGCGCCAGAGCGTGCGCGCGCAGAACATGCACTCGACCTATCTCGCGAGCAAGGAGCGGACGTGCATCGATTGCCACAAGGGCATCGCGCACCGACTGCCGCACATCCCGGCCGGCGAAGGGCCCAGCGACACGCCCGGGCAGCAGGTGCCGACGCCGTCCTCGGCGCAGCAGGCGAGCCTGGCGCCGTCTGCCGAGGCGAGCGCAGTCGGGCGGTGAGCCGGGTGCTCAGCGCGGCGCGCCGAGCGCGCTGCCGGCACCGGAAGCGATCCGGCGGCAGATCTCGAGCGCGAGCGCCGACTGGTTGAGCGTGTAGAAGTGAAGCCCGGGCGCGCCGCCGGCGATCAGCCGCTCGGCGAGACGCGTCACGACGTCGAGGCCGAAGGCACGGATCGACGCCGCGTCGTCCAAGAAGCCTTCCATCTTGAGCGCGATCCAGCGCGGAATCTCGATCCCGTCGCGCGCCGCGAACTGCGCGATCTTCGCGAAGTTGTGGAACGGCATCACGCCGGGGACGATCGGCACCTCGACGCCGAGCGCGCGCACCTCGTCGACGAAGTGGAAGTAGGCGTCGGGATTGAAGAAGAACTGCGTGATCGCCGCGTCGGCGCCGGCCTTCACCTTGGCGGCGAAGTGCTGCAGGTCGCGCCTGGCGTAGCGCTCCTGCGGGTGGTACTCGGGATACGCCGCGACCTCGATGAACCAGTCGCTTCCCTGCGCCTCGCGGATGAAAGCGATCAGCTCGCTCGCGTAGCGGAACTCGCCCGCCGTCGCGGTGCCGCTCGGCAGGTCGCCGCGCAGCGCGACGACGCGGCGGATGTTCCGCCCGCGGTAGGTCGCGAGGATCTCGGCGATGCCTTGCCGCGTCGAGCCGACGCACGAAATGTGCGGCGCTGCCTGGTGGCCGAGCGCGGCGATGTCGCACACGGTCGCGAGCGTTTTCTCGCGGGTCGACCCGCCGGCGCCGTAGGTGACGCTGAAGTAGTCGGGCCGTGCCTGGGCGAGCTCGGCGACGACGGTCTTCAGCTTCTCGCTGCCGACCGGCGTGTTCGGCGGAAAGAACTCGAAGCTGACGGGAACCGGCAGCGTCATCGTGGTCGTGGTCATGCCCGTCCTCGCGCGCGGACGAAGAACTCGCGGTTGCCGTCGCCGCCGGTGACGGCGCTCTCGAACCAGTCGACGACGTCGAGACTGCTCGTCGCACAGGCTTTGCGAAGCTTGCGCTCGACGTCGGCATACGCGGAAGGGTCCTTGACGATCCCGCCCTTGCCGATGTCCTTGGGCTGCAACTCGAATTGCGGCTTGACGAGCAGCAGCAACTCGCCCGCAGCGAGCGGCGCGAGCGCCGGCAGGACGAGCGTGAGCGAGATGAACGAGAGATCGGCGACGATCAGGTCGAAGCGGCCGACGGGCAGGTCGCGCGCGTCGAGGTGGCGTGCGTTGATGCCCTCGCGCGCGGCGACGCGCGCGTCGGCAGCGAGGCGACGGTCGAGCTGGCCATGGCCGACGTCGACGCCGACGACGCGCGCCGCGCCGCGCTGCAGCAGCGCGTCGGTGAAGCCGCCGCTGCCCTGGCCGACGTCGAGGCAGACCAGCCCGGCGACGTCGATCGCGCAGTGCGCGAGCGCGGCGTCGAGCTTGAGGCCGCCGCGCGAGACGAAGCGAAGCTCGGCGTCGTCGACGACCTCGATCTCGGCGGCATCGGGAAGCTCTTCGCCGGCTTTTCGCGGTACCGCCCAGCCCTGAGCGGAGCGCCAGCGGACGCCGCCGCGCGCGATCAACCGCTGCGCGGCCGATCGGCTCGGCGCGACGCCGCGCTCCACCAGCAACTGGTCGGCACGCACGCCGCTCTCGCTCAGTAGCGGTAGGTGTCGGGCTTGTACGGCCCGTCCTTGGCGACGCCGATGTATGCCGCCTGCTCGTCGGTGAGCTCGGTGAGCATCGCGCCGACCTTCTTCAGGTGCAGCCGCGCGACCTTCTCGTCGAGGTGCTTCGGCAGCACGTAGACCTGGCCGACTTCGTACTTCGCGCTCTGCGTGAAGAGCTCGATCTGCGCGATCGTCTGGTTGGCGAAGCTCGACGACATCACGAAGCTCGGATGGCCGGTGCCGCAGCCGAGATTCACCAGCCGGCCCTTGGCGAGCAGGATGATCCGCTTGCCGTCGGGAAAGATGACGTGGTCGACCTGCGGCTTGATCTCCTCCCACTTGTATTGCTCGATCGCAGCGATGTCGATCTCGTTGTCGAAGTGGCCGATGTTGCAGACGATCGCCTGGTCCTTCATCGCCGCCATGTGCTGGTGGCGGATGACGCCCTTGTTGCCGGTGCAGGTGACGAAGATGTCGGCCTTGTCGGCGGCGTACTCCATCGTCACGACCTTGTAGCCTTCCATCGCCGCCTGCAGCGCGTTGATCGGATCGATCTCGGTCACCCAGACCTGCGCCGAGAGCGCGCGCAGCGCCTGCGCCGAGCCCTTGCCGACGTCGCCGTAGCCGGCGACGCAGGCGACCTTGCCGGCGACCATGACGTCGGTCGCGCGCTTGATGCCGTCGACGAGCGATTCGCGGCAGCCGTAGAGGTTGTCGAACTTGCTCTTCGTCACCGAATCGTTCACGTTGATCGCGCGGAAGAGCAGCGTGCCCTTCGCGGCCATGTCCTTCAGGCGGTGCACGCCGGTGGTCGTCTCCTCGGTGACGCCGATGATCTCCTTCGCCTTGCGGCTGTACCAGGTCGGATCCTCGGCGAGCTTCCTGCGGATCGCCGCGTACAGCACGCGCTCTTCCTCGCTCGAATGCGTGTCGATCAGCGACAGATCCTGCTCGCAGCGCTTGCCGAGGTGCATCAGAAGCGTCGCGTCGCCACCGTCGTCGAGGATCATGTTCGGGCCTTCGCCGCCGCTGCCCTTGCTGCCGAATTCGAAGATGCGGTGGGTGTAGTCCCAGTAGTCCTCGAGCGTCTCGCCCTTGACCGCGAACACCGGCGTGCCGCCCTCGGCGATCGCCGCGGCCGCGTGGTCCTGCGTCGAGAAGATGTTGCACGACGCCCAGCGGACCTCGGCGCCGAGCGCCTTCAGCGTCTCGATCAGCACCGCGGTCTGGATCGTCATGTGCAGGCTGCCGGCGATGCGCGCGCCCTTCAGCGGCTGGCTCTTCGCGAACTCCTCGCGGATCGCCATCAGGCCGGGCATCTCGGTCTCGGCGATGCGGATCTCGCGCTTGCCCCAGGCGGCGAGCGCGAGGTCGGCAACGATGTGCGGCGCAGTGGCCTGCGGCTTCAGGACGGCGTTCATGTCGTGGCTCCTGTCTGTCGAACCAAGGAACCCGCCGCGACGGCGAAGGGGAGCGTCGAAGCTCACCCACGAAGGCCATCGTGCGGGTGAGCGCGGTTGCAACGTGGGCTGCCAAGCCTGGGACGAGGGGCGGGGCCCTGCCTTGCAACGCTCCTTGGACAGCGGCGCCATTCTAGCGCGGCGCGTCTGCACGCGACCCCGCTCGTATCATGGCCGCGTGATTCCGCCCTCCGCACTGCCGTGGTCGAGCGCGGATCCGAAGCGCCTCGCCGGCATCGTCGGCGTCCTCACCGACATCGACGACACGCTGACGACCGAGGGCGCGATCCCGATGGGCGTCGTGGCAGCCATCGCGGCGTTGCGCAAGGCCGGCCTGCCGACGATCGCGGTGACCGGCCGGCCGATGGGCTGGAGCGAACCGATCGCGCGCGCGACACCGCTCGCCGCGGTCGTCGCCGAGAACGGGGGCGTCGCGCTGATCCACGACGGCGACGACGTCCGCATCGAGTTCGTCGACGCCGACGACGTCCGCGCCACCAACGCCGCGAAGCTCGCGCGCGTCGCCGAGCGGATCGTCGCCGAGGTTCCCGGCGCGACCTTGGCGCGCGACAGCGCGGGCCGCGCCACCGACATCGCGATCGATCACGGCGAGTTCGCGCACCTCTGCCAGGCGCAGATCGACGCGGTCGTCGCCTTGATGCGCGGGGCGGGAATGCAGGCGACGGTCAGCTCGATCCACGTCAACGGCTGGTTCGGCACGCACACCAAGCTCACCGGCGCGCGCTGGATCGTCGCGCGCGTGCTCGGCCGCGACCTCGACGCCGAGCGCGACCGCTGGCTCTACGTCGGCGACTCGACCAACGACGAGCCGATGTTCGCCGCGTTTCCGCTTTCGGTCGGCGTCGCCAACATCGCCGACTTCGCCGACCGGCTGCAACGCTGGCCGGCGTACGTCACGCAACTCGACCGCGGCCGCGGCTTCGTCGAGATCGCCGAAGCGCTGCTCGCGGCGCGCGGCCGCTAGCGCATCCAGCGAGCAGGAACGCGGCGATCGTCGCGTTCAGGATCGTCTCGCCGGCTTCGATCGCGAGATCGACGAGCGCGAACGCGCGATGCGGCGCGTCGCGATGTGGTCTGCGGCGAACGGCGGGTGCTTCACGACGCCGGCGACTCGGGCCCGATCACCCCGGCAGCTCGATCACCGTGCGCGTGCCGACGCCCGCGGCGAGGTCGGCGAAGCCGTCGTTAATCTCGTCGAGACGGATGCGGCGCGTGATCAGCTCGTCGAGCAGCAGCCTGCCTTCGAGATACTGCTCGACGAGCCACGGAAAGTCGCGCTGCGGCAGCGCGTCGCCGTAGCTCGAGCGGACGATCCGCTTCTCGCCCATCAGCGACCCCCAGCGGAACGTGACCTCGGCGTCGACGTTGATCTTGCCGAGCCAGACGACCTCGCCCGCGGGACGCACCGCCTCGACCGCGAGGCGGAACGCGGACGCGTGCCCGGCAGCTTCGAAGACGACGTCGGCGCCGCGTCCGCCGGTGAGCGCGCGGACGGCGTCGAGCGCACCGTCGGACGTCACGTCGATCGTGTCGGTCGCGCCGAAACGCTGCGCGCGCTCGAGCCGCGCGGCACCGACATCGGCGGCGATGATCCGGCCGGCGCCGGCGAGCCGTGCGCCCTGCAGCACGTTGAGGCCGACCGCGCCGCAGCCGATCACGAGCACGCTCGCGCCAGCGGCGACCTTGGCCTTCCGCACCGCGGCACCGACTCCGGTCATCACGCCGCAGCCGATGATGCACGCGCGGTCGAACGCGATCTCCTTCGAGACGACGATCGCGCTCGACTCCGAGACGACGGTCAGCTCGGCGTGCGTCGACGTCGTGAAGAAGTGATGCACCGGCGTGCCGTCGCGCATCAGGCGCGACGAGCCGTCGAGGAGCAGCCCCTTCGGCTCGTGCCGCTTGTACGGCTCGCACAGGATCGGCACGCCGCGCTCGCAGTAGAAGCAGTGGCCGCAGTGCGGGTTCCAGGAGCAGATCACGTGGTCGCCGGTCTTGACCCGAGTGACGCCGGCGCCGACCGCCTCGACGACGCCGGCGCCCTCGTGGCCGAGCACGATCGGCAGCGGGTACGCGAGCTGGCCCTGGATCACCTCGAGGTCGGTGTGGCAGAGGCCGCTCGCGCGGACGCGGACGAGGACGTCGCCGGCGCGCAGCGGCGCCATCTCGAGCGTGTCGATCGTCAGCGGCGCGCCGACGCGGTTCAGGACCGCGGCGCGGAACTTCATCGCCCGGCCCGCTCGGGCAGCGCTGCGGCGTCGTTGTAGCTCTTCACCGCAGTGCCGCGGTAGAGGATCTGCGCGTTGCGCTCGGCGATCTCCTTGTGCAGCGCGACCATCGCGGGTTCCATCTCGGCGCGCGGCCGCGGCTCCGGATCGAAGTGGTGGAAGCGGTCGACGCCGCGCACGAGCGTCGCGCTGTCGCGGCCGGCGACCTGCGCGACGCTGGTCGGGATGTAGCGGATCGCGAAGCCGATGCGGCGATCGTCCGACGGGTTCGCCGGCGAGCCGTGGACGAGCCGCACGTGGTGCAGCGAGATCTCGCCCGGCTCGAGCTCGATCGTCACCGCCTTCGACGCGTCGACGTCGACCGCGACCTCCTGGCCGCGCGTCAGCAGGTTGTTCTTCGCGAAGGTGTCGCGGTGCGGGATCTGGTCGAGCGTGTGCGTGCCGGGAACGAACCCCATCGCGCCGTTGCCCTTGTTGCTCGGCGTCAGCGCGACCCACGCGGTGACGACGTCGGGACGGTCGAGGCCCCAGTACGTCGAGTCCTGGTGCCACGAGACGAACGCCGGGTTGCGCGCTTCCTTGATGAAGAAGTTGGTCGTCCAGCAGAGCAGGTCCGGGCCGTAGAGGTCTTCGATCGCGTCGACGATCCGCGCGTTGTGGACGATCTCGTCGAGCCACGGGAAGAGCAGGTGCGACTTGTGGCGAAGGTCGCCCTTCAGCGGGCCGCCGGTGCTCTGTTCGAACGACTCGAGCCGCTCGCGCACCTCGGCCGCCTGGGCCGCGGACATGACGCGGATCGGAAAGACGCAGCCGTCGCGGTGATAGGTCTCGATCTGCTCGGGGGTCAGGATCTTGGGCATCGAAAGCTCCTCTTGCCGTGCGCGCGGATCACGCCGCGCCGGTGATGACGCGCAGCACCTCGGGCGGCGTGGTCTCGCCCGGTCGGCCCTGCCAGATGATCTCGCCGCGTTCGAGCACGTACAAGCGATCGGCGTCGTCGGGGACGTGGTGGATGTTCGATTCGGCGATCAGCACGCCGAGCCCGAGCCGGCGCACCTGCGCGATGCCGTCGGCGATGCTCGGGATGATCGCCGGCGACAGTCCCTCGAACGGCTCGTCGAGGAGCAGCAGGCGCGGATCGAGCGCGAGCGCGCGCGCGACCGAGACCATCTTGCGCTCGCCGCCCGAGAGCTGCTTGCCGCCGCGCGCCATGTACTGGCGCAGCTGGGGAAAGATCCGGTAGGCGAGATCGATGCGCGTCCTCGCGTCGCGCCCCTCGGGCCGCGTCCAGGTCGGCAGCTCGATGTTCTCGGCGACGCTGAGATCGCCGAAGACCTGGCTTTCCTCGGGCGAATAGCCCACTCCGAGCTGCGCGATCCGGTGCGTGCGCTGTCCGACGAGCGAGACGCCCTCGAATTCGATCGCACCCGACACCGGCGCGATGAAGCCCATGATCGAGCGAAAGAGCGTCGTCTTGCCCGCGCCGTTGCGGCCGACCAGGCACACCAGCTCGCCCGCGGCGACCTGCAGCGAGACCGCGCGCAGGATCCGGCTCGACTCGATGTCGACGACGAGGCCGTCGACGCGCAGCGTCGCGCCGCTCATCGGACCCTCCGCGCTTCACACTCCGGGATGAGCGCTCGGGAGCGGCCCGGCGCGCTCATGCCAGAGACCTCGCGACCTTGCCGACCTTCCTGCCGACGATCGCGGCGACGATCTCGGGGTCGGAGAAGAAGTCGGCCGGCGCACGGTCGGCGAGCACCTTGCCGCCCTGGAGCGCGACGATCCGGCTCGAGTACTCGGCGACGAGGTCCATGTCGTGCTCGACCAGGATGATCGCCTTCACGCTGGCGCGCTCGGCCGCGTCGATCAGCGTCTTCATGATGCCGTGCTTGTCGCCGCTCGAGACGCCGCTCGTGGGCTCGTCGAGCAGGATCACCTCGGGCACGAGTGCGAACGCGCTGGCGATGTCAAGCAGCTTCTTCTCGCCCTGCGAGAGCAGGCGCGACTCGCTGTCGAGCTTGCCGGCGAGGCCGAAGATGCCCGCGACCTCCTCGACCCGGCGGCGCACCGCAGCGTCGCCGCGCACCGACGAGAAGAAGTCGAGGCTGCGCCCGGTCTGCGAGACGATCGCCACGCCGATCGTCTCGGCGACCGTCATCGCCGGGAAGATGTGGACGAGCTGGAACGCGCGCGCCATGCCGCGCTTGGCAAGCTTCACCGGCCCGATGCCGGCGATGTCGTCGCCCTTGAAGCGCACCACGCCGCGCGTCGGCTTGAGCAATCCGGTGAGGACGTTGACGAGCGTCGTCTTGCCGGCGCCGTTCGGGCCGACGATCGAGACGAGCTCGCCGCCTTTGACCGAGAGCGTGACGCCGTCGAGGGCGACGAAGCTGCCGTACGCCTTGCCGACGTCGACGGTCTCGATCAGGGTCGACGCGGTGCTCATCGCTTCGCCGCCTTGCGCGACGCGTCCTTCGCCAGGCCTATCAGGCCGCGCGGAAAGACGATCACGATCACCGCGAGCGTGGCGCCGAGGCAGAAGCGCCAATACTGGGTGAGGCCCATCAGCTCCGACTTCAGGAAGACGAAGGTGAAGGCGCCGACGACGGGCCCGAAGAAGCTCGCGAAGCCGCCGAGCACGGTCATGAAGACGAGCTCGCCCGAATGCGTCCAGTAGGCGAGCTCGGGATCGGCCTGGCCCGTGTTGACCGCGAGGATGACGCCGCCGATCGCGCAGTAGAACGCCGAGATCAGGAACGCGAGCAGGCGGAAGCGCCGCACGCGCACGCCGAGGTACTCGGCCTTGATCGGGTTCTCGCGGATCGCCGCGAGGTGCAGCCCGAACGGCGAGTGGACGACGCGCCACATGACGACGCCGAGCACCACCGCCAGCAACAGGCATGCGTAGTAGAACGGGCCGATCAGGAAGGCGGTCTTGTCGAGCTCCTTGAAGTCCAGGCCGAGGATCGTCGGCCGGAGCACCCGGATGCCGGTGTCGCCTCCCGTCAGGTCGTAGAACTTGAACAGGAACGAGTGGAACAGCATCCCGAACGCGAGCGTGAGGATGCCGAAGAAGATGCGCACGTAGCGCACCGAGAGGAGCGCCACCGGCAGCGCCGCGACCACCGCGGCGACGCTCGATGCGAGGAGGATGAGCTCGAGGCTCTTCACCCCGACCCGGCTCGAGAGCACCGCCGCGCAGTACGCGCCGATCGCGACGAAGAGGGCGTGCCCGAACGACAGCAGCCCGGTGGTGCCGAACAGCAGGTTGAAGCCGAGCAGGGCGATCGCGTACGCGAACGCGGGCAGGACCAGCGTCACGTAGTACGTCGCGGCGATGTGCGGAAAGGCGGCGAGGACGACGATCGCAACCGCGACGAACGCGAGCAGCAGGCCGCGGCGTTGCGGGACCGCGCCGCTCATTCGACCGGCTTTCCGAACAGGCCCGCCGGCCGCGCGACGAGGACCGCGATCACGATCACGTAGATCGCGAGCACCTCGAGCTCGGCGTAGAACGAGATCGCCGCGGCGCGCGTCAGGCCGACGATCAGCGCGCCGACCAGGGCGCCGCGCATGCTGCCGAGGCCGCCGATCACGACCACCGCGAACGCCTCGACGACGAGCTCGACCGGCATGTCGAGTGACGCCGCCGAGGTCGGCACGACGAGCGCTCCGCCGACGGTGCCGAGCATCGTGCCGAGGGTGAAGACAGAGGCGTAGATCCAGCGCACGTCGGCGCCGAGCGCTTCGGCCATCTCGCGGTTCTCGGCGGTGGCGCGCAGGATGCGCCCGTAGCGGCTGCGGGAAAGGAAGAGCCCGAGGCCGACCGCGATCGCGACGCTCGCCGCCATCACGAGGACGTTGTAGGTCGGAAACGAGACCGCGCCGATGGCGATCTTGCCGTAGCTCATCGAGAGGTTCCCGAGCTGCTGCGGGTTGGCGCCCCAGAAGAAGCGGAGCACGTCCTGGAACATCAGCACCAGCGCGAAGGTGAGCAGGAGCTGGAACGCTTCGTCGCGCTTGTAGACGGTGCGCAGCAGCAGCTCGATCGCCGGGCCGATGGCGCCGAGCACGATGCCTGCGATCACGAGCACCGGCAGGAACGTCCACGGCGGCGCGCCGCGGGCGATCGACCAGTTCACCGCGGTGATGCCGAAGAACGCGCCGAGCGCGTAGAACGAGCCGCACGCGAGGTTGACGATGCGCTGCACGCCGAACACCAGCTGCAGGCCGGCGGCGACGAGAAAGAGCACGGAGGCGTGGAACACGCCTCCGAGCAGGACGTCGAAGAAAGCGGTCAACGGGCGAAGAAGGAAGACGGACCGGCCGGGCGCCGGGCCGCTCCCAAGCCCGGCCGCGCCCCCTCGGGGGGCAGCGACCGCAGGGAGGCGCCATCGGGCACCATCAGAGCTTGATGTTGGCCGTCTCGATCCACTTCCAGAAATCGACTCCGGTCGGCTTCTGCAGCTGGTCGGAGTACATCTTGGTGACGTCGGTCAGGGTCGGGAAGTCGTAGCGGTTCTTGTGCGTCGTGATGCCCTGGTAGAACGTCTGCTCGGCGATGTGGTCCTTGCGCATCTCCGCGGGGCCGCCGAGCGACTCGACCTTGAGGCCTTCCATCGCGTTGATGATGTCCTCCTGACCCGGCCACGCATTCTTCGCCTTCTGCGCCTTCTCGACCCCGGCGCGGTAGATGTGCATCGCAAAGTAGGCGCGGTCGGCCTCCCAGTGCGGGTAGTCCTTGTACTTCGCCTCGTAGTCCTGGACGAAGTAGCGCTGCAGCGCCGACGCGTTCTCGAGCGCGAAGTAGAGCGTGTTGTGGCCGAAGATCATGCCCTCGGGCGTGAACTCCTTCTTCAGCAGCGTGTGCTGGAAGCCCGCGCCCGGGAAGGCGAATTTGGTCTTGCCGTCCATCAGGCCTGCGCCGTGCGCCGTCTTCATGAAGATCGGCAAGTCGGCGAACAGGAGCGACGAGAAGATCAGGTCCGGCTTGGCGGCCTTCAGCGCGGCGACGTGCGTCGTGAGGTCGAGCGTGCCGACCTTCGGCCACTGCTCGGCGACCTTCTTCGCCTCGACGCCGAACTTCTTCAGGAGCGCCTCGAACGCTGCGAAGTTGTTGCGGCCGTACGAGTAGTCGGGGTTGATGCCGGCGTAGGTGGCGAACTGGCCCTTCCAGTGCTTGATCGCGAGCAGCGACGCCATCACCGCCTCGCACTCGTTGTCGGTCGAGCGGAAGATGTAGCGCGGGTTCTGCATCGTCTCCTTGACGCCGTCCTGCGTCGTGCCGTCCCAGAAGATGAGAAGCGCCTTCATCTCCTCGGCGACCGCGCCCATCGCCAGGCTCACGCCCGACGAGACGATCCCCTGCACGCAGTCGACCTTGTCCTGCAGCACGAGCTTCCTCAGCCGCTCGATCGAGTCCTTCGGGTTGGTCTCCTCCTCGACGATGAGCTCGATCTTCCTGCCCGCGATGCCGCCCGCGGCGTTGATCCGGTCGACCGCGAACTGCGTGCCGCGCAGGCCGCACTCGCCGATCGTGCCGACGACGCCCGATTTGGGCGCGATGATGCCGATGCGAAGCGGCTTGTTCTGGGCGAACGCCGGCACGCCGAGCAGGCCCTGCGCGGCCACCGCCGCGCCGGCGCTGCCGAGGCCCTGGAGGATCTTGCGTCGTTGGATCGTCATGTCGTCTCCCGTCCTGGTTGTAGGTGCCCTGGTGGCTCGAGTCAGCGGTCGGTGCGCTCTTCGTCGACCGCCTTGCGCGCCTTCATGTTGAAGCGCCCGTCGTAGATCGGCTTCCCGCCCGTGCTCGGGCCGGGGTACTGGACGAACAGCATCTCGCCGCCGGTCTCGGTGAAGAGCTCGTCCTCGACGTGCGGGTCGGAATAGAAGACCATCGTTCCCGGCCCGACCTGCTTCTCGCCGATGCGGAACTCGCCTTCGAGGATGTACCAGACCTGCGCGAAGTCGTGGTGGTGCAACGGATGCCGTGCGCCGGGCTCGTAGCGGACGATGCCTGCGTTGGGCTCGGTCGGCCGTTCGGGGCGCGGATGGAACAGCATCTTGCCGGTCTGCCCCGGCCAGCGGATCGTTTCCCACTCGCGCTCGTCGCGGTGCACGAACTCGGCGGGGCGGTGCAGGGATTCCACTTTCGCGTTCATCGCTTTCGTCTCCTTCGTGGTTCTCAGCGGGTGGCAACGGCTTCTTCGTCGAGGCGCGCTCCGCTGCGGTCGAGCGCCGCGCGCACCGCCTGCCCGGGGAGCGCCCGCGGCGCGATCCCGGATTCGAGGCAAAGCGCAGCGGCGTGCCCGATCGCATGGCCGTACGAGAAGCACTGCGCGGTCACGCGCGCCGAGGCGACCGCCTCGTGCTGCGCCGAGAGGCATCGGCCGGCGGTGAGCAGACCCTCGCCGCGCACCGGCACGAAACAGCCGTACGGCACTTCGTACCAGTCGTCGAGCAGCCACTCGACCCTGGGCTTCGCGCCGGCGTGCAGCTCGATCGGCCACGGCGAGCGCGCGATGGCGTCGGCGAACTTGCGCCCGGCGAGGATGTCGGCGTTGGCGAGCGTCGCGACGCCGCGCGCCTGGCGCGTCTGGCGCACGCCGACCTGGACGCCGGTGTCGACGACGTACGCGTTCTCGCAGCCGACCAGCTTCTCGCGAAAGAAGCGCGCGTACTGGCGCATCTGCAGCCGGCCCTCGAGCTCGGCGTCGGTGAAATCGCGCGCGAAGAGCGTGTTCAGCTCGCGCCCGTCGGCGCCGACGACACGCGTGCAGTTGCAGAGCAGCTCGTTCGGCCGCGTCGTCGGGAACAGCCAGATCTTCGAACGCGGCAGGAACCAGCCGTGGCCGTGGTGCTCGCGCAGCAGCGCCGAGACCGGCTCCGGCATGATCGTGTCCTCGCCGTAGGCGGCGACGAAGCGCGGGACGTCGACGCCGCCGAGGCGAAAGATCATGGTCGGGTTCTGCACCGTGCCGTTGTCGCCGACGAACGACTCGAAGCCGGCCATCGCGACGAGGTCGGCGTCGCCGCTCGCGTCGATGCTGATCCGGGCGCGCAGCTCGACCGGGCCTTCCTTCGACCACGCCCAAGCGCCGATCACGCGCTCGCCGTCGAGCAGCGCGCCGGTGATCACGGTGTGGAAGAGGATGCGCACTCCTGCTTCGCGCAGCACGTGGTCGGCGGCTTCGCGCCACATCAGCGGGTCGTGCACCCGCGTCCACGTCTTGCCGTAGCGCTGCGGCGGCGTCAGGCCGCCGCGCGACTCGAGGAGCCGCACGAACTCGTCGGCGAAGCCGAACACGACCTGGCGCGGCCGCGCGTCGGGCCGGTCGCTCGCCTCGTAGAGGCCGCAGACCGTCCCCGACAGGCCGGCGACGGCGCCGCCGCCGCAGAAGCCGTAGCGCTCGACGAGCACCACCGAGAGGCCCTGCCGCGCCGCGGTGACCGCCGCGGCGACCCCGGCGGCGCCGCCGCCGGCGACGAGCACGTCGGCGTCGACCTTCAGCGTCACGCGCCTGTCGATGCCGGTCGTCATGGGCTCACCGTCGCGCGGGTGAACTTCTCGATCGCGTCGAGCAGCTTGTCGCTCGCCTTGCCGGCGCGCTCTTCGTTGCCGGCGGCGATCGCGCGCGCGATGTCGGCGTGGAGCTTGGCGGTGAGCGGCATGTCGGCAGCCTCCTTGTAATGGAGGTACCAGAAGCGGCGGGAGAGGGAATGCATCAGGCTCATCGCGCCGGCGGAGAATTCGTTGTGCGCGGCGGCCGAGCAGAGCAGGTTGAAGTCGCGGTCGATGCGCATGAAGTTGACGTCGTCGTTCGCCTTCGCCGCCGCTTCGAAGGCGACCGCGAGGGCGCGAAAGCGCGCCCGCTCGTCATCGGTCGCCCGCCGTGCGGCGCTCTTCGCGATCAGCCGCTCGAGCTCGCGGCGCGTCTCGAGCAGGCGCAATTGGCCGGCGACGTTGATGTCGGTGACGAAGTTGCCGCGGCGCGGGTAGATCTCGACCAGCCGCTCGCGCGCGAGCCGCTGCAGCGCCTCGCGGATCGGCGTGCGGCCGATGCCGAGCCGCGCCATCAGCTCCGCCTCGGACACCGGCGTTCCCGGCGCGAGCCGCAGCGTGACGATCAGCTCCTCGATCTCGGCGTAGGCGCGGTCGGTCAGGCTCTGTGCCGGAGCGAGCTCAACGACCGAAGCGCGCTGGTTCATCCGCTGGATCCCGTTGACAGAGGCCTGATCGACGTCTAATATATCAGCAGAACGAATCGCCGACACGGGGCAAACCATGATGACCGAGCGCCAACGCAACTTCCGCCGCCAGTACGTCGAGCAGATCAGCCCCTGGTACAACGGCCTGGTCCACGTCGGCGTGATGTACGCCGCCGGCATCTCGGCGATCTGGTGGTGCGTCAGCCGGATGCACGGCGCGACGTGGGAGTGGCTGCTGATCGTTCCGGTCGCGATCTGCGGCAACTTCGCCGAGTGGGCGATGCACAAGTACGTGATGCACCGCCTGATCGACGTCTTCGCGCTGCGCGCGATCTACGACCGCCACACCCGCCAGCACCACCAGTACTTCACCGACAACGACGCGACGATCCACACCGTCAAGGAGTTCCGGATCGTCTTCTTCCCGTGGCGCGTGCTGATGGTGCTCGCGGTGGGCGGCGGCCTGCTCGCCTGGATCGCGTCGCTCGTCATCAACGCCAACGCGGGCTACGTCGTCTTCATCACCATGATCGGGCACTACATGGTGTATGAGACGTTCCACTTCTTCTGCCACATCCCCGAGCAGCCCTGGCTGCGCCATGTTCCGTTCGTCAACACGGTTCGGCGCCACCACGTCGCGCACCACAACATGGGGATCATGATGCACGTCAACATGAATCTCACGTTCCCGGTCGCCGACTGGGCGATGAGGACGAGCGACCTGAAGCGCGGCCTCGCCGGCCACGTCTTCAACGGCTACGACGAGCGGTACGTCAAGGACGAGCTGAAGCCCGTGATCGCGCGCTTCCGCACCGACGAGACGCAGGACGCGCGCTGCACGCTCGACGGCCCGAAGCTCGACGCCGACGAAGTGCGCGCGCTCGAGCGCGCCGGCGGTCTCGTCGCCTGAT
>DATJIM010000302.1:0-2229 GCA_035493195.1 Caldimonas sp.
GCAGGGAATCGTCGGCTTCAAGAGCACGGCGCGGCTGGTGCCGACGGCGGGCGCGGTGCCGCTGTCGACGACGCTCGACACCGTGTCGGCGATGACGCGCTCTGTGCGTGACGCGATCGCCGTCCACGAAGTGCTCGCGGCGCGCACCGTGGGCCTCGAGCGTCGGCCGCTCGACGCCTCGCGCTTTGCGGTGCCGCAGACGCTCGTCCTCGACGGCCTCGACGCGACGGTGGCACGCGCGTTCGAGCGCAGCCTCGCGGCGCTGTCGGCGGCAGGCGCGCAGATCACGACGGTCGCGCTCGCGCCGCTCGCCGATGTGCCCGCGATCAACGCCACCGGCGGCTTCGCACCCGCCGAAGCGTGGGCGTTCCACCGCCGCTGGATCGCCGAGCGCGAGCGCGACTACGACCCGCGCGTCGCGCAACGGATCCGGCGTGGCGAGACGATGAGCGCCGCCGACTACATCGATCTCCTCGCCGCGCGCCGCGACTGGATCGCGCGCGTCGAAGCGGCGCTGCAAGGCGTCGACGCGCTGCTGACGCCGACGGTGCCGATCGTCGCGCCGGCGCTCGCGCCGCTCGTCGACGACGACTCCGCGTTCTTCGCCGCCAACGCCCTCGTGCTGCGCAACCCGAGCGTCGTCAATTTCCTCGACGGCTGCGCGCTCAGCGTGCCCTGCCACGACGAAGGCGAGCTGCCGGTCGGGCTGATGGTCTGGAGCAGCGCCGGTCGCGACGACGCGGTGCTCGACGCGGGATCGGCGATCGAAGCGGCGCTCGCCGCACGCCGGACGGCGCGCGGCTGACATGCAGATCGCCGTCATCGGGGCCGGCGTGATCGGCGTGACGACGGCGTACGAGCTCGCGACCGACGGGCACCAGGTGACGGTGTTCGACCGCCGCGGCACCGTCGCCGGTGGCTGCAGCTTCGCCAACGCCGGGCTCGTCGCCCCCGGCTATGTCGCGCCGTGGGCGGCGCCGGGAATGCCTGCCAAGGTGATCCGCCATCTCTTCGCCGAGCACGCGCCGGTGCGGATCGGCGGCTGGCTCGACGGCGCCGCGCTCGGTTGGACGTGGCGCTGGTGGCGGGCGTGCAATGCGCACGCGTACCGGCTCAACCGTTCGCGCATGCACCGGCTCGCGCTCTACAGCCGCGAGCGGCTGCTGCAGCTGACGCAGCGCCTGCATCTCGACTTCGAGCGTGGCCAGGGCTTTCTCGTCCTCTTGCGAACCGCGAGGGAAGTCGCGCTCGCCGAGTCCGGAGCGCGCGCGCTCGCCGAGCTCGGCGCCGCGCCGGCGCTGCTCGACGCTGCCGGTTGTCGCGCGATCGAGCCCGGGCTCAACGCCGACACCGCGCTCGCCGGCGGCCTCTATTCGAAGGACGACGAAGTCGGCAACTGCCGCGAGTTCACCCACCTGCTGCGGCGCGAAGCGGCTCGCGTCGGCGCGCGCTTTCGCTTCAACGCCCACGTCGAGGCGATCCGCGACGGCGCGCGGCCGACGTTGCGCGTCCTGCAGGCGCCTCCCGATCCGCGCGACGAGGCGCTGCGCGCGCGCGACTCGAGCGGCTGGTCCGACACCCAGCCCGAAGCGGGCGAAACGACCGAGCCGAGCTTCGACGCGATCGTGGTCAGCGCCGCCGTCGAGTCGCGCCACCTGTTGCGCCCGCTCGGCATCGCACTGCCGCTGCTCGCGATCCACGGCTACTCGGTGACTGCACCGCTGCGCCACGACGACGCGCACCTCCACCTCGAGCCGCGCGCAGCGCTGATGGACGAGCGCTACAAGGTCGCGATCAGCAGGCTCGGGCAGCGCGTCCGCGTCGCCGGCAGCGCCGAGATCGGCGGCGAGACAGCGCGGCAGAACGAGCGCGCGCAGGCGACGCTCGACAAGGTGCTCAACGATTGGTTCCCGGGCGTGACGCGGCGCGACGCCGCGCAGCGCTGGAAGGGCGCGCGACCGATGCTGCCCGACGGCCCGCCCGTGCTCGGCGCGAGCGGTGCGGAAGGGATCTGGCTCAACGTCGGCCATGGCGGCAGCGGCTGGGCGCTCGCCGCCGGCTCGGCCCGCCTCGTCGCCGACGCGATCGCCGGGCGCAAGGGCGAGGTCGAGATCGAAGGCCTCGGCATCGAACGGCTGCGCGCGCGATGAGCGACATCGAGCGGCTCGACTCCGCAGTGGCGAGGGTCGCCCTCCTCGGCTGCGCGGCGACGCGCCGGCTCGAGAGCGC
>DATJIM010000303.1:0-3388 GCA_035493195.1 Caldimonas sp.
GTAGCGCTGCTCCTTCTCGGCGTCCGTGATCCAGCCGCGCACGACTGGGACGAGGACGTCCTCGAAGTGGCTGCGGTTGAAGATGACGATCTCGCCGGCGGCGGGAACCTGCTGGTGGATGCGCCAGAGATAGTCGTGCGCTCGCTCGACCTCGGTCGGCGCCTTCCAGCCGACCGCGCGCACGCCGAGCGCGCTGGTCAGCCCGAAGACGCCGCGGATCGTGCCGTCCTTGCCGCTCGTGTCGGTCCCCTGGAGGACGACGAGCAGCTTGAAGCGGCGGTCGGCCCAGAGGACGTCCTGCAGCTTGTCGATCTCGGCGGCGAGCGATGCGACGGCGGCCTTGTCGGCGGTCTTGTCGCCAAGCGAGAACGGCTTGGCGGCGGGGTCGAAGCGACGCAGGTCGAAGCGACCGCGCCGCGCAGCCTTCTTCTCCGACTGGCCTCGCGCGACGCCGGCGTACTGGTAGTCGGCGAGACGCGCGCTGCTCTTCTTCGCCAAGGGGGCCCGACCTCGGATGCGCCGGCGCCGTGCGCCGGTCGATCGAGGCAGTGTAGCCGGCGCTCGCGAGCGTCGCGGCGAGCGCGGAGGTCAGTCGCTCAGCGGCGCGCCCAGTGGCCTTCCTGCAGGTGCCAGCGGCCGTCGCCGCCGTGCACCCACTGGTGCGGCTGCCACGCGTAGCCGGGGCGGCCGTGCTCGTAGTGGCCGCCGACCCAGACATGGCGGCCGCCGCTCCAGCCCCAGTAGCCGGTGATCCAGATCGCGCCCGGATACGGCGCGACCGGGACCGGCTCGTAGTAGGGCGCCGGCGGCGCGACGTCGGCGACGACGGCCGGGCCGGCCGGGGCGCCGTAGCCGTACGGATACGGCTGTGCCGGCGCGACGACGCAGGCGGAGAGCACGGCGCTGCAGAGCGCCGCGAAGGCGAGGGATCGGATCGCAATCATGGTGGCTTCTCCTGGCTCGAAACGGGCAAGGCGCGGGCCCGCGCCATGTCCGTTCAACCCGTTGTCGGCAGCCGTCGATGACCGCTGAAGGGCGGCTTTACAGACCTTTTCGCGCCGCTGCGCGCACACCGCCCCGAACGGGCATCATGGGCGCCCCGCGACTCCGTGGAGAGCCTCGATGGTCCGCTCGCTGATCGCCATGTGCGTCGCGCTGGCGGCCGCGTTCGCGGTCGCCCCGGTGCGCGCCGCACCGGGCACCGAGTCGGTCACTGCCGCCGAAGCGCGCGCGGTGCACAGCGTCGTCGCCGCGCAGCTCGACGCGTTCGCCAACGACGATGCGGCGCGCGCGTTCTCGTACGCGGCACCGGCGATCCAGGCGATGTTCCAGACGCCGGAACGCTTCGTCGCGATGGTCCGTGCGGGCTACCCCGTCGTCTACCGTGCGGCCGGAGCGACGTTCCTCGTTCCGCAGCGGCTCGGCGACGACATCGTGCAGGGCGTTCATCTCAGCGACGCCGACGGCGGCGTCTGGCTCGCGACGTATCGGCTCGAGCGCCAGCGTGACGGCGCGTGGCGGATCAAGGGCTGCGACGTGCAGCGAGCGTCCGGCAAGACCGTCTGACGCCATGAGCTTTCTCGCGGTCGACATCGGCAACACGCGCCTCAAGTGGGCGCTCTACGAGAAGGGCGAGCCGGGGGCGGCGATGCTGACGCACGGCGCGGTCTTTCTCGAGGCGATCGACAGCCTCGCCGAGCGTGTCTGGCGCGACCTCGAGGTGCCGTCGAAGATGCTCGGCAGCGTTGTCGCCGGCGAGGGCATTCGCCGCCGCACCGAGGAGCAGCTCGAGCTCTGGGACGTCGAGCCGCGCTGGGTGGTTTCGAGCGTCGCGGCGGGCGGCGTCACCAACGGCTACGACCATCCGATCCGGCTCGGCGTCGACCGCTGGGTCGCGATGATCGGCGCGCGCCAGCGCATCCTCGCGCGCGGTCCGGCGCGGCCGGCGCTCGTCATCATGGTCGGCACCGCGGTGACCGTCGACGCGCTCGACACCGACGGCCGCTTTCTCGGCGGCCTCATCCTGCCGGGCTTTGGACTCATGCTGCGCGCGCTCGAGATGGGCACGGCAGGCCTCAAGGCGCCGACCGGCGAAGCGGTCGACTTCCCGACCAACACCAGCGACGCGCTCATGAGCGGCGGTTCCGATGCGATCGCCGGCGCGGTCGAGCGCATGCACCGCAAGCTCCTCAAGCACACGGGCCGCGATCCGGCGCTGCTGATGAGCGGCGGCGCCGCGGTCAAGCTCGCATCGATCAGCGACCTGCCGTTCGAGACCGTCGAGACGCTGATCTTCGACGGCCTCCTGCAGCTGCAGTCGCAGTCGGAGCGCGGCGCTCCCTGAGCGGCGCGCTCAGAGGATGTAGCGCGAGAGGTCCTCGTTCTTCGCGAGCTCGGCGAGCTTCTCGTCGACCGCCGCGGCGTCGATCCGCACCGTTTGCCCGTTGCGATCGGGGGCGTCGAAGCTGACTTCGTCGAGCAGCCGCTCCATCACCGTGGCGAGCCTGCGCGCGCCGATGTTCTCGGTGCGCTCGTTGACGTCGAACGCGATCTGCGCGACGCGGCGGATCGCATCGGGCGCGAGCTCGAGCTCGACGCCCTCGGTCGCGAGCAGCAGCTTGTACTGCTTGACGAGGCTCGCGTGCGTCTGCGTCAGGATCGCCTCGAAGTCGTCGACGGAGAGCGAGCCGAGCTCGACGCGGATCGGAAAGCGCCCCTGCAGCTCGGGGATCAGGTCGCTCGGCTTGCTGAGGTGGAACGCACCCGACGCGATGAAGAGGATGTGGTCGGTGCGCACCATGCCGTACTTGGTGTTGACCGTCGTCCCCTCGACGAGCGGCAGCAGGTCGCGCTGCACGCCCTGGCGCGAGACATCGGCGCCCTGTGTCTCCGAGCGTGACGCGACCTTGTCGATCTCGTCGATGAAGACGATCCCGTTCTGCTCGGCGTTGGTGACTGCGCTCGCCTTGACGTCGTCGTCGTTGACGAGCTTGGCCGCTTCCTCGTCGAGGATCAGCTGCTGCGCCTCGGCGATCTTCATCCGGCGCGTCTTCTTCTTGGTGCCGCCGAGGTTGGCGAACATGCCGCGCAGTTGCTCGGCCATCTCTTCCATCCCGGCCGGGCCCATGATCTCGAGCGCGGGCTTCGGCTCGGCGACCTCGATCTCGATCTCGCGGTCGGCGAGCACCCCTTCGCGCAGGCGCTTGCGCATCACCTGGCGCGCGGTGTTGTCCTCGGCGGGGGCGGGCGAGCCGCTGCCGAAGCCGAAATCGCTGCGCGGCGCCGGGACGAGGACGTCGAGGATGCGGTCCTCGGCGGCGTCCTCGGCGCGCGCGCGCTGCCGCTTCATCGCCAGCTCGCGCTCCTGCTTGACCGCCGTGTCGACGAG
>DATJIM010000304.1:0-5736 GCA_035493195.1 Caldimonas sp.
CCGATCGCCGCCTTCACGAGCGGCGGGCCGCCGAGGAAGATCGTTCCCTGGTTCTTGACGATCACCGTCTCGTCGCTCATCGCCGGCACGTACGCGCCGCCCGCGGTGCACGAGCCCATCACGACGGCGATCTGCGCGATCCCGTGCGCGCTCATGTTGGCCTGGTTGAAGAAGATGCGGCCGAAGTGCTCGCGGTCGGGAAAGACCTCGTCCTGGCGCGGCAGGAACGCGCCGCCGGAATCGACGAGGTAGATGCACGGCAGGCGGTTCTGCTGCGCGATCTCCTGCGCGCGCAGATGCTTCTTGACGGTCATCGGGTAGTACGTGCCGCCCTTCACCGTCGCGTCGTTGGCGACGATCATGACCTCCTGGCCGTGAACGCGGCCGATGCCGGCGATCATTCCGGCCGAAGGCGCCTCGCCGTCGTACATGTCGTACGCCGCGAGCTGGCCGATCTCGAGGAACGGCGCACCCGGATCGAGCAGGCCGTCGACGCGCTCGCGCGGCAGGAGCTTGCCGCGCGCGACGTGGCGCTCGCGCGACTTGGCGTCGCCGCCCTGCGCGATCTCGGTCGCCTTGGCGCGCAGGTCGGCGACCTGGCGCTCGAGCGCTTCGCGGTTGCTGCGGAAGTCGTCCGATCGCGTGTCGATGCGCGAGGTCAACGCGGCCATGCGGGTCTCTGCTCGTTCTCGTAGGTCGGGATGGCGAGCTTACCGTCGGATTGCCATGGCACCATCGGGACCCGACCGACGAGGAGTTGCCATGATCCGTGTCACCGCACACCGCTGGGTGCCGCCGTTCGCGCAGGGACTCGTGCGCGACCTCCGCGTTCGCTGGGCGCTCGAGGAGGCCGGCCTGCCGTACGAGGAGCAGCTGATCGGCCCCGACGACCAGAAGAGCGATCGTTACCGCGCCCTGCAGCCGTTCGGCCAGGTCCCGGTGCTCGAGGAGGACGACGCGGCGATGTTTGAGTCGGGCGCGATCGTGCTCCACATCGCCGAACGCAGCGCCGCGCTGATGCCCGAAGATGCCCGCGAGCGCGAGCGCGTTCGCACCTGGATGTTCGCCGCGCTCAACACGATCGAGCCTCCGGTCACGACGCTCGGCTTCGTCAACCTGCAGCCGGGCGGCGTCACCGAGGGCACGAAGCCGCTGCGCGACTGGGTCGCGGGCTTCGTCTCGTCGCGCCTCGACAGCCTCGTCAAGTTCCTCGGCGACCGCGAGCACCTCGTCGCCCATCGCTTCACCGCGGCCGACCTGCTGATGACCACCGTCCTGCGCCAGCTCCGCACCACCGACCTCGTCGCGCAGCGGCCGACGCTCGACGCCTACAAGAAACGCAACGAGGAGCGGCCGGCGTTCGTCAAGGCGCTCGCGGCGCAGCTCGCGGCGTTCGCCAGGCACGCCCCGCCGGGCGCTGCGCGCTAGCTCCGACCGCATCGAGGAGGGACGAGGCCATGGTCAAACGCATCGTCTGGACGCTCATCGTGCTCGCGGCGGTGCTCGCCGCCTACCTCGCACTCTGGCCGGTGCCGATCCGTGCGGTCGCCTGGCAGGCGCCTGCCCCTTCCGGCTACACCGGTCCGCATGCCGCCAACAGCAAGCTCGCCGGCCTGACGCTGATCTCGCTCGGCGACGAGGCAGGCCCCGAGCACATCGTGCTCGCAAAGGACGGCAAGCTCTACGCGGCGGTCGCGAGCGGCAACATCCTGCGCATGAACCCGGACGGCACGGGACAGGAAGTGTTCGTGAACACCGGCGGCCGCGTGCTCGGATTCGATTTCGACGCCGGCGGCCGCATGATCGCGGCCGACTCGGTGAAGGGCCTGCTCGCGATCGGCGCCGACCGCAAGGTCATCGTGCTCGCCGACAAGGTGGGCGACGACCCGATCCGCTATGCCGACGCGGTGGTCGTCGCCAGGAACGGCAAGGCGTACTTCAGCGACGCGTCGGCCCGGTTCGCGCCGGCGCGGTGGGGCGGCACCTTCGAGGCCGCGGTGCTCGACATCATCGAGCAGGCGTCGACCGGGCGCATCCTCGAGCACGACCCCGCGACCGGCGTCACCCGCATCGTCGCGAAAGGCTTCAGCTTCGCCAACGGCGTCGCGCTCAGCAGCGACGAGCAGACGCTGTTCGTCGCCGAGACCGGCAAGTACCGCATCTGGAAGGTCGCCGTCGCTGCGCGCGAGCTCGACATCGGCAACGGCCAGTCTGCGCAGGCGAGCGTGCTCTTCGACAACCTGCCCGGCTACCCCGACAACCTGATGCGCGGGAAGGCGGGGCGGATCTGGGTCGGCTTCTCGGGTCCGCGCAGCGCCGACATCGATGCGATGGCGGCCAAGCCGTTCCTGCGCGAGCTCACGCTGCGCCTGCCGCGCGCGCTCTGGCCGCTGCCGAAGCGCTACGGCCACGTGATGGCGTTCAGCGAAGACGGCAAGGTCGTCGACGATCTGCAGGATCCCTCCGGCGCCTACCCCGAGACGACCGGGCTCACCGAAACCGCGGATCGCCTCTACGTGCAGAACCTGCACCTGCACGTGCTCGGCTGGAAGCCGCGCTGATCCACGGCCGGGCTCGTGCGCCAACGATGCCGGGACGCGAATGAAGGTGATCTCGTGGAACGTCGAGAACGCGCTCCGTTGCCTGCCGGCGTTGCCCGCGATCGTCGAAGCGCTCGGAACGCCGGAGGTGCTTTGTCTGCAGGAGTTGCGCATCCGCGCCCACGATCGTGACGCGATCGCCGCGCTCGAGCGTGCCCTGCCCGGCTACCGCTGCCACTGCTCGCTGCCGCGCGATCCGCGCAACGTCACCTTCCGCGGCGGCCGAATGTACGGAGTCGCGACGTACGTGCGCGGAACCTGGCAGGCGCAGGTGCCGGAGTGGGACCGCGAAGGTCGCGTCGTCGTCGTTCGCCGCGATCGCCTCGCTGTCGTCAACGTCTACGCGGTCAACGGGACCGCGAAGCCCTACTTCGACGATGCCGGCCGCGTTGCCGGCGATCGCAACGACCTGAAGCGACGCTTCCAGACGAGCGTCCTGGATCTCGGCCGTGCGCTGCGCGCAGAAGGCGCCGTCGTCCTGGCCGGCGACTGGAACGTCTCGAGGACCGCGCAGGACACGCACCCGCGCCTGCGCACCGAGGAGCCGCACGCGCGCGCCCGCGCCGAGCTCAACGCGCGCATGGCCGACGAAGGCTTCGTCGACATCTGGCGCGAGCGCCATCCGAACGAGCGTGCGTACACGTGGTTCAACCCGCGCGCCCGCGGGCTTGACGCGGCGCGCGTCGACTACATCCTCGTCTCGAGCGACCTCGTCGCGCGCGTGCGCTGCGCCAAGATCCTCGCTCGCTTGCCGTCGAGCGACCACGCACCGGTCACGGTGGAGTTCGCCCGGCCGGGCAGATGACTCGCGACCGCGTCGCCGCTCACATGCTCTCGGCGTACACCTCGCGCCCGATCAGCATCCGCCGGATCTCGCTCGTGCCGGCGCCGATCTCGTAGAGCTTGGCGTCGCGCCAGAGCCGCTCGACCGGGAACTCCTTCGTATAGCCGACGCCGCCGAGCGCCTGGATCGCCTCGCCCGCCATCCACGTCGCCTTCTCGGCGGAATAGAGGATCGCGCCGGCGGCGTCCTTGCGCAGCGTTCGCGAGTGGTCGCCGCGGTCGCACGCGCAGCCGACCGCGTAGACGTAGGCGCGCGACGCCGACCACGTCGAGTACATGTCGGCGATCTTGCCCTGCATCAGCTGGAACTCGCCGATCGACTGGCCGAACTGCTTTCGCTCGTGCACGAACGGCAGCACCGCGTCCATGCACGCCGCCATGATGCCGAGCGGACCGCCCGAGAGCACCGCGCGCTCGTAGTCGAGGCCGCTCATCAGCACCTTGACGCCGGCGCCCTCGGCGCCGAGGACGTTCTCGGCCGGCACCTCGCAGTCCGCGAAGAAGACCGGCCAGGTGTTCGAGCCGCGCATGCCGAGCTTGTCGAGCTTCTTGCCGAAGCTGAGGCCCTTCGACCCCTTCTCGATGATGAACGCGGTGATCCCGCTCGGGCCGGCGTTGACGTCGGTCTTCGCGTAGACGATCAGCGTGTCGGCGTCGCCGCCGTTCGTGATCCACATCTTCGAGCCGTTGAGGATGTAACGGTCGCCCTTCGCGTCGGCGCGCAGCTTCATGCTGACGACGTCCGAGCCGGCGTTCGGTTCGCTCATCGCGAGCGCACCGACGTGCTCGCCCGAGACCAGCTTCGGCAGGTATTTCTTCTTCTGCGCCTCGGTGCCGTTGCGATGCAGCTGGTTGATCGCGAGGTTCGAGTGCGCGCCGTACGAGAGGCCGACCGAGGCCGAAGCGCGCGAGACCTCCTCCATCGCGACGATGTGCGCGAGGTAGCCGAGCTCGCTGCCGCCGTATTCCTCCTTCACCGTCATGCCGTGCACGCCGAGCGCGCCGAGCTTCTTCCAGAGGTCGGCGGGAAAGACGTTGTCGCGGTCGATGTCGGCGGCGCGCGGCGCGATCTCGGCGTCGGCGAACTGCTGCACGCTGTCGCGCAGCATGTCGATCGTCTCGCCGAGGGCGAAGTCGAGGCCGGGGAGGTGGGGCATGGCGTCTCCGGAGCAAGCGTGCGGGTCGGCGAAGCTTAGCGCCCAGTGCCCGTTCGGCCTGCGCCGCCTACGCCGTGAGCCCCTCCTCGGCCGCGGCGATCACCGCCTGCGTCGGCAGCGCCGGTGCCGGCGGCAACCCCGTGACCGCGAGGACGTCGTCCTGGTCGAGCGTCTCGCGGTCGAGCAGCGCGGCGACGAGCGCATCGAGCTGCCTGCGGTGCTGCGCCAGCAGCGTCTTCGCCTGCTGGTGGCACTCGTCGATGATCCGCTGCACTTCGCTGTCGATCAGCTCCGCGGTGCGCTCGCCGAACGGCTTGTCGCCGCCGCCGAACCCGGGCGCGTTCTCGAGGAACGGGTTCTCGGGCGATGCGAGCTGGACCATGCCGAGCTTGTCGCTCATCCCCCAGCGCGTGACCATGTTGCGGGCGAGCTGCGTCGCCTGCTGGATGTCGTTCTCGGCGCCGGTCGTCTTGGTGCCGTAGACGATCTCCTCGGCGGCGCGGCCGCCGAGCATGCCGACGATGCGCGCGCGCAGGTAGTCCTCGGGGTAGTTGTAGCGGTCGGTCTGCGGACGCTGGTAGGTGACGCCGAGCGCGCGGCCGCGCGGCACGATCGTCACCCGCTGCACCGGGTCGGCGCCGGCGACGACGAGGCCGAGGATCGCGTGGCCGCTCTCGTGGGTCGCGATCCGTTCGCGGTCCTCGCGGCTGAGGAGCAGCGGTCGCTCGGGGCCGAGCACGATCTTCTCGAGCGCGTCGATGAAGTCCTTCTGGCCGACGTCGCTCTTGTCGCGCCGCGCCGCGAGCAGCGCAGCCTCGTTGACGAGATTGCGCAAGTCGGCGCCCGAGAGCCCGGGCGTGATGCCGGCGAGCTCGCCGAGGTTGACGTCGCCAGCGAGCGGAACGTTGCGCGTGTGCACGACGAGGATCGCCTCGCGGCCCGCCTTGTCCGGCAGGTTGACGAAGACACGCCGATCGAAGCGGCCCGGACGCAGCAGCGCGCGGTCGAGGACGTCGGGCTGGTTCGTCGCCGCCAGCACGATCACGCCTTCGCGCCCCGAGAAGCCGTCCATCTCGGTGAGGATCTGGTTGAGCGTCTGCTCCTGCTCGCTCGAGCCGCCGATCGCGACCGGGCCG
>DATJIM010000305.1:0-14952 GCA_035493195.1 Caldimonas sp.
CCATGCGCGCCAGCGCGCCCAGGCCGAGCGGCAGCGAAAGCTCGTCAAGCAGCGCGCCGCCGAGCAGCGCTGCACGCGCCAGTACGTGGAGGCCGCGCGCACCTGCAAGCAGACGCTCGAGCTGGTGCGCGGCAAGCCGCACGAGGCGCGCGCCCAGGCCGAGTCGTTGGCGCGGGCGATCACCGACAAGATGGTCGGCGAGCAGGACCTGTGCATTCGCATGCTGGTCGAAGGGGCCGGCGACAAGGCGTCGATGCACGCGATGAACGTCGCCGTGATCTCGCTCCTCATGGGCCGCTGCTTCGGCTTCATCGACGAGGAGATGCAGGACCTCGGCGTCGGCGCGATGCTGCACGACGTCGGCAAGATCGAGCTGCCGGCGCGCCTGCGCCACCGCGAGGACAACTTCTCGCCCAACGAGGCGCGCGTCTACGAGGAGCACGTCGAGATGGGGCTGGCGCAGGCCCGCCGCATGGGCCTGACGGCCGGCGCGATGGCGGTGATCGGCCAGCACCACGAGCACGCCGACGGCAGCGGCTTCCCGGAAAAGCTCAACAGCGACCGGATGACGATGGCGGCGCGCATCGTCGCCCTCGTCAACCGCTACGACAACCTCTGCAACCCGCACCTGCTCGCCAAGGCGCTGACGCCGCACGAGTCGCTGTCGCTGCTGTTCGCGCAGGGCCGCAGCAAGTTCGACACCTCGATCCTCGGCTCGTTCATCAAGATGATGGGCGTCTATCCGCCGGGCTCGATGGTGCAGCTGACCGACGACCGCTACGCGCTCGTCGTCGCCGTCAACTCGACGCGGCCGCTGAAGCCGAGCGTCCTCGTCCACGAAGCCGAGACGCCGCGCGAGGAAGCGCTCGTCCTCGACCTCGAAAGCGCAGTCGGCCTCGGGATCCGGCGCAGTGTGCGCACCCAGCAGGTGCCGCCGACGGCGATCGACTACCTGCAGCCGACGACGCGGGTGACGTACTTCTTCGAGCCGGCACGCGCCACCGCCGACGTCGTCGACGACGAATGAACAATCCGCTTCCCGTCGATCCGTTCAGCGTCGCGGAGGCGGCGCGCCGCACCTGGCCGGCGCTGATCGAGTCGTTGCTCGAGGCGGTCTGCCTCGTCGAACCCGAGGGGCTGCGGATCGTCGCTGCCAATGTCGCCGCCGGGCATCTCTTCGGCGTCGCTCCGGCCGAGCTCGTCGGCCGCGACATGCGCGCGACGGCGTCGACCGCCGAGGACGAGGCGTTCTGGGACCGCGTCGCCGCCAAGGGCGGAGCGGCGCAGCTCCTTTCGGAGTCGTTCGTCGCGCGCTTCGACGGCGAGGCGGTGCCGGTGCTGCGCCGCGTCAGCCGGGTCGAGCCGGCGCCGGGCAACGCGCTCTGGATCGTCGCTCTCGTCGACCGCAGCGAATCGGTGCGTGCCGAGTCGGCGCTCGCGACGAGCGTCGCCGAGCTCGCAGCGACGCTCGAATCGATGGCCGACGCCGTCCTCGTCGTCGACCTCGCCGGCAACATCCGCAACTTCAACCGCCGCTTCGCCGCGCTCTGGGACTTGCCCGAGGAGATGCTCGTTCTGCACGCCGACGACGCGGTGTTCGACTGGCTGCGCGGGCGCGTCGAAAGCCCGGCCGAATACGAGCGGCGGCTGGCCGAGATCGAGCGCGATCCGGCGCTGCGCGCGACCGACACCCTGCGTCTGCGATCGGGCGCCCTGCTCGAGCGGACGACGGCGCCTCAGCTCGCCCGCGGACGGCCGATCGGCCGCGTCTTCACGTACCGGATCGTGGCAGCGGGCGCTGACTGACCCCGACGGACGGGCGCCCGATCCGCGCATCCCCGGGGCGACGTCGGCCACTCGACCTCGCTACAGTGGAGGAATTCACGACTTTTCGGAATTCCGGCCATGTCAGCGATCGCCGTCGCTCTCGAGGAGCGCCTCGGGTCCCTGAGCCTTCCCATCGCGGTCGTTCTCCCCGGCGGGCGCCGGATCGGCCGCCAGGACGCGAGCGTGACCCTCCGGCTGAAGGAACTGGCGCCGCTCGCCCATCTCGCGACCGGGCAGGTCGGCAAGGTCGGCGAGGACTACGTCGAAGGCCGCGTCGACTTCGAAGGCAGCATGCGCGAGCTGATGGCCGCGGCGGCCGAGCTGATCCGCAGCGACCCGACGCAGCCGCAGGCGGTTGCGCCGCCCGTCAACTGGCTGCGTCAGGCGACGCGGACGGTGCGCTCGCGCCTGCACCACCGGCCCGAGCGCGACGCCAAGCAGATCCAGTTCCACTACGACGTCTCCGACGACTTCTACGAGCTCTGGCTCGACCCGCGCCGCGTCTACTCGTGCGCCTACTTCCGCGATCCCGCGATGACGGTCGCACAGGCGCAGGAGGCCAAGCTCGAGCACATCTGCGCCAAGCTGATGCTGAAGGAAGGCGAGCGCTTCCTCGACATCGGCGCCGGCTGGGGCGGGCTGCTGCTGCACGCCGCCGAGCGCTACGGCGTGCGCGCGCAAGGCATCACGCTCAGCAAGAACCAGCACGCGCACGTCAACAAGCTGATCGCCGAGCGTGGCCTCGGCGGCCGTGTGCGCATGGAGCTGGTCGACTATCGCCACCTCGACGAGAGCGAGCCGTACGACAAGATCGCGTCGATCGGCATGTTCGAGCACGTCGGCCGCGCGCAGCTGCCCGAGTACTTCGCGAAGATCCGGCGCCTGCTCAAGCCCGGCGGTCTGCTCCTCAACCACGGCATCACCGCCGGCGGCACGCGCAACCACCAGCTCGGCTCGGGGCTCGGCGACTTCATCGACAAGTACATCTTTCCGGGCGGCGAGCTCGAGCACGTCTCGCACGTCCTCGCGCAGACCGCCGATGCCGGCCTCGAGGCGCTCGACGTCGAGAACCTCCGGCCGCACTACGCGAAGACGCTCTGGGCGTGGAGCGACGCGCTCGAGGCGCAGCTCGACGCCGCGAGCAAGCTGACGAGCGACGCGGTGCTGCGCGCGTACCGGCTCTACCTCGCCGGCAGCGCAATGAGCTTCGAGCGCGGCTGGCTCGCGCTCCACCAGATGCTGAGCGCGCGCCGCACCGGCGACGTCGATTCGGGGCCGATGCGCGGCGCACAATCGTCGTACCCGTTCAACCGCGCCTACATGTACGCGCCGCGCTGAGCTCGTCGCGACTGCCGATGTACCGATTCAAGTCGAAGGCCGATGGAGACCTGCTCATGATGGCTCCGGTCGGCGACCAGATCCTGCGCATCGTCGGCCGCGAGCCGGCGCCGAAGGGAATCATCGAGGTCGCGGCGCTGCCCGGTGCGATCCGCGCGCTCGAGGAGGCGATCGCCGCCGCCGAGCTCGCGCGCAGCGACGCCAAGCGCAGCGACGCCAAGCCGAGCGACGGCGAAGACGAAGACCGCGGTGCCGAGGCGGTCGGGCTCGCGCAACGCGCCTGGCCGATGCTCGAGATGATGCGGCGCTCGCTCGCCGAGAACGCCGACATCGTCTGGGGCGTCTGAGCGACGCAACCGCGGCGCGCCCACGCACATCCGCAGCGAGGAAGACCATGAAGCTCTGGAGCGACAGCTGGCCAAACGGCGAGCGCATCCCGCAGAAGTACGCGTGCGGGCGGCTCGAGGGCGCGTCGGCAACGGCGTTCTCCGACAACGTCAACCCGCACCTCGGCTGGAGCGAGCTGCCGCCGGGGACGAAGTCGCTGGTGCTGATCTGCCACGACTTCGACGTGCCGAGCAAGGGCGACGACGTCAACCAGGTCGGCCGCGAGATCCCGGCCGATCTGCCTCGGGTCGACTTCTTCCACTGGCTCCTCGCCGACATTCCGGCGACGACGAGCGCGATTCCCGAGGGCGCGTTCAGCAGCGGCTTCGTCGCCAGGGGCAAGCCCGGTCCGCAGGTCGCGGTGCCCGGCTTCAACGGAGCGCGCCAGGGCGTCAACGACTTCACCGGCTGGTTCGCCGGCAACGCCGAGCTGGCCGGCGACTACTTCGGCTACGACGGCCCGTATCCGCCGTGGAACGACTCGCTCATTCACCACTACGTGTTCACGCTGTACGCGCTCGCGGTGGCGCGCGCGCCGGTCGAAGGCCGCTTCAACGGTGCCGAGCTGCGCCGCGCGATCGACGGCCACGTCCTCGCCGAGGCGATGCATTCCGGCACGTACACGCTGAACCGGCGGCTGCGATGAAGCGCTCGCGGCGCTGACCCGAATGGCCGACGACAGCCAGGCCGCGGGCGCCGATGTCACGCGGATCGTCGCGGTCCGCCACGGCGAAACGGTCTGGAACGCGGAGATGCGGATGCAGGGCCAGCTCGACACGGTGCTGAGCGCGCGCGGCGAGCGCCAGGCGCGGCGGACGGCGGCGGCGCTCGCCGACGAAGGGATCGAGGCGATCGTCTCGAGCGACCTCGTCCGCGCGGCGGCGACCGCAGCGGCGATCGGCGACGTCGTCGGCCTGCCGGTGACGACCGACGTCGGCCTGCGCGAGCGCAGCTTCGGCGTCTTCCAGGGCTGGACGTACGCCGAGATCGACGCGCGCTGGCCGGAAGAAGCGGCACGCTGGCGCCACCACGATCCGACGTTCGCTCCGGTCGCCGGCGAGTCGCTGCTCGACTTCGACGTGCGCGCGGTCGACGCCATGACGAGGATCGCCGCGGCAGCGCGCGGCCGCACGATCGCCGTCGTCACCCACGGCGGCGTCCTCGACTGCCTTTATCGCGCCGCGACCGGGCTCGCGCTCGACGCGCCGCGCACGTGGCAGCTCGGCAATGCGGCGATCAACCGCGTCCTCTTCACCGGCGAGCGCTTCACGCTCGTCGGCTGGAGCGACACCTCGCATCTCGAGGACGGCACCCTCGACGACGCGAGCGAGGGCGACTGCCCGACGGTGCCGCGGGCGGCCGAATGAGCGCCGCGCAGATCGTCCCCGGCACGCCGGTCGAGGCGATCGACACGCCGGCGCTCGTCATCGACCTCGACGCGATGGAGAAGAACCTCGCCGCGATGGCGGCGTTCGCGCGCGAGCACCGGGTCCGCCTCAGGCCGCACGCGAAGATGCACAAGAGCGCGACGATCGCGCGCCTGCAGGTCGCAGCCGGCGCAGTCGGCGTCTGCGTGCAGAAGACGAGCGAGGCCGAAGCGCTCGCCGCTGCCGGTGTCGACGACATCTATATCTCGAACGAGGTGATCGACGACGCCAAGCTCGCGCGCGTCGCCGCGCTCGCGGCGCGCGTGCGTCTCGCGATCGCGGTCGATTCGCTGCTCGGAATCGAGCGGCTCGCCGCGGCGATGGCGGGCAGCGGCGCGACGATCGCCGTCTTCGTCGAGGTCGACGTCGGCCACGGCCGCTGCGGGATCGCGCCCGCCGCGGCAGGCGAGCTTGCGGAGCAGGTCGTTGCGCACGCGCCGCCCGAAGGCGGCTTGCGCTTCGCCGGGCTGCAGGCGTACCACGGCTCGGCGCAGCACGTGCGCAGCGTCGCCGAACGCGAGGCAGCCGCGCAGCACGCGGCGGCGCAGGCGCGCGCCGCGCAGGCGGCGATCGGCGCGCTCGGCATCGCCTGTCCGCTCGTGACCGGCGCCGGCACCGGAACGTTCGCGTTCGACGTTGCGACCGGCGTCTGGGGCGAGCTGCAGGCCGGCAGCTATCTGTTCATGGACCGCGACTATGCCGACAACGACACGGTCGCGTCCGTGCCGCGCTTCGAGCACGCGCTCTTCGTCAAGAGCCGCGTGATCAGCCGCGGTGCGGCACACGCGGTCGTCGACGCCGGCCACAAGTCGCACGCGATCGACTCCGGCCCGCCGCGTCTGTGGCAGCGCGCAGGAATCTGGGCGAACGGCGGCGACGAGCACGGCATCGTCCGCCCGCCGCCGGGCGGCGACGCACGAGAGCTGCCCGCGCTCGGCGAGACGGTCTGGCTCGTCCCCGGGCACTGCGATCCGACCGTCAACCTGCACGACCGCTACGTCTGCGTGCGCGGCGGTCTTGCAACGGGTGTCGTCGAGGCCGAGTGGCCGATCGAGGCGCGCGGCTGCGTCGCCTGACACGCATGAACGCGATGACCGAGTCGCAGATCATCGTCGTCGCGACGCCGGTCTTCTTCGCGCCGATCGCCGTCGAGCTCGCGGTCGGCGTCGCCCCCAGCAGGAACGGCTACCGGCTGGGCGATGCGCTCTCGAGCATCGGTCTCGGCGTCATGAGCAGGATCGTCGGCCTCTTCACCGCGCTGCTGACGCTCGGCATCTACGTCTGGATCCACGACCGCTTCGCGATCGCGCAGTTGCCGACCGGCTCGGTGTGGACTTGGATCGCAGCCCTCTTCGCCTACGACTTCCTCTACTACTGGCACCACCGCGCCGGCCACCGCGTCGCGCTGCTCTGGGCGGCGCACGTCGTCCACCACCAGAGCGAGGACTACAACCTGTCGACGGCGCTCCGGCAGACGTCGAGCGGCTGGCTCGCCGGCTGGATGTTCTATCTGCCGATGGCGCTGCTCGGCTTTCCGCCGCTCGTCTTCGGTGTCGTCGCGCTGATCGATCTGCTCTACCAGTTCTGGGTCCACACCGAGCAGGTCGGCCGGCTCGGCTGGTTCGACCGCTGGTTCTGCGCGCCGAGCAACCACCGCGTCCACCACGCCGTCAACGACCGCTACCTCGACCGCAACTACGGCGGCGTCTTCATCGTCTGGGACCGCGTGTTCGGCACCTATGCCGACGAAGACCGTGCCGAGCCGTGCCTCTACGGCGCGCGCGCGCCGCTGCGCAGCTGGAATCCGGTCTGGGCGAACCTGCAGGTCTACGCCGAGCTCGCGCGCGACGCGTCGCGCGCGCGGCGATGGTCCGACAAGCTGCGCGTCTGGTGGATGCCGCCGGGTTGGCGGCCCGATGACGTCGCGGCGCGCTGGCCGAAGCCGCCGTTCGCGGTCGCCGCGTTCGCGCGCTTCGATCCGCCGGTCTCGCGCTCGCGCCAGCTCGCGGCGCTCGTGCTCTTCGCCGCGCTGCTCGCGACGACGCTCGTCTTTCTCTGGCACGCCGATGCGCTCGGCTGGCCGGCGCGCATCGCCGACGCCGCCGCGATCGTCGCGGCGCTGTGGGCGGTCGGGCGGCTTTGCGAGGGCGCGCCGCTCGCCCGAGCGTCGGCGCCCGCCGAGGTGCATCGACCGTCGACGCCGTGAACGACGATCGCTTGCCGCCATCGCTGCTCGCCGCGCTCGCCGCGCGCGGCAACCCTCGCTCGTTTCGCGCCCAGACGATCCTGCTCAACGAAGGCGATGCCGGCGGCTCGCTCTACATCGTGCTCAGCGGCAGGTTGCGCGTCTACGCGAGCTCGCCCGAGGGACGCGACGTCATCCTGTCCGAGCACGGCCCGGGCGAGTACGTCGGCGAGCTCTCGCTCGAAGGCACGCCGCGCTCCGCGTCGGTGAAGGCGGTCGAGGCGACGACGTGCTGCGTGGTCGCCGCCGCGCAGGTGCCCGAGTTCCTCGCCGAGCATCCCGAGTTCGCGCTCCACCTGACGCGAAAGCTCACGCGCATGGTCCGCCGCCTCACCGAGCAGGTGAAAAGCCTCGCGCTGCAGGACGTCTACGGGCGGATGGTGCGGCTGCTGATGGAGCTCTCCGAGCCGGTCGGCGACGAGCGCATCGTGCGCGAGAAGCTGACGCAGCAGGACATCGCCGACCGCGTCGGCTCGTCGCGCGAGATGGTCAACCGCGTGATGAAGGACCTCACGACCGGAGGCTACGTCGCCGTCCGCGACGGCCGCCACGTCATCCAGAAGAAGCTGCCGGCGGCGCGCTGAGCGCCGCGCGGCAGCCGGACGATGCGCGCGCCCGTCCTGGGCCACACTTGCGACATCCGACGACAAGGAGAACCACGATGGTCGAGCACCTGAGCAGCATGGACGCATCGTTCCTGCACTTCGAAACCCCCGAGACCCCGATGCACGTCGGCAGCCTGATGTTGTTCGAGCTGCCGAAGGGCTACAAGGGCGACTACTACGAGGCGGTGAAGGGGATGCTCGCGAAGCGCCTCCATCTCTCGGGGTTGCTCACGCGCAAGCTCGCGCCGATGCCGTTCGAGCTCGCCGACCCGGTCTGGATCGAGGACGACGACATCGACCTCGACTACCACGTCCGTCACGTCACGCTGCGCAAGCCCGGCACGATGCACCAGCTCGAGCAGCTCGTCGCGCGCTTGCACTCCTCGCTGCTCGACCGCAGCAGGCCGCTGTGGGAGATGGTCGTCATCGAGGGGCTGCACGACGGCCAGGTCGCCTTCTACACCAAGGCGCACCACAGCGGCGTCGACGGTGCCGCTGGGGTCGAGCTCGCCAAGGTGCTCTACGACATGACGCCCGAGATCCGAGAAGTGCCGCCGCCCCGGCGCAAGCGCGACGGCGGCGGCAGCTACCAGCTCGGCGTCGCCGAGCTGCTCCAGGCCGCGGCGGAGAACTCGCTGCGCCAGTACCGCAAGATCGCCGAGCTCGTGCCGACGGCGGTGAAGGCGATCGCGACCGCAGGCGGCGTCCTGGCAACGCAGCGCGCCGGGCGAGGCGAGCGCAGCCTCAACCTCGGCCTTGCGCCGAAGACGATGTTCCAGGACTCGATCACGAACCAGCGCTCGTACAGCACGTTGTCGCTGCCGCTCGCCGAGCTGAAGGAGACCGGCAAGCGCGTCGGCGGCACCGTCAACACGATCGTGATGGCGATGTGCAGCGCTGCGCTGCGACGCTTTCTCGCCGAACGCAACCTCCTGCCGAAGGAGTCCTTGATCGCGCTCGTCCCGGTCAGCCTGCGCGCCGCCAACGACAGCTCGATGAACAACCAGGTGTCGGTGATCCGCGTCGACCTCGCGACCGAGATCGACGACCTCGGCGCGCGCTTCAAGGCGATCCATGCGTCGTCGGAGGCAGCCAAGGGAGTCGTTCGCGAGCTGAAGCCGGTGCTCGGCGTCGACCTGCCGGTGACCGGCTCGCCCTGGTTCATGACGAGCTTGGCGTCGCTGTACGGCCGCTCGAAGCTCGCGAGCCGGATGCCGGCGGCGGGCAACGTCCTGATCTCGAACGTCCCGGGGCCGCCGATGACGCTCTACATGGCGGGCGCGAAGATGACCCACTACTACCCGGTCTCGATCCCGTACCACGGTTCGGCGCTCAACATCACCGTCCACAGCTACGCCGGCTCGCTCGAGTTCGGCCTGACCGCGTGCCGGCGCGTCGTCTCGCAGGACGAGTCGTACGAGCTGGTCCGCGATCTCCGCGACGCGCTGGAGGCGATCCGCAAGTTGCCGAGCATCGAAGAGCCTGCCGAGGCCGAAGCACCCGTCCGTGCGGCGAAGTCGAAGCGCGCCGCGAGGCCGGCGGGCTCGGCGAAGCCAGCGAGTCCTGCGCGTGCAGCCAAGCTGCGTCGTGCAGCCAAGGCGCCGGCTGCAGCGAAGCCGCCGCGAGCCAAGTCGGCGCGCAGCGCCAGAGCGGGGGTCTAGAGCAGCTCTTCGGAGACGAAGAACGACGCCAGCCGCGGCTTCAGCCCCGGCCTGCCGAACGGCGTCGGGTCGGCGCGCAGCACGCCCTTGCCGTCGCCCTCGACCCATTCGACGCGCCTGCCGCCAGCGTCGAGGCGCAGCGCATAGCTGCCCGTCGCCCGACCGCGGTCGAGGAACGCGACCGCCTCGGCGGCGAGGCCCGGGTCATCGACCACGATCATCGATTCGGTGTTGCTGCGCGCCGAACGGCGGTCGACGTTCATCGAGCCGATCGAGACCCAGCGCTCATCGACGACGACGAGCTTCGCGTGCAGGCGGCCGATCGACGCACCGTGGCGGTCGTTGCCGTAGGCGTCGCTGCTGGCCGGCGCTTCGCGCGTCGGGATCAGCTCGTGGAGCGCGACGCCGAGCCTGAGCAGGCCTTCGCGGTAGCGGGCGTAGCCGAAGTGGACGAGCGGCTCGTCGGTCGTCGCCAGCGAATTGGTGAGGACGCTCAGGTGGACGCCGCGTTCGCGCGTTGCCCGCAGCGTCGACAGTCCCGCGGCGCCCGGGATGAAGTACGGCGTCGCGATGAGCACGCTCGAGCGCGACTGCGTGATCAGCTCGAGGTGCGCGCGCATGACCGGGCCGTCGTCGCCCATCGGGTCGCTGTCGTCGATCCGCGCCGGCGAGTCGGCGACGATGCGCGCCGGCGCGAAGCGCAGCGCGACGCGGCCGTGCGAAATCTCGTCGGCGAGCGTCGGCGCTTCGCTGTCGCCGCCGCGGTCGTGGACCGTCGCAGCCGCGCTGCCGAGCGCCTGCAGCCACAGCGTCGCGCGCTCGCGGGCGTCGTCGTCGCCGGCGCGCAGGAGGCTCGACGCCGGATACGCCCAGGTCGAATTCCAGAACGCGTCGAACAGCGCGGCGAGCGTTGCGACGACCGGGCCGGTCGACAGCAGGTCCACGTCGATGAAGTTCGACCAACCGCGGTCGAAGTATTCGTCGGCGACGTTTCGGCCGCCGGTGATCGCGAAGCTGCCGTCGGCGATCAGCAGCTTGTTGTGCATGCGCCGGTTGATGCGCGCGAACTGATGCGACGAGAGCGCGACGCGCGTCGCGAAGCCGCCGCTGCGCACCGGCAGCGGGTTGAAGAGGCGGACCTCGAACCCGGGCAGCGCGGAAAGGGCGGTGAAGAGGGCGTCCTCGCGCGCTGTGTAGAGGTCGTCGACGAGGACCCGGACGCGGACGCCGCGCGACGCGGCGGCGGCGAGCGCGGCCAGGAACTGGCGGCCGGTGCCGTCGTTGGCGATCAGGTAGTACTGAACGTCGACCGAGCGCTCGGCGCTGCGGATCAGCGTCAGGCGCGCTTCGAGGGCGTCGTCGGCGTCGAGGAGGAAGCGAAAGCCGGAGTGCTCGGCGGCATCGGCAGGAGCGGACGCTGCGGCGACCTTGCCGAGCGTCGTTGCCGGGCCGGTGGCGAGAGCGTGCGATTCGCGCCGCTCGACGTTGCCGGGCAGCGCCGCACAGCCGGCGAGCGCGACGACCGTCGCGGCGGCGAGCAGGCGAAGCCAGGCCGACGCCTGCATGGCGAAGGTGCGCGGACGCTCACGCGACGCCGCCGAGAACGACGACGAAGAGCGAAGCGGCGGCGAGGCACAGGGTGGCGCTGACGAGCGCGGCGGCGAAGTCATCGTGGAGGTGCTTCATGGCTGGTCCTCGGAACATCGGAAACGGCGGCGGAAACCCGTCACCGATGCCAGTCTCCCGGTCCGAGGTCCGCAAGAGGAGTGAGGAACGCTCTCGCCGCGAGTGCACTTTTCACATCCCCCACCGCGCTGGGGGGACCCGCGCCCATGCGGGCAAATGCTCTCAGGACTAACCCGCGAACGGGCGAGCGTCCGGACGGCGAGCCGCGCGCCGGTCCCTAGACTCCGCGTCCTGCTCGCTGAAGGCCGTTCAGCGGCATGAACGCCGGCCGCCCCCCACCTCTCCATGCCCTTCGCCGCCCACGTCCTGCCGTTCGCCCGCGAGCGCACTCCCGCGCCGCCGCTCGTCCCTGCCGTCGCGCGCGCGCTGACGCTGCTCGATCGCCTCGCGCGCGGCCGCGAGCCGATGACCCTGGCCCGGCTGTCGAGCGAACTCGCGCTGCCGAAGAGCAGCGTCCACGGCCTGTGCACGACGCTCGTCTCGTTCGGCTACCTGCGCCGGCAGGCCGACGGCACGTTCCTGATCGGCCCGCGCGTGATGCCGCTCGCCGAGGCATTCGTCGCCGGCACCGACGTCGCGCAGGAGTTCAACGGCCTCTGGGGCAGCGGCGGACTCGCTCCCGAGGAGACGGTGGTTCTCTCGGTGCTGTCGGGCAACGAGGCGCTCTACGTCGCGGTGCGCAACAGCGCGCGCCCGCTCGGCCTCGCGTTCAACGTCGGCATGCGGCTGCCCGCGTATCTCTCGGGCAGCGGCAAGGCGATGCTCGCGCAGCTGCCCGCCGACGAGGTGCGGCGACGCTTCGCCGGCCAGCTGTCGACCCGGCTCACGAGCAAGGGCCCGCGCGACCTCGAGTCGCTGCTGCGCGAGCTGGCGTTGACGCGCCGACGCGGCTGGAGCGTCGACGACGAGGCCGTGCGCGAAGGGGTCGCGTCGTTCGGCGCGCCGGTGTTCGACGCCTCGGGCAAGGCGGTTGCCGGCGTCGCGGTCTGCATCAACAAGGCGCAGCTTGGCGGCGACCGCGGCGCCCGCCACCGCGAAGCAGCGCTCGACGTCGCGCGCCGGCTGACGCTTCGCCTCGGCGGCGAGCCGACGATGCCGGTCGCCGATGCCGGGCGGCGTCGCGAACGGCCGGTCGCGGCGGCGCGTCCCGGCGCCGCGGCAGGGGGCGTGCGATGAGCGGCGACTGCATCCTCGAGACGACCGATCTCACCAAGGAGTTCAAGGGGTTCGTCGCCGTCGACAAGGTCAACCTGCGCGTGCGTCGCGGCACGATCCACGCGCTGATCGGCCCGAACGGCGCCGGCAAGACGACCTGCTTCAACCTCCTCACCAAGTTCCTGACGCCGACCTCGGGCCGGATCGTCTTCGACGGCACCGACATCACCGCCGAGAAGCCGGCGGCGATCGCGCGCCGTGGCGTCGTCCGCTCGTTCCAGATCTCGGCGGTGTTCGCGCATCTCTCGGTGCTCGAGAACGTGCGCGTCGCGCTGCAGCGAAAGCTCGGCACCTCGTTCCAGTTCTGGCGCTCCGAGCATTCGCTCGACGCGCTCAACGCCGAGGCGATCGAGCTGCTGCGCGCGGTCGACCTCGAGGCGTACGCGTCGTTGCCGGCGGTCGAGCTCAGCTACGGTCGCAAGCGCGCGCTCGAGATCGCGACGACGCTCGCGATGTCGCCGACGCTGATGCTGCTCGACGAGCCGACGCAAGGCATGGGCCTCGAGGACGTCGACCGCATCCGCGAGCTGATCAAGAAGGTCGCTGCCAGCCGCACCGTGCTCATGGTCGAGCACAACATGAGCGTCGTCGCCAAGCTCGCCGACACGATCACCGTGCTCGCGCGCGGCGCGACGCTTGCCGAAGGCCCGTACTCCGAGGTCTCGAAGGACCCGGCGGTGATCGAGGCGTACATGGGCAGCGCGCAGACCGAGCTCGCCGGGGCGCATTGAGACGACGAAGAGATGACGAAGCGCTTCCTCGACGTCTCGAACCTGCACGGCTGGTACGGCGAGTCGCACGTCCTGCACGGCGTCGACTTCCACGTCGACGAAGGCGAGGTGGTGACGCTGCTCGGCAGGAACGGTGCCGGGCGGACGAGCACGCTGCGCGCGATCTTGGGTCTGATCGGCTCGCGCAAGGGCTCGATCAAGGTCCACGGCGTCGAGACCGCGGCCCTTGCGACGCACCGCATCGCGCGCATGGGGATCGGCTACTGCCCCGAGGAGCGCGGCATCTTCTCGAGCCTGTCGGCCGAGGAGAACCTGATGCTGCCGCCGTCGCTCGGCGACGGCGGGATGAGCGTCGAGCAGATCTACGCGATGTTCCCGAACCTGAAGGAGCGCGCCGCAAGCCAGGGGACGCGGCTGTCGGGCGGCGAGCAGCAGATGCTCGCCGTCGCGCGCATCCTGCGCACCGGCGCGCGCCTGCTCCTGCTCGACGAGATCTCCGAGGGTCTCGCGCCGGTGATCGTGCAGAAGCTCGGCGAGGTCGTGAAGAGCCTGCGCGAGCGCGGCTACACGATCGTCATGGTCGAGCAGAACTTCCGCTTCGCGGCGCCGCTCGCCGACCGCTTCCTGGTCATGGAGCACGGCCAGGTCATCCAGCAGTTCACCCAGGCCGAGCTGCCGGCGCGCATGGCGCGCCTGCACGAGTATCTCGGCGTCTGACCATCACCACCCGTTCGTCCATCCCGTCACAGGAGACCGTTGCCCATGTTCAAGCTCAAGTCCATCGTTCCGGCGTGCAGCCTCGCGCTCGCGGCCATGTTCGGCACTGCGCCGGCACAGGCGCAGATCTCCGGAGACGTGATCCGGATCGGCTTCATCACCGACCTCTCCGGCCTCTACGCCGACATCGACGGCCCGGCCGGCGCCGAAGCGATCCGGATGGCGATCGCCGACGCCGGCGGCAACGTCGCCGGCAAGAAGGTCGAGGTCCTCGTCGCCGACCACCAGAACAAGCCCGACGTCGCTGCCGCCAAGGCGCGCGAGTGGTTCGACACCCAGGGCGTCGACATGCTCGTCGGCGGCACCAATTCGGGCACCAACCTCGCGATGGCCAAGGTCGCGCAAGAGAAGAAGCGCCTCTTCATCTCGGTCGGCGCTGCGTCGTCGGCACTCACCAACGAGCAGTGCTCGCCCTACACCGTCCACTACGCGTACGACACAACGGCGCTCGCCAAGGGCACCGGCAACGCCGTCGTCAAGGCGGGCGGCAAGACGTGGTTCTTCCTCACCGCCGACTATGCATTCGGCACCCAGCTGCAGAACGACACGACCGAGGTCGTCAAGGCCGCCGGCGGCACCGTCGTCGGCTCGGTGCGCCATCCGCTGTCGGCGAGCGACTTCTCGTCGTTCCTGCTGCAGGCGCAGCAGAGCAAGGCGCAGATCCTCGGCCTCGCGAACGCCGGCGGCGACACGATCAACTCGATCAAGGCCGCCAACGAGTTCGGCATCACCAAGACGATGAAGCTCGCAGGCCTATTGATGTTCATCAACGACGTGCACTCGCTTGGCCTCAAGGCGACCCAGGGCATGTACCTGACCGACAGCTGGTACTGGAACCGGGATGCCGAAACGCGCGCCTGGAGCCGCAAGTTCTTCGAGAAGTTCAAGCGGATGCCGTCGTCGCTGCAGGCGGCCGATTACTCGGCGACGCTGCAGTACCTGGCGGCGGTCAAGGCGACGAACTCCGACGACTCGGACAAGGTCCTCGCGCAGATGAAGAAGACCAAGATCAACGACGTCTACACGAAGGGCGGCTGGATCCGCGACGACGGC
>DATJIM010000306.1:0-2556 GCA_035493195.1 Caldimonas sp.
TCACCGACTTCGACCTCTACGCGCTCGCCGATCTGTCGACGTTGCGTTTCGTCGGCCTCGACAACTACCTCCGGCTGCTGCAGACGCCGCTCTTCTGGCAGGCGCTCGGCAACACGCTCTACTTCGTCGCCGTCGGCGTCCCGCTCTCGATCGCGCTCTCGCTCGGCGCCGCGCTGTTGCTCAACGCCGGTGTCGCCAGGTGGCAGGCGTTCTTTCGCACCGCGCTCTTCGCGCCGGTGGTCACCACGGTCGTCGCGGTCGCGGTGATCTGGCGCTACCTGCTGCACACGCGCTACGGACTCATCAACCAAACGCTCGCCGCGGTCGGCATCGATCCGATCGACTGGCTCGGCGACCCGCACTGGTCGATGCCGGCGATCATCGTCTTCGCGACGTGGAAGAACTTCGGCTACAACATGGTGATCCTGCTCGCGGCGCTGCAGGCCGTTCCGCGCGAGCTGTACGAGTCGGCGCGCGTCGACGGCGCGGGAACGCTGCGCCAGTTCACGGACGTGACCTTCCCGATGCTGACGCCGACGCTCGTGATGGTCGCCATCATGACCGTCGCCGGCTACTTCCAGCTCTTCGCCGAGCCGTACGTGATGACGCAGGGCGGGCCCCTGCGCAGCACCGTCAGCGTCCTCTACTTCATGTACGAGGAAGGCTTTCGCTGGTGGAACCTCGGCTTCGCGTCGGCGGTCGCGTTCGTGCTCTTCCTGGTCATCTTCGCGGTGAGCGCGGGGCTGTGGCGATTCGACCGCGATCCCGAGGGCCGATGAATCCGCGCCTCGCCGTCTGGGTCGTCAACGGCCTGCTCGCCGGGCTCGCGGCCGTGAGCATCTTTCCACTGCTGTGGATGGTGTCGGTCTCGCTGATGCCGGCCGGCGCGTCGACGACGCTGCCGACGCCGCTGCTGCCGCCCGCGGTCACGCTCGACAACTACCGGACGCTCTTCGGCAGCGTCGGCATGGGCCGCTATGCGTTCAACAGTTTCGCGATCGCGGCGCTCGCGACGCTGATCTCGGTGAGCTTCAACGTCATGGCCGGCTATGCGTTCGCGAAGCTGCGCTTTCGCGGCCGCGACGAGATCTTCAGGGCCTTGCTCGCCGCCCTGGTGATCCCGGGCCAGGTCGCGATGCTGCCGCTCTTCTTGATGCTGAAGCCCCTCGGCCTCATCAACACCTACGGCGGCGCGATCGTTCCCGCGATGGCGAGCGTGTTCGGCATCTTCATCGTCCGCCAGTTCGCGCGCGGCATTCCCGACGACCTGCTCGAGGCCGCGCGCATCGACGGCGCGAGCGAGTTCCGCATCTTCTTCACGATCGTCGTTCCGCTGCTGACGCCGGTGCTCGTCACGCTCGCGGTCTTCAGCTTCCTGGGCAGCTGGAACGACTTCATGTGGCCGCTGATCGTGCTCACCGACGATTCCCTGCACACGCTGCCGGTGGCGCTCGCCGGCCTGTCGCGCGAGCACGTGCAAGACAGCGAGCTGATGATGGCCGGCTCGGTCGTCACCGTGCTGCCGGTCCTCGCGCTGTTTCTCGCGCTCCAGCGCCACTACATGGCCGGACTGATGGCGGGCGGCGTCAAGGGATGAGGAAGCTCGCGGCCGTGCTGATGCTGGCCCTCTCTGCGACGACACCGGCAATGGCGCAGGTCCGGGTGCTCGACGATTTCGACGAGGCGTCGGCGTGGACGCTGATCTCGTCCGACGACGTGAAGGCGTCGCTGCGCCCGATCGAAGGCGAGCACGGCAAGGCGCTGTGCATCGACTTCGACTTCGGCCGCGTCACCGGCTACGTCGGCGCGAGGCGGACGCTGCCGATCGACTTTCCGGCGCGCTACGAGCTCGCGCTGCGCGCGCGCGGCGACGCAGCGCCGAACGCGCTGCAGCTCAAGCTCGTCGATGCGAGCGGCGCCAACGTCTGGTGGGGCCGCAAGAACGAGCTCCGCGTTCCGCGCGACTGGCAGACGCTCCGCTTCCGCCAGCGCGAGATCGAATTCGCGTGGGGTCCGACGACCGACCGCGCGCTGCAGCGGACCGCCGCCGTCGAGCTGGTGATCGCGTCGGGCAGCGGTGCCGGCAAGGGCAGCGTCTGCTTCGATCGCCTCGAGCTGCGCCAATTGCCCGCCGACGTCGTGCTGCCGATGCCGACAGCGACCGCCGGCTCGTTCCGACCGGGACACGAGGCCGCGAACGCGCTCGACGGTCGATCGCCAACCGATTGGCAGCCGGTCGTCTCGCGCGGCCCGGCCGCAGTCTGGACCGCCGACTACGGTGCACCCCGCGAGTTCGGCGCGCTCGCGCTGCGCTGGCGCGCCGGCGCGGCCGCGTCGCGCTATGCCATCGAGCTGTCCGACGACGGCACGTACTGGCGGGACGCGAGGCACGTCGAGCGGGCGCGCGGCGACCTTCAGGTCCACTGGCTGCCCGAGTCGGAGGCGCGCTTCGTTCGCATCGCGATCGACGAGCCGGCGGCGAAAGACGTCGCGCTGGCCGAGCTCGAGCTGCGCGCGCCCGTCGATGCCAACACCTTTTTCGCCGAGGTCGCCAAG
>DATJIM010000307.1:0-8891 GCA_035493195.1 Caldimonas sp.
TTAAAACGTCGTGAGACAGTTTGGTCCCTATCTTCCGTGGGCGCTGCAAGATTGAGAGAGCCTGCTCCTAGTACGAGAGGACCGGAGTGGACGCACCTCTGGTGTATCGGTTGTCACGCCAGTGGCATCGCCGAGTAGCTATGTGCGGAAGAGATAACCGCTGAAAGCATCTAAGCGGGAAACTCGTCTCAAGATGAGTCTTGCCGGGGCCTTGAGCCCCCTGAAGAGTCGTTCTAGACCAGGACGTTGATAGGCTGGGTGTGGAAGCCGGGCAACCGGTTGAGCTAACCAGTACTAATTGCTCGTGCGGCTTGACCCTATAACTCTGACGACGCTGTCGTCAGAGCGAGGCAAGCGCGTGAACCGTTCTTTGCTCGAAGGACGCGATCGAGAATCTGATTGCCGCATCCATGCGGCCGACTCTGCGGATTGGCCCAGCTGCCGGAGTGCAGCGGGCGACAGTTATGCCTGACGACCATAGCGAGGTGGTCCCACTCCTTCCCATCCCGAACAGGACAGTGAAACGCCTCTGCGCCGATGATATTGCGGGTTCCCGTGTGAAAGTAGGACATCGTCAGGCTGTTATTCCAGAAGGCCTCCGTCACAGCGACGGAGGCCTTTTTTCATTGGCCCATTCTTCGATGCTTGCTCGCATCCAGCAGTCGACCGTGCTGACCATCGCGGGCGCCGCCATCGCCGCCTCGATCTTCGGCGCGAAGAGCGGGCGAGCGTGGCTCGGCACCATCGTGATCGCGCTCGCGATCGCCGGCTATCTGAGCGCGATCGCGTTCGAGTTCTGGCTTCTCCATCGCTCGTACGCGGCAGACGACGTCCAGCGGCCGAGCGTTCGCGAGCTCGTGCGCGCCTGGGCCACCGAGGTGCTCGTCGCGCCGACGGTCTTCCTGTGGAACCAGCCGTTTCGGAGCGCCCGCTACGCCGACCATCTTCCCGCGCGTGGCCGCGGCCGCCGCGGCGTCGTGCTCGTGCACGGCTTCTTCTGCAATCGCGGACTTTGGAACCCGTGGCTGCGTCGGTTTCGCGACGCGGACATCCCGTTCGTCGCCGTCAACCTCGAGCCGGTGCTCGGCTCGATCGACGACTATCGTCCTGCGATCGCCGCTGCGGTCGCCGCTGTCGAAGCCGCGACCGGCGAGCCGCCCCTGGTGGTCGGCCACAGCATGGGCGGGCTGGCCGTCCGTGCGTGGCTCGCGGCCGATCCGCACGCGCGTGTCCGCGGCCTGGTGACGATCGCGACGCCGCACGCCGGAACCCGCATCGCGCGCCACGCGCGTGGCGCAAACGCGGCGCAGATGCGCCAGGGCAGCGCATGGCTCGAAGCCCTCGCCAAGCGCGCGCCGGCGACGCGGGCACCGCTGCTCTGCTTCTGGAGCCGTTGCGACAACATCGTCTTTCCGACGCGCAACGCGACGCTGCCCGGCGCCGACAACCGCGAGGTCGCAGGCGCCCCGCACGTCGCGATGGTCTTCGACCCCGTCGTGATCGACGAAGTTCTGCGCTTGACGTTGGCGCCGCCGTGACGCGCTTGCGATTCGCGATCCGAGCCGACTAGGCGGCGTCGACGCCCCTCAGCAGCTCGAGCGTCGCCGACCCCGACAGGTGGAGGAACTCGGCGATCTCGTCGATGTCGTCGGGCACCGCGGCGTTGTCCCAGCCCGATGCGACGTGGCGCGCGAGCTGCGCGGCGAGCGTGACCGTGCGGGCGCCGACGCGTTGCGCATGCGGGACCTGCTCCGACAACAGCAACGGCAGTCGCCACGCTGCGACGAGTGCCTGCTGCAGCTCTGCGAGCTCGATGCGCAGCACCTGCTGCTGGGCGGCACGCGAGCGCAGCGTCGGGTCGTCGTCCTGGAGAGCGCGGATGCGCAAGGCGAGCGCCGGCGCGTGGCACCAGAGCAGCAGCTCGGCGAACTCGTGGAGCAGCGTGGCGGCGTGAATCGACGCCGCGTCCGGATCGGCGCGGTGGATCGCGAACGCGAGCGCGAAGCGTGCGCCACGATGCGCGCGCCGCAGCAAGCGGCGGATTCCATCGAGCGCCTGCGATGGGTCGCCGAACCGATCCTCGATCGCCTCGGGCGCTGCGAACGTGCGAAAGAACGGCGGGATGCCCATCATCACGAGCGCGGAGATCACCGTCTCCGGGCCGGTGACGACGCTTCGCCCGCGATGCACGCCGACGTGCGCCAGCACCTTCAGCGTCATCAGCGGGTCGCCGCTGATCATCTCGCCGATGCTGTTCGCGTCGGTGCGCTCCTCGTTCGCGCGCAGCGCGTCGAGCGCGTCGATCGTCTCGCGCAGCACGGGGATCTCGGCGCGGCGGAAATGCGCCGTCCACGCGGCGAGATCGGCAAGCGGCCGGGCCAGCCCCGCGAACTGGGTCGTCGGGCTCGTCATCGCACCTCCGGACGTCGCTCCTGGCGCAATATCGGCAGCGCCGCCCGGCGGTTGAGCCGTCGGGCCAGGAGAAGGACGGCTCGATGTCACACCGTGAGGACCCGGCCTTCGTCCGCGTCGACGCGACCATCGAGGAGCTCGGTGTACGTGCCCTCGACCGCCTCTCGGCCGTTGCCGGCAACGACGCGAAGCCACGGTCGCTCGCGGTCGCCGACCGCCGCGACGAAGTCGGCCCATGCCGATGCAAGCCGTTCCTGCAGGCCGTGCGCTCCCCATTCGGCGACGCGCTTCCTGATCTGGTCGGGTGCGAAAAAGAGCGTGGGCCGCGGCCCCGGCAGGCCCTTGCCGCCGCCGAGCGATTCCCAGTGCGTGCCGCCGACCGAGCAGCTGTACGCGAGCGCGTCGCGCCAATGGCCATGAACGCCGACGCGCAGCGCCGCGTTGCCGCTCATGTCGACGTAGGCGGCGCGCTGTTCGGCGGGCAGCGTCGCGACATCGCCGTACGCAACGACGCGGTCGTAGCAGCCGAGCCGCTCCGTGAACGTCGCGTTCCTCGGCGACGTCAGGCCGACGATCTGCGGAGCCGACGGCGAACCGCGCCGGCGCGCGAGGCAGAAGGCGAGCCCGTACGCGGTCTTGCTCGACGCACTCGCGACGAGCACCGTCGCGGCGCCGAAGAAGGCGTTGTCGGCGAGGAAGTCGTCGATGAGAAAGGAAGTGATGAAGAGCGGCCGCAGCAGCGCGATCAGCGGCTCGTGCTCGACGCGGTACTCGACGTCGCTGCTGCAGCGCACGTAGCGGTTGTAGACCGCGGGCAGGTCGGCGCGGTGCGCCGCGCCATCGACGAAGCCTTCGCCGACGACGCGCACCGGCGTGACCACCGCGTCGTCGGCGATCGGCCAGTAGCCGTAGAAGCGCTCGCCGACGTCGACGCCTTCGGCGAGCGACTCGGACACGGTCGCGAAGCCCCAGACCGGGATGCATCCGCTCGCGCCGTCGCCGGTCGGAAAGAAGTCCCAGTAGTGCATCGCGTCGCCGAACGCGCCGTAGGTGACGTTGTTCGACGTCAATGCGAACGGCCCGATGCGCAAGCGCGCTTGCCCGGAAGCGAGCGGCACCGTCGGCGTCTCGCGCCACGCGACCCTCCGCAGGTCGTCGCGGCCCACGGTGAACATCGTCGTCATAGGATCGCCCATCTTCCTCTTCGGGGCGCAGAACTGCCATGGTGAAATTCCCCGGCAAGCAGGTGCCGTCGCTCGGCCTCGGCACCTGGCGGATGGGCGAGTCGGCGGCGCGGCGAAAAAGCGAGGTCGCCGCGGTCCGCGCCGCGATCGAGATGGGCTGGCGCGTCATCGACACCGCCGAGATGTACGGCGAAGGCGGCGCCGAGACGATCGTCGGCGAGGCCATCGCGGGCGCGCTCAGCGCCGGGTCCGTCACTCGCGACGAGCTCTACGTCGTCAGCAAGGTCTATCCGCACAACGCCGGCGCGCGCGCTGCGGTCGCCGCGTGCGAGCGCAGTCTCGCGCGGCTCGGCCTCGACCACCTCGATTGCTACCTGCTGCACTGGCGCGGCGACATCCCGCTCGCAGAGACCGTCGATGCGTTCGAGCGGCTGCGCGAGCACGGCCGGATCGGCGATTGGGGCGTCAGCAACTTCGACGTCGCCGACATGGAAGAGCTCTTCAGCGTCGCCGGCGGCGAGCGTTGCGCGACCAACCAGGTCTACTACTCGCTGAGCGCGCGCGGGCCGGGCTTCGATCTCGTGCCGTGGTTGCAGCAACGCGGCGTCGTCACGATGGCGTACTCGCCGATCGACCAGGGCGCGCTCGCAGCGAACAAGGCGCTCGCCGCGATCGCCGAGCGGCGCGGCTTGACCCCAGCGCAACTCGCGCTCGCCTGGCTCGTCGGCCAGCCCGAGGTCTTGGCGATCCCGAAGGCGACGAGCGAAGCGCATCTGCGCGAGAACCTCGCCGCGTGCAATCTCGTCCTCGACGACGCCGAGCGTGCCGCGCTCGATCGCGCCTTCCCGCCGCCGCGCCGCAAGACTCCGCTGCGGATGATCTGACGCGGCTGCGGCTACTGGAATGCGACTTCGGCGAAGCTGCGCAGCTTCCGGCTGTGCAGCTGATCGACGCCGCCCTCGCGCAGCCGCTCGATCGCGCGCACGCCGATGCGCAGATGCTGGTCGATCCGCTCGCGGTAGAACTGGTCGGCCATGCCCGGCAGCTTGATCTCCCCGTGCAGCGGCTTGTCGCTGACGCAGAGCAGCGTCCCGTACGGAACGCGGAAGCGAAAACCGTTCGCCGCGATCGTCGCGCTCTCCATGTCGAGCGCGATCGCGCGGCTCTGGCTGAAGCGGCGCTCGGGCGTGCTGAGCGCGTTGCGCGACGGCAGCAGCTCCCAGTTGCGGTTGTCGGTGCTCGCGACCGTACCGGTGCGCATGATGCGCTTGAGCTCGTAGCCTTTCAGCTGCGTCACCTCGGCGACCGCTTCCTCGAGCGCGACCTGGACTTCGGCGAGCGCCGGGATCGGCACCCAGAGCGGCAAGTCCTCGTCGAGGACGTGGTCCTCGCGCACATAGCCGTGCGCGAGCACGTAGTCGCCGAGCCGCTGCGTGTTGCGCAGCCCCGCGCAGTGGCCGAGCATGACCCACGCGTGCGGACGCAGCACCGCGATGTGGTCCGTGATCGTCTTCGCGTTCGAGGGCCCGACGCCGATGTTGACCATCGTGATGCCGCCGCCGTCGGCGCGGACGAGGTGGTACGCCGGCATCTGCGGCAGGCGGGGTGGCGCTGCGCCGAGGTCGTCGCCCGGCCGCGCCGCCTGCCCGTGGGCGCGCTCGATGACATTGCCGGGCTCGACGAACGCGTCGTACTGACCGCTGCCCGGTCCCGCCGCCATCGCCTGGTGGCCGAGACGGACGAATTCGTCGATGTAGAACTGGTAGTTGGTGAAGAGGACGAAGTTCTGGAAATGCTCGGGATCGGTTCCCGTGTAGTGGCGCAGGCGGTGCAGCGAGTAGTCGACGCGCGGCGCGGTGAAGAGCGAGAGCGGACGAGCCTCGCCGGCGCGCGGCACGTAGGTGCCGTTGGCGATGCCGTCGTCCATCGCGCCGAGGTCGGGCAAGTCGAAGAGGTCGCGCAACAGCAGCCGCTGCTCGACGCCGAGGCTGCCTTCGATGTGGTCGTGCTCGGCGAACGAGAAGTGGACCGGGATCGGCTGCACGCTGGTGCCGATCTCGAGCGCGACGCCGTGGTTCTCGAGCAGGAGATGGAACTGGTCGAGGTAGTAGCTCGCGAACAGGTCGGGCCGCGTCAGCGTCGTCTCGTACGTGCCCGGGCCGGCGACGAAGCCGTAGCTGAGGCGCGAATCGGCGCGCGCGACCGTGTCGGTGTGGACGCGGACGAACGGGTAGCACGCGCGGACCCGGCTCGCAGGGACCGTGCCGGCGACGTAGGCATGCAGCGCGTCGCGGAGATGGCCGACGCTCGCCGTGTAGATCTCGCGCACGCGCGCCAGCGCCGCCTCGGCGTCGACGAACTGCGCCGGTGCGACGAACCGAGGCATTCCGCTCACGGCGCGTCGACCTTTGCAGCGACGGCGATCGGGGCCATGGCGTCGACCATGCGGGTCTCCTCGGGCTCGTGCGTGCACAATCGCGCGCACCGTCGAATGATGCCGCACCCGCATGACGCCACGCGCGCCCGGCCCCCCGCAGTGCACTGCCGCGTGAACTGCTGGCGGTCGCCGGCCGCCGCGTGAAGGTCCTTGTCCTCGGCGCCGGCGTCGTCGGCGTCACGATCGCCTACGAGCTCGCCGGCGCCGGCCACGACGTGACGGTCGTCGACCGTCAGGCGGGGCCGGCGCGGGAGACGAGCTTCGCCAACGCCGGCGAGGTCTCGCCGGGCTATTCGGCGCCGTGGGCCGGCCCCGGGGTGCCGCTGAAGGCGGTCAAGTGGCTGCTCATGCGACATCGCCCGCTGGTCATCCGGCCGCATCTCGACTGGGCGTTTATCCGCTGGTCGCTGGCAACGCTCGCGAACTGCACCGCCGGGCGCTACGCGATCAACAAGGCGCGCATGGTGCGCCTCGCCGAATACAGCCGCGACTGCCTGCGCGCGCTGCGCGCCGCGACGGGGATCGCGTACGACGAGCGCATGCAGGGAACGCTGCAGCTCTTTCGCACCCAGAAGCAGTTCGACGGCAGCGCCGGCGACATCGCCGTGCTGCGAAAGAGCGGCGTCGCCTTCGAGCTGCTCGATCGCGACGGCTGCATCCGCCACGAGCCGGCGCTCGCGCGCGTCCGCGACAAGTTCGTCGGCGGCTTGCTGCTGCCCGGCGACGAGACCGGCGACTGCTACAAGTTCAGCGAGCGCCTCGCCGCGCTCGCGGTCGAGCGCGGTGTCGCGTTCCGCTACGCGACCGCGATCCACGCGATCGCGCGCAGCGGCGATCGCGTCGAAGGCGTCGCCACCGCGGCCGGAACGCTCGCGGCCGACGCCTACGTCGTCGCCCTCGGCAGCCATTCGCCGTTGCAGCTCGCGCCGATCGGGATCCGCATTCCGGTCTATCCGGTCAAGGGCTACTCGATCACGGTACCGATCGTCGATGCCGCAGGCGCTCCCGAATCGACGGTGATGGACGAGACGCACAAGGTCGCGGTGACGCGGCTCGGCGACCGCATCCGCGTCGGCGGCACCGCCGAGCTCGCCGGCTACACGCTGCGACTGCACGAGGCGCGCAAGGACACGCTCACGCACGTCGTCGGCGACCTCTTTCCCGGCGGCGGCGATCTCGCGCGCGCCGAGTTCTGGTGCGGCCTGCGGCCGATGACGCCCGACGGCACGCCGGTCGTCGGCCCGACGCCGATCAAGAACCTGTTCCTCGCGACCGGCCACGGCACGCTCGGCTGGACGATGGCCGCGGGCACCGCGCGCGTCATCGCCGACGTCGTCTCGGGGCGCGCCGCCGGCATCGACCTCGACGGCCTGACGATCGCGCGTTATCCCGGCGCGATGCGCGCGGCGTGACGCCGCCGATGGCAGGCGCGCGCGTCGTCGCCCCGCTCGCCGGCAGCGTCGTCGCGATCGTCGTCGCACCGGGGCAGGAGGTCGCCGCCGGCGACGTCGTCGCGGTCGTCGAGTCGATGAAGATGGAGCACGAGGTGCGTGCCGCCGCCGCCGGCGTCGTCGAGACGGTGCGGTGCGCGGTCGGCGACGTCGTCGCCGACGGCGACGAGATCGCGCTGCTCGCGCCGATCGCTGTGCGCGCGGTCGCCGATGCGCCGGCCAGCCACCCGGCGCGTCGCGGCGACGCCATCCGCGCCGACCTCGCCGAGCTGCGCGCGCGGGAAGCGCTGCTCGCCGACGCGAGCCGGGGCGACGCGGTCGCGAAGCGGCACGCGCTCGGCATGCGCACGGCGCGCGAGAACATCGCCGACCTCTGCGACGCCGGCAGCTTCGTCGAGTACGGCGGCCTCGCGTACGCCGCGCAGCGGCGGCGCCGCGAGCTCGACGACCTGCTGCGCAACACGCCTGCCGACGGCATGGTGACCGGGATCGGCACCGTCAATGCACCGGCGTTCGGCGCCGAGCGTGCGCGCACCGTCGTCATGGCGTACGACGCGACCGTGCTCGCCGGCACGCAGGGCATGCGCAACCACCAGAAGACCGACCGGCTGCTCGCGATCGCGCACCAGCAAAAGCTGCCGGTCGTGCTCTTCGCCGAAGGCGGCGGCGGCCGGCCCGGCGACGTCGACGTTCCGGTCGTTGCCGGCCTGCACGTGCCGACGTTCGCGAGCTTTGCGCGTCTGAGCGGCCGCGTCCCCATCGTCGCCATCGTCGCCGGGCGCTGCTTCGCCGGCAACGCGGCGCTCGTCGGCTGCTCGGATGTCGTCGTCGCGACGCGCGGCAGCTCGATCGGCATGGGCGGCCCCGCGATGGTCGAAGGCGGCGGCCTCGGCGTCTTCCGGCCGGAGGAAATCGGGCCGAGCAACGTCCAGTCGCGCTCGGGGGTGATCGACGTGCTCGTCGGCGACGAGGCCGAAGCCGTCGACGTCGCGCGCCGCTACTTGTCGTTCTTCCAGGGCCGCATCGCTGCGCCCGACGATGGCGACAGCGCAGCGCTGCGCGAGCTGATGCCGGACAACCGGCTGCGCTCGTACGACGTCCGCGCCATCGTCGCTGCCGTCGCCGACGCGGGCTCGACGCTCGAGCTGCGTGCCGGCTTCGGCGTCGGCATCGTCACCGCGCTCGCGCGCGTCGCGGGCCGCCCGGTCGGCGTCCTCGCCAACAACCCGATGCACCTCGGCGGCGCGATCGATGCCGACGCCGCCGACAAGGCGGCGCGCTTTCTGCAGCTCTGCGACGCGCACGGCTTGCCGATCGTCTCGCTGATCGACACGCCCGGCTTCATGGTCGGCCCCGAGATCGAGACGAAGGCGCAGGTGCGCCACGTCAGCCGCATGTTCGTCGTCG
>DATJIM010000308.1:0-15647 GCA_035493195.1 Caldimonas sp.
CTCGGCGATCGGCGCCACCGCGGGCGGGCTTCTCGTCGCCGGCCGGCTCGGCACCGGCTATCCGAACGCCGGCCAGGGCTTCGAGCTCGACGCCATCGTCGCCGCGGTGCTCGGCGGCACCTCGCTCGCCGGCGGGCGAGCCTCGATCGCCGGCACGATCGGCGCGGTCCTGGTGCTCGGCGTGATCGCGAACGTGCTGAACCTGCTCGAGGTCTCGGCGTTCGTGCAGACGCTGGCCAAGGGCGTCATCGTGGTCGGCGCGATCCTCGCGACGCGCGGCCCGCGCGCCGCGGCCGCGCGCCTGCCGAGCGCGGCGAGCGCACGGCCGGCCGAGCCATGATCCGGCTGCGCGAGGCGCTCGGGCGCTGGGCGATCCTGCTCGTGCTCGCGCTGCTCTACGGCGCGGCCATCGCGCTCTCCGACGCGTTCCTCGAGCCGGTCTACGTCGGCAACATCCTGCGCCAGGCCGCGCCCGTGGGCATCGCGGCGATCGGCACCACGCTCGTCATGATCCTCGGCGCGGTCGACCTCTCGATCGGCGCGATCATCTCGTTCAGCGCCGTCTTCTGCGCGGTGATGATGCAGGGCGAGGCCGGCAACATCGGCATTGCGGTGGCGGCGACGCTTGTCGTCGCCGCGGCTTTCGGCGCGATCAACGGCGCGCTCAACCTCGCGAGCCCGGGCTCGTCGTTCATCCTCACGCTCGGCTCGGCGCTCGCGCTCTACGGGTTGACGCAGCTCTATTCAGGCGGCACCGCGCGCGGCATCGTCTCGCCCGGCTTTCGAGAGTTCTTCAACCACCGGCTCGGCGACGTCCTGCCGGTGCTCGCGCTCGCGATGCTGGCGATCGCGGCGGTGATGGAGCTCGTGCTGCGGACCACGCGGTTCGGCCGCCAGATCTATCTCATCGGCAGCAACCGCGAGGCGGCGCGGCTGTCGGGCCTGCCGGTCGCCGCGGTGACGTTCGCGTGCTACGTCGTGTCGGGTCTCTTCGCCGGGCTCGGCGGCATCGCCGTGTTGGCGCGCTCGGGCGTCTCGAGCACCTTCGTCGGCCGCGGCTTCGAGTTCGACGCGCTCGCCGCGATCGTCCTCGGCGGCACCGTGTTCCGCGGCGGCCGCGGCACCGTCGTCGGCACGGTCGCCGGGACGCTCGTGCTCTTCATCGCGTTCAATCTCGTCAACATCCTCGGCTTCAACTACAACCTGCAGTTGGTGCTGAAAGGCACGATCATCATCGTCGCCTCGGCCGGCTACGCCTGGCTGGGGCGCGATCGCTGAGGTCCGGTCTCACCGGCGCACATCGACAAGGAGGCTCCATGCGCAACGAACCATCCCGCAGAACATTCGTCGGCGGCTCGCTCGCCCTCGCCCTCGGCGGCACGTCGACGCTGCTCACGCCGCTCGCGGCGCGCGCGCAGACGACCGACCGGGCGGCGCAGAAGAAGCAGATGGCCGAGACGGTCGACACCGCGAAGTTCAAGAAGGCCGGGCCGTACACCATCGGCGTCGCTGCCGGCTACATGAGCAACTCGTGGGTCGTCTTCTGCCTGCAGCACATCCGCTGGGAGGCGTCGCAGCACAAGGACGTCAAGGACGTGATCGTCACCGACGCCTCGTTCAACCCCGGCAAGCAGGTCGCCGACATCGAGGACCTGATCTCGAAGAACGTGAGCCTGATCATCTACTGGCCGGTCGACGAGAAGGCGATCCAGCCGGCGCTCGAGAAGGCGGTTGCGAAGGGGATTCCGACGATCAACGCCGGCGGCGGGTTCACCTATTCGAACGGGACCGTCTCCAACGCATTCATCGACCAGTACGCGCTCGGCGAGATGGTCGCGCAGCACTTCGCGGCCGACCTCGGCGGCAAGGGCAAGGTGTTCGCGATGCTCCCGATCGCCGGCACGACCGCCGCAGTCGACCAGCTCGCCGCGCTCAAGGACGTGCTGGCGAAGCACAAGGGAATCGAGCTGCTCTCGGCCGAGCACGGCGACTGGAACCGCGCCAAGGCCAAGCAGATCACCGAGAACCTGCTGCAGCGCTATCCGAAGATCGACGGCGTCTACTCGCCCGCCGGCCAGATGTCGATGGGCGTCGTCGAGGCGTTCGAGGAAGCGGGGCGCGCCAAGAACCTCGTGATGTCGCCCGGCGACGAATACAACGGCTGGATGAAGTGGGTCGTCAAGAACAAGAAAGGCGGCGCGGTCACGTTCCCGACGCGCGCCGGCCAGGAGGCGACCAAGCTCGGCCTCAGGATCCTCGCCGGCCAGCCGGTTCCGCGCGGCCTCGTCATCCCGTCGCAATACATCGCGCCTGCCGAGGCGGCGAAATACGCCGAGATGGACAAGCCCGACGACTGGTGGGCGAGCAACCTGCCGGCGAACTTCAAGCCCAAGGCCTGACATCCGTCGCCCGCCCGCGCCAGATGCCTGACGCGACGCCCGACGGCCACGCCGCTTCGGGCAGCGCGCCGCTGCTCGACCTGCGTGGCGTCGGCAAGCGCTACGGCGCGACGTGGGCGCTCGAGGACGTCGACCTCGCGGCGCCCGCGGGCGAGGTCCACGCGCTGCTCGGCGCCAACGGCGCCGGCAAGTCGACGCTGCTGCACGTGCTCGGCGGCATCGTCGCGCCGAGCGCCGGCGAGATCCGTCTCGACGGCCGTGCCGTCGCGTTCGCGTCGCCGGCCGATGCCGCGCGCGCCGGCATCGCGTCGGTCCACCAGGAGCTCGCCGTGCTGCCGCAGCTGACGGTCGCCGAGAACGTCTGGCTCGCGCGGGAGCCGCGCACGGCGTGGGGCGGTCTCGACCGGCAGAAGATGCGCCGCCAGACGAGCGAGCTGCTCGAGCGCTACGGCCTGCCGCTCGACCCCGACGCGGTCGCGGGATCGATCAGCGTCGCCGGTCGCCAGCTGGTCGAGATCGCGCGCGCTCTCTCGGCGTCGACGCGGATCCTCGCGCTCGACGAGCCGAGCGCGGTGCTCTCGATCCAGGAGCGCGATCGCCTGTTCGAGATCGTGCGGCACCTCAAGCGCAAGGGCCTGCTGATGCTCTTCGTCACGCACCGCCTCGAGGAGGTGTTCGAGATCGCCGACCGCGTCACCGTCCTCCGCAACGGCCGCAAGGTCTTCGAGGGCACGACCGCCGAGGTCGGTCGGGGCGAGCTCGTCCGGCACATGGTCGGGCACGCGGTCGACGACCGCGCGTCGGCAGCGCCAGCGACGGCTGCGCGCGGCAGCCGCGTCGTCGTCGAGGTGCGTACCGCCGCCGAACCGCCCGTCACGCTCGAGCTGCGACGCGGCGAGATCGTCGGCCTCGGCGGCCTCGTCGGCGGCGGCCGCACGCGGCTGGCGCGGCGGCTCTGCGGGCTCGATGCGGCGACGGGCGCGGTCTATCGCATCGACGACGAAGCGCCGTTCACCGTCCGCTCGCCTCGCCAGGCGATCGTGCACGGGATCGTCTACCTCACCGAGGACCGCAAGCGCGACGGACTCTTCCGCGACCTTGCGGTCGCGAGCAACGCGAGCGCGGCGTCGCTCGGCCGCATCGCCCGCCTCGGCATCGTCTCGGCGCGGCGCGAGCGCGCAGTCGTCGCGCCGATGCTCGAACGGCTTCGCCTCGTCGCGGCGTCGCTGCGCATGCCGGTGCGCGCGTTGAGCGGCGGCAACCAGCAGAAGGTGCTGTTCGCGCGCGCGCTGCTCGCGCGGCCGCGCGTTCTCGTCTGCGACGAGCCGACGCGTGGTGTCGACGTCGGCGCACGCGAGGAGATCTATCGCGTCATCGCATCGCTCGCCGACGCCGGCGTCGCGGTCGTCGTCGTCTCTTCCGACCTGAAGGAGCTGCTCGCACTCTCGCACCGCGTCCTCGTCGTGCGCGCCGCGCGCATCGTGGCCGAGCTGCCCGCGACCGCGCAGGAGCACGACATCGTCGAGGCGGCGATGCCGGGCGGTCGGGGGGAAGACCGCGAGCTCAGGCGAGGAGCGCCTTGACCTTGGCGGCAGTGAACGCAACGCTGCGCAGCCGCACGCCGGTCGCGTCGAACACGGCGTTGGCGAGCGCCGCCGGCACCGGAGTCGACGCCGCCTCGCCGGCGCCGAGCGGCGGCAGCTCGGGGCGATCGATCAGCGCGATCTCGAGCCGCGGCACCTGCGGGAAGCGCAGCAGCCGGTAGCTCGCCCAGTCGACGTTGGTGACGCGCGAGCGGTCGAACGTCGTCACCGGAACGCGGCACCGTCTGGCCGGCTGGACAGATCGCGTCGGCGACCGCGATGGCGACCGGCACGTCGCTTGCCGAATGCAACCATTCGCACGCGCTTCGGAGACGTGACCATGCCCTCGCTGTCGTCTTCCTTCGTTCGCCGCGCCGCCGGCGCGGCTCTCGCCTGCTCGCTGCCTTTCGCCGTTCTCGGCGCTCCTTCGTCCGACGCCGCCGCGTCGCAGCCGCACGGTCCGACGGTCGGCTCGGACATCGCGACGAAATGCAAGCAGATGACCGGCGACGAACGCACCGCGTGCGAGAAGGACATCCGCGCTGCGGCGAAGAAACGCCGCCAGCACGGCTCGCGCGCGACGACGCACGCACCCGCGGCGAGCTCGGCGGGCTGATCGGCGCTCGCGCCGAGCCACGCGCGGCAGACCGTCTCGCGGCCGAGCCAGCCCGGCGTGCCGCGTTCGGGAGTGCCTGTCGAAGTACTTCGCGCAACGTCGATGCGGTCGTTCGCGCTCGTTCGCCGCCGTCACTCGATCAGCGACTGCGCACTCGATCGCATCGCGCGCGGCACGACGATGCCGAGCGCCTTCGCCGTCCTCAGGTTGACCGTCAGGTCGAACTTCGTCGGCTGCTCGAACGGCAACTCGCCGGGGCGCGCGCCGTCGAGGATCTTCTTGACGAACGCCGCCGCGCGGCGCAGCGTCTCCATGTCGTTCGACTCGTAGCTGAGCAGCATCCCGTCGGCCGCGAAACCGATCGACGGCAGCCGGCGCGCGAACGCGAAGTCGGCAATCCGCCGCGCGTGCACGTCGTTGACGTACGTGGCGGTGGCGTAGATCGCATCGGCGCCGGCGCGCACGATGGCCGCGAACGCGGCGTCGAACTGCTCGGGCGCGTCGACCGCCAGCCACACGATTGCGAGCTTCTGCGCAGCAGCGGCGGCGTCGAGCTGGCGGCGCCACTCACCATGGTCGTTCGGCCCTTGGGTGTAGGTGATGACGGCGATGCGCGAAGTCGCCGGCGCCGCCTGCTTCAGCAGTTGCAGCCGCTTGCCGTGGATCGCGACGTCGCTCTCGCCGATTCCGGTCACGTTGTGTCCCGGCCGGGCGAGGCTGTCGACGAGCCCGGTGTCGAGCACCTCGTCGACGAGCGCGACGATCGGAATGCGCTGCGTCGCCCGGTGCGCCGCCCACACCGCAGGTCCGCCGACCGCGACGATGACGTCGACGCTGCTCCTGACGAGCTCGTCCATGAGCACGGCGAGACCGTCGATCCGGCCGGCGGTGGAGCGGCGCTCGACGACGATGTCGCGACCGTCGACGAGCCCGAGGTCGCGCAGGGCGAGGATGAACGCGCGCGCGAAGGCGTCGGTCGGATCGGCGCCCTGCACGCTGGCGCTCGCGAAGCTCGAGACCAATGCGACCCGAGGCGGCCGTCTCGCTGGCTGGGCGCGCGCAAGCGACGACGCGACCAGCAACGCCGCGGCAGCACCGAGCAGCGAACGGCGTTGCAAGACGTCTCCCGGCATCCCCTCGCGGCGCCGCAGGCGCAATTCGGCTCGGCCATCGGCCACGGCGGTCCTCCCCGACGGACGTGCGGTCCGGCGCGATTCTGCGCTGGCGCGGTCCCTACAATCCGCAGCCGTTCGCCCACTGCGTTCGAGAAAGGATTCCGCCATGCCCACGCGCCCGTCGCTGTCCGCTGTTGCCGCCGCGCTCGTCGCCGCCTCGGCCCTGTCGCTCGCGGCCGCGCCGGCAGCCGCGCACGACAAGGTCAAGATCGGCCTCGTCAGCACGCTCTCGGGTCCGTCGTCGGCGCTCGGCATCGACATCCGCGACGGCTTCTTGCTCGCGGTCAAGCTGAACGGCGGCAAGCTCGGCGGCCTGCCGGCCGAGGTCATCGTCAGCGACGACCAGTTCAAGCCCGACGTCGCCAAGCAGCTGTTCGAGAAGAACATCAAGCGCGACAAGGTCGACTTCATGACCGGCGTCGTCTTCTCGAACATCATGCTCGCGGCGCTGCCCGAGGCGTACGACAGCAAGACGATCTACATCAGCGCCAACGCGGCGCCGTCGTCGATCGCCGGCAAGGATTGCAACCCGCTCTTCTTCGCCGTGTCGTGGCCGAACGACGCGTACCACGAGGCGGCCGGCCAGTTCGCCAACCAGAAGGAGCTGAAGAGCGTCTACCTCGTCGCGCCGAACTACCAGGCCGGCAAGGACTCGCTCGCCGGTTTCAAACGCACCTACAAGGGCCAGGTCGTCGGCGAGAACTACACCAAGCTCGGCCAGCTCGACTACGCCGCCGAGCTCGCCGAGATCCGCGCCGCGAAGCCGCAGGCGGTCTACATCTTCCTGCCCGGCGGCATGGGCATCAACTTCATCAAGCAGTACGTCGCTGCCGGGCTCGGCAAGGACACGACCCTGCTCCTGCCCGGCTTCTCGGCCGACCAGGACGTCATCAATCCGGTCGGGCCGGCGATGGCGGGCCTCTTCAACACCGCGCACTGGTCGCCCGACTTCACCAACGCCGCCAACCAGAAGTTCGTCGCCGAGTTCGAGAAGGAGTACAAGCGCGTGCCGACGCTCTACGCCTCGCAGGGCTACGACGCCGCGCAGCTGATCGCCGCTGCGGTGCGCGACACCAAGGGCAAGCTCGAAGACCAGGCGGCGGTGCTGAAGGCGCTGCGCGCGGCGAAGTTCGACTCGGTGCGCGGGCCGTTCAAGTTCAACACCAACCAGTACCCGATCCAGAACTACTACGTGCGCACCGTCGGCAGCGACGGCAAGGGCGGCCTGATCAACAAGTCGTTCAACGAGCCGATCCTGAAGAACCACGGCGACGCCTACGTCCAGTCGTGCCCGATGAAGGGCGGTTGACCCCGCGCCCTCGCCTTCCATGGCGGGCGTCCTCGTCCTCGAGCAGGCGCTGAACGGCCTGCAGTTCGGGCTCATGCTGTTCCTGCTCGCGGCAGGGCTGACGCTGGTCTTCGGCGTCATGGACATGATCAATCTCGCGCACGGCTCGCTGTACATGGTCGGCGCGTTCCTCGCCGCGTGGCTGGTCGGACTCACCGGCTCGTTCACGCTCGGCGTCATCGGCGCGGTCGCGCTGACGTTCGCGTTCGGGATGGCGCTCGAGGCGGGCCTGTTGCGAACGCTCTACGCGCGCGACCATCTCTCGCAGGTGCTCGCGACGTTCGCGCTGATCCTGATCCTCAACGACGGCACCAAGATGGTCTTCGGCAACGACCTGCCGCTGTCGGCGCCGGCGGCGCTCGCCGGCCCGGTCGAGCTGCTGCCCGGGCTGCAGTACCCGGCGTACCGGCTGCTGATTCTCGTCGTCGGCCTCGCGCTCGCGGTGCTGCTCTGGCTGCTCGTGCAGAAGACCCGGCTCGGCGCGCTGGTGCGCGCAGGCGCATCGAACCGGACGATGGCGACCGCGATGGGCACCGACATCCCGCGCCTCTTCACCGTCGTCTTCGGCATCGGCGCGGCGCTCTGCGCGGTCGCCGGCGCGCTGCTCGGGCCGCTGCTCGCAGTGCAGGTCGGGATGGGCGAGAACATCCTCATCCTCGCCTTCGTCGTCATCGTCATCGGCGGCATCGGCTCGATCCGCGGCGCGCTCGTCGGCGCGATCCTCGTCGGCGCCGTCGACACGCTGGGGCGGACGCTGCTGCAGCACGTCCTGCGCGAGTTCCTGCCGCCGCAGTGGGCGAGCGCGGCGGGGCCGGCGTTCGCCTCGATCGCGGTCTACGTCTTCATGGCGATCGTCCTCGCGGTCCGGCCGCAGGGCCTGTTTCCCGCGCGCGGATGACGCGCGTGCCGTCGCGCCAGCTGCTCGCGTCGGTCGCCGTCGCCGCCGTCGCGATCGCCGTTCCGTTCGTCCTCGACGCGCTCGGTCTCGACTTCTATCTCAGCCTCGCGAGCCGGATCATCGTCTTCGCGATCGCCGCGACCAGCCTCAACCTCGTCCTCGGCTACGCCGGGCTCGTCTCGTTCGGCCACGCGGCGTTCTTCGGCCTCGGCGCGTACGTCACCGCCATCCTGATCACCGAAGGCGTGCAGAGCGGCCCGGTGCACCTCGTCGCCACCGTCGCCGTCGCGGCGCTCGCCGCGCTCGTCATCGGCGCGATCTCGCTGCGCACGCGCGGCGTCTACTTCATCATGATCACGCTCGCGTTCGCGCAGATGCTGTTCTACCTCGCCAACTCGGTGAAGGGCTACGGTGGCGACGAGGGCCTGAGCATCCGCGCGCGGTCGCTGTTCTCGATCGGCGACCGGGTGCTCGACCTCAAGGATCCGTTCGCGCTCTACTACGTCGCGCTCGCCGTCCTCGCGGTCTCGCTCGTCGCGCTCGCACGCTTCGCGCCCTCGCCGTTCGGTCGCGCGGTGCTCGCGATGCGCGACGACGACGTTCGCGCCGAGGCGCTCGGCTTTCCGACGTACCGCTACAAGCTGCTCGTCTTCGTCGTCGCCGGAGCGCTCGGCGGCGTCGCCGGCGCGCTCAGCGTCAACCTGCAGGGCTACGTCAGCCCCAACGCGATGCACTGGACACAATCGGGGAGGCTGATGGTGATGGTCATCCTCGGCGGCGTCGCGACCGTCTGGGGCGGCGCGGTCGGCGCGGTCGCGCTTCTCGTCCTCGAGGAAGCGCTCTCGTCGTGGACCGAGCACGCCGAGTTCTGGACCGGATTCGTGCTGCTCGCCGTCGTCCTCTTCGCGCGCCAGGGGCTCGTCGGACTGTGGACCGCGCCCGCGCGCGAGCGCCGCCGATGACGACGCTCCTTTCGGTGCGCGGACTCGAGAAGCGCTTCGGCGGCGTCGTCGCGACCGACCACGTCGACCTCGACGTCGCTCGCGGCGAGATCCACGCGCTGATCGGGCCGAACGGCGCCGGCAAGACGACGCTCGTCGCCCAGCTCGGCGGCCAGCTCGCGAGCGACCGCGGCCGGATCGAGTTCGACGGCCACGACGTCACCCGGCTGCCCGCGCACGTGCGCGCGCGCCGCGGTCTCGCCCGCTCGTTCCAGATCACGCGGCTGTTCCGGAGCGCGAGCGTCCTCGACAACGTCGCCCTCGCAGTGCTCGCGGTGTCGCCGCCTGCGATCAACGGCTGGCGGTCGCTCCGCCGCAACGGCGGCGTCCATGCGCGCGCGCGGCAGGCGCTCGACGACGTCGACCTCGGCGCCAAGGCGGGCGCGCCGATCGACCGCCTCTCGCATGGCGAGCGGCGCGCGCTCGAGGTCGCGATGACGCTCGCGAGCCGGCCGAAGCTGATGCTGCTCGACGAGCCGATGGCCGGCATGGGCGCCGAGGAGTCGGCGCGCATCGAGCGGCTCGTCGCGAGCCTGCGCGCATCGACGACGGTGCTCCTCATCGAGCACGACGTCGACGCGGTGTTCCGCCTCGCCGACCGCGTCTCGGTGCTCGTCTCCGGTCGCGTCATCGCGACCGGAACGCCCGCCGCCGTGCGCAGCGATGCCGCCGTGCGGGCGGCGTATCTCGGCGACGAAGCGGCATGAGCGCACGCGCGCCGCTCCTCGACGTCGCCGGCGTCCACGCCGGCTACGGCGCCAGCGAGGTGCTGTTCGGCGTCGACCTCGCGGTCGCGCGCGGCGAGATCGTCGGCGTCCTCGGCAGGAACGGCATGGGCAAGACGACGCTCGTGCGCACGGTGATGGGCCTGCTGCGGCCGAGCGCCGGGACGATCGCGTTCGCCGGCCGCGCGATCGCAGGCCTGGCGGCGAACCGCGTCGCTCGCGCCGGCCTCGCGATCGTTCCCGAAGGACGCCAGGTCTTCCCGAACCTCAGCGTCGAAGAACACCTGACCGCGTTCCACCGCCGCGGCGTCGACGGCGGCGAAGCGTGGACGCCGGCGCGCGTCTTCGCGATGTTCCCCGCGCTTGCCGAGCGTCGCCGCCACCTCGGCCACCAGCTCTCGGGCGGCGAGCAGCAGATGCTCGCGATCGGCCGCGCGCTCGTCACCAATCCGCTCCTGCTCATCCTCGACGAAGCGACCGAAGGCCTCGCTCCGCTCGTGCGCGAGGAGATCTGGCGCGCGCTCGCGGCGCTGCGCAGCGCCGGGCTCGCGATGGTCGTGATCGACAAGTACGTCGAGCGGCTGGTCGCGATCGGCGACCACCACGTCATCGTCGAGAAGGGTCGCATCGTCTGGCGCGGCAGCTCGCGGGCGCTCGGCGCCGACCGCGAGCTCTGGCACCGCCATCTCGGCGCGTGACGGGCGCGTGCATGGACGCATCGGTCTTGGCGAGATGTTCGCGGGGATGTTGGAATAGCCACCATCGACTTGCACGAGGAGATCACTCCATGAAGCGACGGACTGCTGCGCGCTGGCTGCTCACGCTGGCGTCGATCGTCGGCTTGCTCGTCGTCCCGCCGGCTTCGGCGGCCGAGCTGCACGTCATGATCTCCGCCGGTTTCTTTCAGGTGTACGCCGAGCTCGTTCCGGCGTTCGAGAAGAGCACCGGCCATCGCGTCGTGACGACGCGCGGCCCGTCGCTCGGCGATTCGCCCGAGGCGATCCCGACGCGGCTGAAGCGAGGCGAGCCGGCCGACGTCGTGATCGGCATCGGCGCCTCGCTGGACGACCTGGGCCGGCAAGGCCTCGTGCGTGGCGACAGCAAGGTGAACCTCGCGCGCTCCGAGATCGGCATGGTCGTGCGCGCCGGTGCGCCGAAGCCGGACATCGGCAGCGTCGATGCGCTTCGCAAGACAATTCTCGACGCGAACTCGATCGCCTACTCCGACAGCGCCAGCGGCATCTATCTCTCGACCGTGCTCTTCGTCAGATTGGGCGTTGCCGATCAGGTGGCGGGCAAGAGCCGGAAAGTGCGCGGACCGCCTTCCGGGGAGCAGGTCGCAGACGTCGTCGCGCGCGGCGAAGCCGAGATCGGATTCCAGCAGGTCAGTGAGCTCCTCCACGTCGCGGGGGTGACGTTCGTCGGTGCGATTCCGGGTGAACTCCAGCAGGAGACGTTCTATGCAGCGGCCCTCGCGACCGCGGTCCGGCAGCCCGAAGCGGCGCAGGCGCTGATCGCCTTCCTGTCGTCCGCCGAGGCAGCGCCCACCATCGTCAAGGCCGGGCTCGCGCCGGCGCGCCGATAGGCATGGCGACCGCCATGAGCGTCCGTCGCGTTCGCCCGCTGCTCGTCGCGCCGCTGGTCGCCGCGACGCTCCTCGCGTCGTGCGGCACGCAGGTCGTCAACCCGGTCACAGGCCAGACCGAGCGCACGTCGATGGACGAGGCGTCCGAGATCACCGAAGGTGCGAAGGCGCACAAGGACGTCCTGAAGGAATACGGCGCGGTCGAGGATCCGAAGCTGCAGGCGTACGTCAACGAGCTTGGCCAGCGTCTCGCGGCGCAGTCGCACCGGCCGCACCTGCAGTGGACCTTCACCGTCCTCGACAGCCCGGAGATCAACGCCTTCGCGCTCCCCGGCGGCTACGTCTACGTGACGCGCGGGATCATGGCGTACCTCGAGAGCGAGGCCGAGCTCGCCGGCGTCGTGGGGCACGAGATCGGCCACGTCACCGCGCGCCACGCCGCGCAGCGCGCGACGCGACAGCAGAACGCCGGCATCGGCGTCATCGCCGCGACCGTGCTCGGCGCGGTGCTCGAGGTCGGCGGCCTGAGCGGCGCGACCAACATCGCGAACAAGGCTTCGTCGAACGCGGCAGCCGGCTACGTCGCTTCGTACAGCCGCGACCAGGAGTCGCAGGCCGACGAGCTCGGCGCCGAATACCTCTCGCGCAACCGCTACGACCCGAAGAACATGGTCGACGTCATTCAGGTGCTGAAGAGCCAGGAGCAGTTCGCGGCGGACACCGCCAGGGCCGAGGGCAAGCCAGCGCCGACGAAGTCGAGCTGGCTGTCGACGCACCCCGCCAACGACAAGCGCCTCGCCGACATCCAGGCGTTCGCTGCCAAGTACCAGGGCCAGACCGGCTTCGCCGACGACGGCCGCGACCGCTACCTGCAGGCGATCGCGGGGATGACGTTCGGCGACAGCGCGCAACAGGGGCTCGTCCGCGGCCGCAACTTCTACCACCCTGCCCTCGGCTTCGCGCTGACGGCTCCGCAAGGCTGGCGCGTCGAGAACACCGCCGACGCGCTCGGTGTCGTCAATGGCAGCAACGACGCCGCCATGATCGTTCGCGTCGTGCCGCCGAACGCGGGCAGCACGCACGACGAGATCATCAGGAAGGTGCTGAATCCGATCGACGGTCGCACCGAGCAGCGCACGATCCACGGCCTGGCCGCGACGCACTTCAGCGGAACCGTGCGCAACGACCAGGGGCAGACGCGGCCGGTGGCGATGACGCTCGTGAGCGGTCCGGACGGCAGCACGTTCTGGCTGCAATACGTGGCGAAGGACGCTGCCGCCCGGCAACGCGCCGAGCCCGGGCTCGCCGAGGCCGAGTCGTCGTTTCGCGCGATGACCGCAGCCGACCGCGCGGCGGCGAAGCCGTGGACCGTGCGCACGGTGTCGTACCCGCGCGGCGGCTTCGCCGAGCTCGCGAAGTCGTCGCCGCTGCCGGCGACGCGCGCCGAAGCGCAACTGCGCTTGATGAACGGCGTCTACGGCGGCGACGGCGAGCCCAGGGTCGGGCAGCTCGTCAAGATCGTCAACTAGCGGGCGGCATCGGAGGAGGCGGCCCGAGTGACTCGACTCGTGTCGCCGCCTCGATCGTCGGCGCGAGCGCATCGCGCGCGAGTTCGGCACGATCGACCGAGCGCGGCGCTCACTCGGGCGGCGGTCCCGAGACCGGCAGGCTCGGCCGCCAGACCCGCACGACCGATTCGATGCCGATCGTGCGCGGCGGCGAGTCGCGGCCGAAGTGGTCGGTGACGAGGCACGCCTCGTCGACGTACTTGCCGAGCCGGTTCCAGTCGGTGACGACGACCGCGACCGCGCTGCCGTCGGCGTTGCGACGCACGTCCTCGACGTACGACGTGTGCACGCGCCTGCCTTTGTCGCGGATCGGCGTCATGACGACGTCGCCGGGCTGGACGTCCTTCGGTTCGACGTTGCCGCGCCAGGTGTCCGCCATGCCGCGCTGGCGCTTGCCGGTCTTCAACTGGATGTAGTCGACCGAGTAGCCCTTCTTCGCGACCCACTCGGAACAGTCCTTCGCGCCGGCGCCCTGGGCCGTCGCGGCGGACGTCGCGAGCAACGACAGTGCGGCGGCCGCTGCAGCGCGCGCGACCGCGCCGCGATGGCGCATCGTCATCGTGCCCGCGGCTGCGCGCCGTAGCGGGCCCGCACCCCGGCGAGCGCTTCCTCGTACGCCGCCGTGGCGTCGTCGAGCCGGCTCACCGTCATCATCAGGTCCTTGAGCAGGCCGTTGTGAAGCCGGTAGCACCAGCCGTGGACGACGACCTCCTGGCCGCGCCGCCAAGCTTCCTGCACGACCGTCGTCTGGCAGACGTTGAGCGCCTGCTCGACGACGTTGAGCTCGCAGAGCGCGTTGACGCGCTCGTCTTCGGCGACCGTCGCGAGCCAGTCGGCGTGGCGGTTGCGGACGTCCTGAACGTGGCGGATCCAGTTGTCGACCAGGCCGACGCTGCGGTTCTCGAGCGCCGCAGCGACACCACCGCATTGCGAGTGGCCGACGACGATGACGTGCCGCACCTTCAGCACGTCGATCGCGAACTGCATGACCGAGAGGCAATTGAGGTCCGAGTGGACGACGACGTTGGCGACGTTGCGGTGGACGAAGAGCTCGCCCGGCGCGAGGTCGACGAGCTCGTTCGCGGGGACGCGGCTGTCGGCGCAGCCGATCCAGAGGTACTGCGGCGCCTGCTGCTGGGAGAGCCCGGTGAAGAAACCCGGCCGTGCCGCCTCCATCTTGCCGGCCCAGCGGCGGTTGCTGTCGAGCAGCTCGGTGAGCCCGTTCGTCATGGCCGGACGATAACAAGACGACGATCGGCGCGCGAGCCGGCCGGCCGATTGCTCTGGAGACGGCACTTCGGCAGCAGACCACGACCGCATGGCCAGCATCGACGATTCCGCTTCGCGCTTCGTCCGCGTCCGCGGCGCGCGCGAGCACAACCTCAAGGACGTCGACGTCGACATCCCGCGCGACGCTCTGGTGGTGTTCTCCGGTGTCTCGGGGTCGGGCAAGTCGTCGCTCGCCTTCGGCACCGTCTACGCGGAGGCGCAGCGCCGTTACTTCGAGTCGGTCGCGCCGTACGCGCGGCGGCTGATCGACCAGGTCGGCGTCCCCGACGTCGACGATATCGCCGGCCTGCCCCCCGCGGTCGCGCTGCAGCAGCAACGGGGCACGCCGGGATCGCGGTCATCGGTCGGCAGCGTCACGACGATCTCGAGCCTGCTGCGCATGCTGTATTCGCGTGCCGGCACGTATCCGCCCCGCCAGCCGATGCTCTACGCCGAGGACTTCTCGCCGAACACCGCGCAGGGCGCGTGCCCGACGTGCCACGGCCTCGGCCGTGTCTACGAAGTCACCGAGCACGCGATGGTGCCCGACGACTCGCTCTCGGTCCGCGAGCGCGCGATCGCCGCGTGGCCGCCGGCGTGGCACGGCCAGAATCTGCGCGACATCCTCGTCTCGCTCGGCATCGACGTCGACGTGCCGTGGCGCGAGCTGCCGAAGAAGACGCGCGACTGGATCCTCTTCACCGACGAGCAGCCGACGGTGCCGGTCTATCCCGGCTTCACTCCGGCCGAGACGCGCACCGCGCTCAGGCGGAAGACCGAGCCGGCGTACATGGGAACCTTCACCGGCGCGCGCCGCTACGTGCTGCACACGTTCGCGACGACCGAGAGCCCGCTGATGAAGCGGCGCGTCGCGCGCTTCATGACCGGCGCGGTCTGTCCCGAGTGCGGCGGCAGGCGGCTGAAGCGCGCGGCGCTCGGCGTGACGTTCGCTGGCCTGGACATCGGCACGCTCTCGCAGCTGCCGCTCGACCGTGTCGCCGAGGTGCTCGCGCCGGCGGCAGCGGGACGCTTCGACGTCGGCGCCGAAGAGAAAGGCGCGACGGCAGGTCGCTCGCCGGCGCGGACGGGAGCGCGCTACGACCGCGCCGCCGCGCAGGCGGCGATCGCCGAGCGCGTCGCCGCCGGCGGCTCGGCGCACGCCGGTGCCTTCGACGTGCGCCGCACTCCCGATCTCTCGGAAGAAAAGCGCATCGCAGCGCAGCGGATCGCCTCCGGCGTCGTCGCCCGGATCGAGACGCTTCGCGCGCTCGGCCTCGGCTATCTCTCACTCGACCGCGGCACGCCGACGCTCTCCTCGGGCGAGCTGCAGCGGCTGCGGCTGGCGACGCAGATCCGCTCGAACCTGTTCGGCGTCGTCTACGTCCTCGACGAGCCGACCGCCGGGCTGCACCCGAAGGACGGCGCCGCACTGCTCGGCGCGCTGGAGGCGCTCAAGCGTTCCGGGAACTCGGTCTTCATC
>DATJIM010000309.1:0-30452 GCA_035493195.1 Caldimonas sp.
TCGACATCTCAAGCTACTCACAGGCCAAGCTCAATGCGTTCGCGAGACAATTGAATGAGCGACCCAGGAAGACACTGGGATACCAAACGCCGGCTCAGATGTTCAGTCAAACCGTTGCGTTGACCGGTTGAATCCGCCGCCGAAAGTTGGCATTACCACCAGGCGCCGGCCCGGCACCACCGTAGTAGCTTGCCTCGAGAATACGATGCGATTCCGTAGGCGACCGTCAGGAGAGCAAGCTCGTGAAAGCAGTGCAGACCCTTCGAGGGATTCTCGCCATCGCATGCGGTGTGCTTGCGGGTTCTGCCACTGCTGGCGATCGCACCACCTCGCCGGACCGAAGGTACGCCGTACTCGTCGAACACGGTCGAATGTTTATCGAGCGCCTCGGCACACACAAGCGCATCCAAGTCGGCCGCGGCTTGGCGGGTTGCTGCGAGCTCGTGACCGTGCTGCCGAACGAGGGGTGGCGAGCAGCCGTCGAGCTTCACGACAACGCGTTCTGGACGAAGCCCACGCTCGACTGGACCAAGGGTCGCAGGTACGTATTGGTCAGCATGGGAAGCGACGTCTATTGTTTCCTCGCGATGAATGGGCAACTTCAGGGCGACGTCTGAGTGAGGCGCACCGCGGCACACGGAAGTCAGCCACGTACGCTCCTGCGTGCCCCAAAGACGCCAGTGAGCTCCGGCCGCGGCTGGCCGGCTCCAGCGCGCGCTAGCCTCAACTGTTCAGCCACGAAGGTGTGAACGACTGCCTGACCGCTATCCGTTCGGAGGTCGCGCCCGAGCGGTCGATCTCGCGCCGGCGGCTCGCAACACGCGGACAGGCCCTAGGATCGCGGCTCGCGCAGCCGTCGCACCGCGGCTGCGCCTGGACCGTTCCGGAGAACCGCGATGCACCGCGTCTTCAACTTCAGCGCCGGCCCTGCCGTGCTCCCCGAGGCCGTGCTGCGCGAGGCCGCCGCCGAGATGCTCGACTGGCACGGCAGCGGCATGTCGGTGATGGAGATGAGCCACCGCGGCAAGGAGTTCATCGCGATCCACGCCGAGGCCGAGGCGCTGCTGCGCGAGCTGCTCGCCGTCCCTGCCGGCTACAAGGTGCTCTTCCTGCAAGGCGGGGCGATCGGCGAGAACGCGATCGTGCCGATGAACATGCTGCGCGGCAAGGCGAGCGCCGACTACATCTCGACCGGCGAATGGTCGAAGAAGTCGATCGCCGAGGCGAAGAAGTACGCGCGCATCAACGTCGCGGCAAGCGGCGAGGCGTCGAAGTTCACGAGCATTCCGCCGCGCGAGAGCTGGCGGCTCGAGCCCGACGCGGCGTACGTGCACATCTGCTCGAACGAGACGATCGGCGGCGTGCAGTACCACTTCACTCCAGACGTCGGCGACGTCCCGCTCGTCGCCGACATGTCGAGCGACATCCTGTCGCGGCCGGTCGACGTCGCTCGCTACGGCCTGATCTACGCCGGCGCACAGAAGAACATCGGTCCCGCGGGGCTGACGATCGTCATCGTCCGCGACGAGCTGATCGGCCGTGCGCTGCCGTTCACGCCGTCGGCGTTCGACTACAAGCTGCAGGCCGACGCCGACTCGATGCTCAACACGCCGCCGACCTATGCGATCTACGTCGCCGGGCTCGTCTTTCGCTGGCTGAAGGCCGAAGGCGGGCTCGCCGCCATCGCCGAGCGCAACCGCGCCAAGGCGGCGCTCCTCTACGAGTTTCTCGACGGCAGCAGCTTCTACAGCAATCCCGTTGCGCGTGCGGATCGCTCGCTCATGAACGTTCCGTTCCGTCTGCGCGACGAGTCGCTCGACGGCGCGTTTCTCAAGGGCGCCGAGGCGCGCGGCATGGTCCAGCTGAAGGGTCACCGATCGGTCGGAGGCATGCGCGCCTCGATCTACAACGCGATGCCGATCGATGGCGTCCGGGCGCTCGTCGTCTACCTGCGCGAGTTCGAGGCCGAGCATGGCTGAGCGGCCAGGCATCCTGGTGCTGAACCAGGTCTCGGCGACGGGCCTGTCGCGCCTGCCGGCCGAGCTCTACCGCGCCGGCAAGGACGTCGCCGATCCGGTCGCGATCCTCGTCCGTTCGGCCGACCTGCACGCGGTCGAGATCGCGGCCAGCGTGCGCGCGATCGGCCGCGCCGGCGTGGGCACCAACAACATCCCGGTCGACGCGATGAGCAAGCGCGGCATCCCGGTCTTCAACGCTCCCGGCGCGAACGCCAACGCCGTCAAGGAGCTCGTCCTCGCGGGAATGCTGCTCGCAGCGCGGCGGATCGCGCCGGCGCTCGGCTTCGTCGGGGCGCTCGACGCCGCGGCGCCCGACCTCGACCGCGTCGTCGAGGACGGCAAGAAGGCGTTCGCCGGCTACGAGCTGTGCGGCCAGACGCTCGGCATCGTCGGCCTCGGCAAGATCGGCTGCCTCGTCGCCGACGCCGCGATCAAGCTCGGCATGCACGTCCTCGGCTACGACCCGGACATCACCGTCGACGCGGCGTGGAGCCTGCCGTCGCAGGTGCGGCGCGCGGCGAGCGTCGCCGAGGTGCTCCGCAACGCGCAGTTCGTGACGCTGCACGTCCCGCTCGTCGAGGCGACGCGCCATCTCGTCAACGACAGCAACATCGGCCTGATGCGGCCCGGCGCAGTGCTGCTCAACTTCAGCCGCGACGGCGTCGTCGCCGACCAGGCGGTCGTCGCCGCGCTCGCCGCCGATCGGCTCGGCCACTATGTCTGCGACTTCCCGTCGACGGCGCTGCACGGCCAGCCGCGCGTGATTGCGCTGCCGCACCTCGGCGCGTCGACGCGCGAGGCCGAGGACAACTGCGCGGTGATGGTCGTCGACCAGCTGCGCGACTATCTCGAGCACGGCAACGTGACGAACGCCGTCAACTTCCCGCACGTGACGATGGCGCGCGAGTCGGCGTGGCGGGTCGCGATCGCCAACGCCAACGTGCCGAACATGCTCGGCCAGATCTCGACCGCGATGGCGCGCGCCGGTCTGAACATCCACAACATGGTCAACAAGTCGCGCGGCGAGATGGCATACACGCTGGTCGACGTCGACAGCCCGGTGCTGCCGGAGGTGCTGGCCGGGATCGCGGCGATCGACGGCGTGCTCGCCGTGCGCTATCTGCCCGTCGGCCGGCGCGCCGCCGACTGAGCGACGCGATCAGACGGCGTGCGCGACGACGAGGCAGCTGCCGCCGAAGCGCATCGGCCGCACGGCGCGGATGTTGCGGACCTCGGACGCGAGGACGCGCTCGAGCACCCGCGAGATCGTGCCGCCCGAGACCCGATGCTCGCGCTCGTGCCGCTTCTTCTCGCGCGCGGTGTCGATGCCGAGCCGCTCGGGCAAGACGCGAAAGAGCGCGAGCGGAAGCGGCAACGGCCGGAACATGTAGGTTGCCAGGTCGATCGCGAAACCGGCGTCGGCGATCGTTCGTGAGATCGCGTCGCGGCTGTAGCGACGGAAGTGCCCGGCGACGACGTCCGCCTTCGACCACAGCGTCTGGAAGGCAGGCACGGTCGCGTAGAGCCGGCCGCCGCCGCGCAGCTTCGTGCGCAGCGAGCGCAGGAACGCGGCGTCGTCGTCGATGTGCTCGATGACGTCGAAGAGGCCGACCGCCGCCAACGATCCGTCGCGCAGCCCGGCAGCGTCGGTCGTCGCGCAGATGACCTGGCGCACGCCGCGCCGCTTCGCGTTGCGCGCGCCGGCGGCGCCCGGCTCGAGCAGCACGGCGTCGAAGCCGGCGTCGAGCAGGCCGCGAGCGACGAAGCCGTTGCCGCCGCCGACGTCGAAGATCGTGCCGCCGTCGGCCGGCGGGAACGCCCGCACCGCGGCGACGATGCACGCGTTGCGATGGCGAAACCAGAACGACGCGTCCTCGAGCGCGAAGCAGGCGCCGTGGCCTTCGGTCGGATACGAGACCGCCTGGTCTTCTGCGCCGTACCAGATGCCGTCATCGCGCAGCTCGAGCCCGGCGGCGATCGCCGCGATGTCGACCATCGTCGTCGGCGCGTCAGTTGTCCGACTCGCCGTTCTCCGGGGTCTGCACGGCGCCGGGCGGCAGCGCGCCGTTGGCGGACTTCGCGGCAGCGATCGCCGCGGCCGCGGCGATCGGATCGACGGCAGGCATCTCGGAGCTGCCGACGACATTGGCCGGCGCGAACGAAGGAGCGGCGAGCGCGAGCGTCGCCGCCCGGTCGCCCTTCGCCGCGGCGGTGACGAAGACCGCGCAGGCCTTCTGCGAGCACGAGATCGCGAAACTGGCGACGTCGCCGAGCACCGCCTGCCACGCCTCGGCGGGGGTCGCGACGACCGCCGACCGCGACAGCTGCGTCGGCTCGCGCGCGAGCGCGTCGGCGCCGTGCACGGTCGCCTTCGTCGCCTCGGCGAGCATCGCGAGCGCCGGGCCGATGTCGGTCGAGCGCAGGTCGATCACGTACTTGCCGCGCTCGAATGCGATCCGGCTTTCCTCGGCAGCGCCGGCCGCGATCGGCGCGGCCGCGGCCTGCCCCGGCACCGACGGGAACGCGAAAGCGGCGATCGTCGCCGGGCCGGCCGACGGTTCGGCGCGCGCGCGCGGATGCGGGTCGGCGTTGAGGCCGAGGTAGAGCGCGCCGAGCGCGAGCGGCTCGACGACGGCGAGGACGAGGAGCGTGCGCCACGGCCACGGCTGCGGCGGCAAGGTCGCCGGCACGTGCGGCAGGCCTTCGGCTGCTGGCGCGGCGGGCGACGCCGGCTCGTCGAGAACGTACTCCTTCATGGTCACTGGGATCGCGCCTGTCGGCCTCGATCCTACGGCAGCGCGAGGCCCGGCAGCGAGCAAGCCCCGCGGATCGAGGGCGCCGCGCGTCGTGCCGCGCCGGCGCGGGTCGTCGGCTTCGCGACCTCGACGACGAACGGTCGCGGCCGCGACCGGTCTCCCCGGCGGTCGCGGCCGCGCCGCTACGCGATCGCGTCGAGCACGGTGCCCGCAGCCGGCACGGGCGCTCCGCCGTCCGCACCCAGCGCGCTCGCGACGCGCTTCAGCATCGCGATCAGCGCGTCGCTCGTCGCGCTGTCGCCCCCCTCGCCTGCACCGCGCGCAGTTGCCAGTTCCCGAAACGCGGTGAGTAGCGCCGACGGCGGCGAGGGCGACAGCGACGGCGACGAAGCGGTCGACGCCGGCGCGGTCGCGCTCGTGCTGTCGCCGCCCGCGGCAGGCTGCGACGAGGTCGTCGCGCTCGCGCTGTCGTCGCTCGAGGCCGGTTGCGGCGACGTCGCCGCGCCGCTCGCCTGCAGCCGCGCAACGAGGGCGTCGAGCCGATCGCCGATCGTCGCGGCCGTCGTTCGTCCCCACGCAAAGCCGCGGCCGTGGCCGCCATCGCCGGCGGCCGGCCGCAACTCGGCGAGGAGCGCGTGCACGAAGCCGTGCAACGCCTGCTTCGACGCGTGCCCATCGGACGGCTGCACGCCGGCAGCGGTCGGGCTGCCCGGGAGCAGCGCCTGAACAGCGTCGACCACGGCGCCGAGCAGCGCGCCACGGCTGTTCGGCGCGGCGGGGTCGCCGGCATCGTCGCTGACGCGGGCTGCCGCCGGACGACGATCGCGTCCGGCGTCGAGCTCCGCGATCGCCGTCGACCGTGACGACGAGACGTTCTGCACCGCGAGGGACATCGAGGCTCCTGGTGGGGTCGCGCGGCCATGCCGCCGATCGCGGTGTATCGACCCGCCGGGCAGCGCCTTGAGCGCCTTCGTGTTGCCAAGCGTATCGTCGCGCCGTCGCAGTTTCGCCCCGCGTGACCATGCAGCCGATCGCCCGCTCCACTGTCCTGGGCGCCGTCGTCGTCGCCTCGTTCCTCGTCGCTTCATGCGCGAACGCGCCGCGGCAGGACGCCGCTCCGGTCGTCGCGCGCGCAGCGCAGGCGATGGGAGCGTCGCAACTGAACACGGTGCGCTATGTCGCCGAGGGCACCGGCTACACCTTCGGCCAGGCGTACGAGCCCGGCGGCGCGTGGCCGCGGATCGCAGTGCATTCGATGACGCGCAGCATCGACTATGCGAGCGGCACGATGCGCGACGAGATCGTGCTGAGCCGCGCCGAGCCGCTCGGCGGCGGCGGCTATCCGCTCTCGGGACAGCAGCGCAGCGACCAGTTCGTGAGCGGCGAGCTCGCCTGGAACCAGGCTGGCGCGACGGCGACTGCCGGACCTCGCTTCGTCACCGAGCGCATCCACCAGCTCTGGATCACGCCGCACGGCGCGCTCAAGGCCGCGGCGCGCGGCGGCGCGCGCGCACGCGCTGCTCCAGGCGGCGCGACCGCTGTCGACTTCGAGGTCGCCGGCCGCTTCACGGCGACCGCGTTCGTCGATGCCGACGGTCTGGTCCGTCGCGTCGAGTCGATCGTCGCCGACCCCGTGCTCGGCGATACGCCGGTCGTCACGACGTACCAGGAGTACCGCGCGGTCGACGGCGTGCAGTTCCCGATGCTGATCCGCCAGACGATGGGCGGCTTTCCGGTCCTCGACCTCGCGGTCAAGGAAGTGCAGGTCAACCCGTCGCTCGCGATGCCGGTGCCCGAGGCTGCGAACAACACCGCCGAGCGCGTCACGTCGGAGAAGGTTGCCGACGGCGTCTGGTTCGTCGGCGGCGGCTCGCACAACAGCGTCGCGATCGAGCTCCAGGACCGCATCGTCCTCGTCGAGGCGCCGCTCAACGACGCGCGCACGCTCGCCGTCATCGAGCACGTCAAGGCACTCGCTCCCGGCAAACCGATTCGCACCGTCGTCAACAGCCACGCCCACTTCGACCATGCCGGCGGCGTCCGCGCCGCCGCGGCCGAAGGCGCGACGATCGTCACCCAGGCCGCCAACCTGCGCTACTTCGAGCGCGCGTTCGCGCAGCCGAACCGGATCCGCCCCGACGCGTTCGCTCGCGCCGGCAAGGAGCCCCAGTTCATCGCCGTCGGCGACAAGCTCGACATCGGCGACGCGGCGCGGCCGATCGAGGTCCACCGCATCGTCGGCGGCCCGCACAGCGCGAGCTTCGTGATGGTCTACCTGCCGAGGGAAAGGCTGCTGATCGAGGCCGACGCGTTCACGCCGGCGCCGCCGAACGCGCCGCCGCCCGCGGTCGCCAACGCCAACAGCGTCAACCTCGTCGACAACATCGAACGGCTCAAGCTCGGCGTCGATCGCATCCTGCCGCTGCACGGCCGCGTCGTTCCGGTGAGCGACCTGTACGCGGCGACGCAGCGCACGCCACGCTGAGCTGCACGGCCGTCACGGTAACCGCGCGGTAACGGCATCGGCCTATACCGCTCGCTGGCGACAAGCGCGCGCCGATTGCCTGCCGCGCGCGCGGCCACGACACTGCAGAGCATGCCGCGCCCGACCCGCGCCACCGCCCACGCCAGCGCACGCGCCGCGTGGTGCGTGTGCTTGCTCGGACGCCCGGCGCTCGTCGCCGCCGACGGCGGCCGCTCGCTGGCGCTGAGGCCGAAGGACGCCGCGCTGCTCGCGCTCGTGGCGCTCGCCGGTCCGGTGCAGAGCGAGCGCGTCGCCGCGCTGCTGTGGCCGGCGGCGACGGCGCGCCAGGCCGACACGAGTCTGCGCCAGCGCGTCTTTCGCCTGCGCCGCGACAGCGGCACGACGCTCGTCGATACCGGCACGACGATGGCGCTCGCGCGCGACGTCGAGGTCGACCTCGCGGCAACGCTCGCGGCGATCCGCAGCGACGAGAACGCCGGCCGCGCCGAGCTACTCGGCGACCTCGACTTCGACGACCTGCCCGACTTCGCCGAATGGCTGCGCGGCGAGCGCGAGCAATGGCGCGAGCGGCGCGACGAGGCGCTCGCCGCCGCGGTCGCCGAGTGCGAGCAGAGCGGCGCGATCGCGCGCGGTCTCGTCTACGCGCAGCGGCTGGTCGAGAGCAATCCCCTCGCCGAGCACGCGCAGCGCCGGCTGATGCGCCTGCACTACCTGCGCGGCGACCGTGCGGCGGCGATCGCCGCGTTCGAGCGATTCGAGGAGCGCTTGCGCGACGAGCTCGGCACGCCGGTGTCGGCCGAGACTGTCGAGCTGCTCGCGACGATCGAGCGCGGCGCTGCGACCCTGCCGGCGCGACGCGCCGTCGTTCCGGCGAGCCTGCTCAGGCCGCCGAAGCTCGTCGGCCGCGAGCGCGAGCTCGGCGCGCTCGAGCGCGCGTGGTCGACCGGTCGCGCGGTCCTCATCGTCGGCGAGGGCGGGGTGGGCAAGAGCCGCTTGCTGCAGGAGCTCTCGGCCGCCCGCAATGGCATCGTCGCCGTGCGAGCGCGACCCGGCGACGAGGGCATCGCGTACGCGGCGCTGGCGCGGCTACTGCGTGCCGTGCTCGCCGAGCGCGCGCTGGCGCTCGACGCCAGGCGCACGCAGGAGCTCGCGCTCATGCTGCCCGAGCTCGGCACCGCGGTCGCCCTCTCGGGACAGGCGCAGCGGCTGCTGCTGCACCGCGCCGTCGAGGCGACGCTCGCCGACGCGCTCGGCGCCGGCCTCTTCGCCGTCGTCGTCGACGATCTCCACTTCGCCGACGAAGCGAGCGTCGAATTCGTGCAGGCGCTCGTCGAGTCCGACGGCCTCGCTGCGCTGCAGTGGGGATTCGCGCAGCGGCCCGCGGAAGCAAGCGCCGCGATCACCAAGATGCGCGCGGCGTTCGAGGAATCCGGCCGCGTCGAGACGGTCGCGCTGCAGCCGCTCGACGCCGCCGAGCTCGCGCTCCTGATCGAGTCGCTCGGCGCGCCCGAGCTCGACGTCGGCCGGCTCGCGCCGGCGCTCTTCAAGCACACCGGCGGCAACGCGATGTTCGCGCTCGAGACACTGAAGGACCTGCTGCTCTCGGGCCAGGCGGCGACGCTCGCCGCCGACGCGCGGTTGCCGCAGCCGGCGAGCGTCGGCGCGCTCGTCGAGCGCAGGCTCGGCCAGCTCTCGAGCGAAGCGCTGCGGCTGGCGCGGATCGCCGCGCTCGCCGGCCCCGACTTCAGCGCCGAGCTCGCCGCTGCCGTCCTCGACGCCCATCCGCTCGACATCGCCGAGCCGTGGCGCGAGCTCGAGACCGCGCAGGTACTGCGCGACGGTGCGTTCGCGCACGACCTGATCCTCGAGGCGACGCGCCGCTCGGTGCCGATGCCGATCGCGCAGCTGCTGCACCGGCGCATCGCCGCGCACCTGCTGGCGCGCAACGCCCTGCCCGACAGCGTCGCGCCGCACTGGGCCGGCGCCGCCGAGTGGCGCGAGGCAGGCGCCGCGTACGCCGCCGCGGCGCGGCGCGCGCGCGAGGCATCGCAGCGGACGCACGAGGTCGAATGCTGGCGGCTCGGCGCCGACGCCTTCGACCGCGCCGGCGACGCGGCAGCGGCGTTCGACGCGCGCTGCGAGAGCGTCCACGCGCTGATCGTCGTCCACGGCGTCACCCACGCGCACGGCGTCATCGACGGCCTGCTCGCTGCCGCCAAGTCGGACGCGCAGCGCGCCGCCGCGCTGACGGCCAAGGCGACGGCGGCACTGATGGCCGCCGACCATCCGGTCGGGATCGCTGCGGCGGTCGAGGCGAGCGAGCTCGCGCGCGGGCTCGACTCGCCCTGGCCGGCGTTCGAGGCCGCGCGGCTGCACGCCGTCGGCCTCGCGCAGGCCGGCCGCGCCGCCGAAGCGCTCGCCGTGATCGAAGGGCATCGCACGCTCGTCGAGAGCAGCGGCGACGCCGAGCGGCGCGGCCACTTCTGGGCCGACTACGCGTACGTCCTGAACGCGGCGCGACGCTTGCGCGACACCGCATTCGCGCTGCAGCAGGCGATCGACAACGCCGACGCGCTCGGCGACGTCGCCGAGCTCGCGACGCTGACATCGAACCTGGCGACGGTGAAGGGCAACCTCGGCCAGGTCCCGGCGGCGCTCGCGCTCGCGCTGCGCTCGCTCGCGCTGCAGGAGCAGCTCGGCGCCACCGGCGGCCCCGAGGGCGCCGTCGTCGAGACGTACGCGGGGCTGTACTGCGGCATGGTCGGCCGCTACGACGAGGCGCTGCAGCGGCTCGACGCGGCGATCGCCTGCTTCAGCCGCGATCGCCAGTCGCTCTGGATCGCGGTCGCGTCGAACCACAAGGCGCAGTTCCTGATCGACCTCGGCCAGTTCGCGCGCGCGCGCCAGGCGCTCGAGTACGAACGGCCGCCGATCGACCACGTGCGCGCGCGCCGCGCGACCGTCGCGGCGCGCGTCGAGCGCGCGCTCGGCCACAGCGGCAACGCGCTCCTCGAGACCGCGACCAGCGAGCTCGGCCCCGGCGCCGACCCGCACGTTCGCATGCACGTGCTCCTCGAGCAGGCGGCCGCGGGCGACCCGGCGGCGGCGATCGCGCGCTGCGACGAGGTCGAGCGGATGGCGCTCGCGCTCGAGTTCGCCGGCGTGGCGATGAAGGCGCGGATCCTGCGCGCGCACGCGCAGAGCCGCGGCGGCGACGTCGCCGGCGCGGCGAAGGCGATGCACGCGCTCGTCGCCCAGTTCGAGGAGGTCCAGCCCGCCGACCTCTACTTCGCGCAGGCATGGTGGCTCGCCGCGCAGGTGTTCGAGGCGAACGGCGACGGCGACCAGGCGATGATGGCGCTCGCGCGCGGCGCGCTCTGGGTGCGCCGCACGGCGCTGCCGCACGTTCCCGAGGCGTTTCGCGACAGCTTCCTGCAGCGCAACCCGACCAACCGCAGCCTCCTCGCCGCCGCCGACCGGCGGCTGACGCACTGATCGCGGTAACGCCGCGGTAACGCGGTCGCGCCTACCTTCGCTCCATCGCAGGCCGCTCGCCTGCGGCCCTGGAGGAGGGTGCCATGCGCAGTTCGTTCCGGCGATCGCTTTTCGCTTCGCTCGTCGCCCTCGCCTTCGCCGCGTTCGCCGTGATCGCCAGCGCACCGGCGCGCGCAGGCACCGTCAACTGGCTCGGCGGGACGAGCTTCTGGGACATCGCGACGAACTGGAGTTCGAACCCGGCGCTTCCCGGGCTCGGCGACGACGTCGTCATCAACGTCGCCGGCGCGCAGACGGTCACGCACCGCTCGGGCGCCGACAGCGTCAACAGCCTCGAGATCGACGGCGCCAACATGCTCGCGGTCACTGGCGGCAGCCTCACCGTCGCCAACTCGTTCAGCGCCGCGGCAAGCACGAGCATCTCGGCGGGCACCCTGACGCTGAACGGGACGTCGACGATGGCGTCGTTCACGCAGAGCGGCGGCACGCTCGGCGGCAGCGGAACGGTCACCGTCGCGGCTCCTTCGATCTGGCTGGCCGGCACGCAGACCGGCACCGGGACGACCGCATACAGCAGCGCGCTCGCGGCGAGCGGCGCTGGTGCCAAGCTGATCTCCGGCGGACGCACGATCGAGCTGAACGGAACGACGACGTGGAGCGGCAACACCGGCGTCAACAACGGATCGCTGCAATTCGCCGGCGGCACGCTCAACAACCGCGGCACCTTCGTCGACAGCAACACGTTCACTTCGCTGATCGACAACCTCGGCGGCACCAACGCATTCAACAACATCGGCACCTACAACAAGCAGGGCAACAGCGTCACCCAGGTCGTCGCGTTCTACAACAACACCGGCACGACCAACATCAACGCCGGGACGATGCAGTTCCACGGCACGAGCACGACGTCGAGCACGGGCGTCTTCAACATCGCCAGCGGCGCCACGCTCGAGTTCCGGAACGGCAGCCACACGCTCGACCACGCGACCGTCCAGGGCGCAGGGACGTTCGTCGTCTCGACCGACAACGTCGGCGCGGACGCGCTCGTCACGATCAACGGCGGCACGCTGAAGGCGCCGTTCCTCTTCAGCGGCAGCACGATCGTCGGCACCGACCGCACGTTCCAGGGCCCCGCGACATGGACCGGCGGCGCCTTCTCGGGAACGGCGGCAACGACGTTCATGAACGACGTGACGATTTCGGGGCCGAACACGAAGGTGCTGGTCGGCGGCGGCACGATCAACCTGCAGGGAACGACGACCTGGACCGGCAACACCGCCGCCAACAACAACGCGATCCAGTTCCACAACGGCGGCACGATCAACAACAACGGCACGTTCAACGACAACAACGCCTTCGCGTCGTTCATCGAGCACAACACCGGCGGGCCGCACAACTTCAACAACGTCGGCACCTACAACAAGAACGCGAGCACGATCACGACGGTCGACCTCGGCGTCGCGTTCAACAACTCGGGAACCGTCAACGTCAACGCCGGAACGTTCCGGCCTTCCGGCGGCACGAGCACCGGCACCTTCAACATCGCCTCGGGCGCGGTGCTCGACTTCCAGGACGGCAACAGCACGCTCAACGGAGCGACGATCCAGGGCGCGGGAACGCTCGCGATCAGCACCGACAACGTCGGCGGCGACGCGGTCGTCGCCATCAACGGCGGAACGAACACCGCCAGGCTGGCGCTGAGCGGCAGCACCCTGACCGGCACCGACAACACCTTCACCGGCCCGGTCGCGTGGACGGGCGGGACGATCGCCGGCGCGGCGTCGACGACGTTCACCAACGACGTCGCGATCACGGGCGCCAACACCAAGGTGCTGTTCGGCGGCCGCACGCTGAACCTGATGGGCACCACGACCTGGAGCGGCAACACCGCGGCCAACAACAACGCGATCCAGTTCTGGAACGGCGGCACGCTCGCCAACCAGGGCACCTTCAACGACGCCAACGCGTTCGCGTCGTTCATCGAGCACAACGTGGGCGGCCCGCACACGTTCGCGAACGTCGGCACCTACAACAAGCTCAACAACACCGTCACGACGGTCGACCTGGGCGTCCTGTTCACCAACTCCGGGACGCTCAACATCAACGCCGGAACGATGCTCTTCAACAGCGGAACGACCGGGCCGACCGGCACCGTCAACGTGGCGAGCGGCGCGACCTACCAGCACACCGCGAACAGCACGATGGGGACGCTCCACACCGCCGGCACGCTCAACCTCGGCGCCAACACGCTCACCATCTTCGGCGACTACGACAACGCGAACTTCGGCACCGGCAACGCGTTCAACCGCCGCGCCAACGTCGTCACCACCGGCACCGGCAACCGGCTGATCGCAGGCGGCGACGCCAACCAGGGCATCGCCGGCGCCACCGTCGTCAACGGCAACACCGCGACGCCGACGGTCATGATCGGCAACGTCCACGTCGGCGGCACCACGTACCACTACGACATCGCCAACGTCGGCACGACCGGGCCGGCGCTGCGCGGCGCGGTCCAGACGAGCGTCAACGGCGGCAGCATCACCGACCCGCGGCTCTCCGGCAACGGCGTCACCGCCGGCAACTGGGGGCCGATCGCGACCGGCAGCTCGCTGACGCGCGACGTCGTCGTCACCGTCGGCACCGCCGGCTCGCTCGCGCCGCTGACGGGGCAGTCGGTCGCGATCGTCAACAACTTCGACAACACGCGCAGCCAGGTGGTCACGTTCGGGCTCGCCGCCGGCGCCGCCGCGTACCGGCTGGCCGAGCCGAACGTCGTCGCCCCGGTCGCATTCGGCAACGTCCACGTCGGCGACGCCGTCTCGCAGGCGCTGACGATCGCCAACCTGGCGCTGAACGACGGCTTCTCGGAAAGGCTCGACGCGAGCTTCGGCAGCGCGAGCGATGCGCGGATCACGACGTCGGGCAGCATCGCCGGCCTCGCTGCCGGGTCGAGCAATTCGACGACCATGGTCGTCGGCCTCGACACCGCGGCGGCGGGCACCGTCAACGGCACGGTCACCGTGCAGTTCGCATCCAACGGCGCGGGCACGAGCGGCCTCGGCATCACCGCGCTGCCAAGCCAGGCAGTCGGCGTGACCGGCGTGATCGAAACCGTCGGCAACGTCTTCCGGCTCGCCAGCCCGAGCGCCGCAGCGCCGAATCCGGTCGACTTCGGCAACGTCCGCATCGGCAGCATCGCGACGCAGGCGCTGACGATCGCCAACACGGCGCCCAACGACGGCTTCTCGGAGAAGCTCAACGCCTCGATCGGCGGCGCAACGGCCGGAGTGACCGCGAGCGGATCGTTCACGCTGCTCGCTCCGCAGGCGAGCAACGGCTCGAGCCTTGTCGTCGGCATCGACACGTCGAGCGCCGGCGCGAAGGCGGGGACGGCGACGATCACGCTCGCCTCCGACGGCACCGGAACGAGCGGGCTCGGTGTCACGCCGCTGCCGTCGCAGAACGTCACGGTGGGCGGTGCGGTGTATCGCCTCGCGAACCCGACCGTCGCGCCGCCGTCGATCGCGCTCGCCGCACGCGTCGGCGACGCTGCGCCGACGTCGTCGCTGACGGTGACGAACGTGTCGCCCGACGCGTACACCGAGCGGCTCAACGCCGGCTTCGGTCCGATCGCTGCCGGCTTCAGCGGCTCGGGAACGGTCACCGGGCTCTCCGCCGGTGCGTCGAGCAACGCGCTCGGCGTCGCGTTGAACACCGGCGCCGCCGGCAGCTTCAACGGCAACGCGACGGTCAATCTCGTCTCGAGCGGAGCCGGAACGACCAACGCACCCGACGCGGCGCTGCCGTCGCAGAACGTCGCGTTGAGCGGCCACGTCTACACCCCCGCGGTCGCGCAGACGAACACGACGGTCGTCGACTTCGGAATCGTCCACCGCGGCGACGTCGTCGTCGATCGCGCCGTCTCGGTCACGAACGCGGCGGCGGTGACGCCGCTCAACGACGCGCTCGCCGCGTCGATCGGCGGCGCGCCGGCGCCGTTCACGACGAGCGGCAGCGTCGCCGGCCTCGCCGCGGGAGCGACCGACGCGACCAACCTGCGCGTCGGCCTCGGCACCGCGAACGCCGGCGTCTTCGCGGGCAGCGCGAACGTCGGCTTCGCGAGCCACGACGGCGAGCTCGCCGACCTCGCGCTCGGCGGCACGACGGTCCAGCTGCGCGGGCAGGTCAACAACTTCGCCGACGCGTCGCTGGTGAAGACGGGCGGAGCGGGAACGCTCAGCCGCAGCGGCAACACGTGGACGCTCGACCTCGGCACGTTCGCGGTCGGCAGCGGCGACCGCAGCGCCAGCCTCGCGGTGCTGAACAGCGCGATCGGACCGGCCGACCTGCTGAGCGGCGCGTTCGACCTCACCGGCGCCGGCAACGCATTTGCGCTCGCCGGCTTCGGATCGTTCTCGAACCTCGTCGCCGGAACGTCGTTCGGCGGCCTCGACGTCCTGCTCGACGACGGCAGCGTCGGCGACTTCGCCGCGACGATCGTGCTGCACGCGTCGGGAAGCAACGCGAGCGGCTTCGTCGGCGCGCTTCCCGACATGACCTTCGTGATCCGCGGCGACGTCGCCGCGGTCGCTGCGGTTCCCGAGCCCGAGACCTACCTGCTCCTGATCGCCGGGCTCGCCGCGGTCGCGAGCGTCGCGAAGCGGCGCCAACGACGCGAAGCAGCAATGCGTTGAGCGCAGCGGCCCGCAGGCGAGAAGGCGGCAGTCCTACGCACGCGACCGGCGGTGCCCGACCGCCGGCGCGCGGGCGCCGCGCCAGATTCGTTGCATGGATGCACGCAACCACCGCGCCATGCTCGCTGCGCTCGCCGCCTTGACGATCGCGTGTGCGCCGCGCGCGATCGCGAGCGACCACTCGGTTGCGGCGACGACCGCGGCCGACGCCGAGCACCACGCCGCGAAGCCGGCGCTCGATCGCTCGGGCAAGAAGCGCGTCGGCGTCGCGTCGGTCTACTCGCACCGCTTCGTCGGCCGCAAGATGGCGGACGGCACGCGCATGGCGGCCGACGACGACAACGCGGCGAGCCGAACGCTGCCGCTCGGGACCCAGGCGCGCGTCACGAATCTGGAGACCGGGAAGAGCGCGACCGTGACGATCCAGGACCGCGGGCCGTACGCGAAGGGTCGCATCGTCGATCTGTCGCCGACGACCGCGGAGAAGATCGGCATCACCCGCGAGCAAGGCGTCGCCAAGGTCGAGGTCAAGCCGATCACGCCGCCGGCTCGGCGCGAACGTCCGTCGAGCGACTGATCGTCGGCGCAGCGCGCCGCCTCGCAGTGGGTCAGCGCCACGCGAGCTGGCCGAGCAGGCCGACGCCGGCGATCGCGAGCGCGGCGAGCGTGACGCGGCGATAGCAGCGGTCGCCGGTGCGTCGATAGATCGCGACGCCGAGCTGGTTGCCGAGCAGCGCGACCGGCGCGGCGGCGACGAACAAGCCCCAGAACGCGCGGCCGAAGAGCGCCGGATGGCGAGCGAGCAGGAGCGCCGTCGCGACGAGCTGCATCGCGAGGACGAACGACTGCGTGAGCGCCCGCCCGTGCGCCTTGCCGATGCCGGCGCGCGCGGTCCAGAAGACGAGCGCCGACCCGGGAAGCGCCGCGAACGCCGCGAGAGCGCCGGCGACCGTGCCGACGAGGAAAGAACAGCTCGGGCTCGCGTCCTCGCGGTCGCGCTCGCCCGGTGGCCGCAGCAGCGACCACGTCGAATGGCAGACCAGCACGAGGCTGAGGACGACGTCGAGATGCCAGAGTCCGACCCGAGACAGCATCGTCAGGCCGAGCGGAAGGCCGATCAGACCGCCAACGACGCACGGAACGATGCCGTCGCGGCGGTGCCACGGCGTCAGATGCGGTCGCAGGTCGCGCCAGAGGGCCGCGGCGCCCGAGATCTGCGTCAGCATCGACAGTCCCGTGAGCAGCGCGAGCGCGAGCTCGGGCGAGAGGAACGCGAGACTGAGCGAACCGACGGCCGAGAAGCCGAGCCCGGAAAGACCGGTGAGGACGGCGGCAACCGCGAAGATCGCGGAGAGCACGGCGAGCAGAGCGAAGTCGGCGCCGGCGCCGGGTGTCTGCAACCCTTGCATCGCTCGAGCGCGCGCTCAGTGGCCGCGTGCCGCCAGCACGAGGAGCGCATCCGACGGAGGAGTGGCGTCGTCGGCGATGATCCAGACGTTCGTGAACGTCACGGCGACCGCCGCCACGAAGGCCGCCGTGCGCGTGCGAGAGCGACGGCATCTGCATGTGGGTCGACGTTCCTTGAACACGCCAGGCACTCTCGGCGCTGCCGTGGCGCTCGTCTTGAAGCGCTCTAAAACGTCGGTGAAGCGTTCTGAAGACCGGTCCCGCGGCGGTCGACGGAGGACACAATCGCCGCGTGATTCGCTTCGGATCGTTCGAGCTGTGGCCCGAGCGACGGCACCTCGTCAAGGACGGCGTCGTCGTGCCCATCGGCGCACGCGCTTTCGACGTGCTCTCGGCCCTGGTCGAACGGCGCGCGCGAATCGTCGCCAAGGGCGAGCTGCTCGACGCCGCGTGGCCGGGCGTGGTGGTCGAGGAGAACAACCTGCCGGTGCAGATCGGCCAGCTGCGCAAGGTCCTCGGCGCGAGCTCGATCGCGACGATTCCCGGACGCGGCTACCGCTTCACCGCACCGGTCGTCGACGAAGGGGAGCCGACCAATGCCGCGACGATGCGAGCCGCCGGCTCGTCGAGCGCCGCTTCCGGTCGCGCGCGCGGCAACCTCGCGGCCGATCCGCCGCGGCTGTTCGGCCGGGGCGCGGCGCTCGCGGCACTCGCCGCGCTCGTCACCGCGCACCGGCTCATCAGCGTCGTCGGTGCCGGCGGAATCGGCAAGAGCTCGCTCGCGCACGCGGTCGCGCACTCGCTCGCCGGCCGCTGGCCCGAAGGCGAATGGGTCGTCGATCTCGCCGGGCTCGCCGACCCGCGGCGGGTTCCGCACGCGATCGCGCAGGCGCTCGCGCTGTCGCTGCTGGGCGAAGTTCCCGGCGACGAGCTCGTCGCAGCGATCGCCGGGCGCTCGATGCTCCTCGTCCTCGACAACTGCGAGCACCTGCTCGACGCCGTCGCCGATCTGGCGCAGGCGATCGTGCAGCGCGCGGCGAACGTGACGGTCGTGGCGACGACGCAGGAGCCGCTGCACCTGCCGTCCGAGCAGCAATACCGCGTGCTGCCGCTCGAGACGCCGGCGCGCGCCACCAGCGAAGGCGCGCGCGACTGCGGCGCGATCGCGATGTTCGAGGCCCGGCTGCGCGCCGCCGCGCGCGACTTCGAGATGAGCGACCGGAGCCTCGCGCTGATCGTCGACATCTGCCGTCGGCTCGACGGGCTGCCGCTGGCGATCGAGCTGGCCGCCGCGCGCGCCGCGACGCTCGGCCTTGCCCCCGTGCGCGACAACCTCGACGCGCGCTTCAGGCTGCTCACGGGCGGCGCGCGCTCGTCGCCGCCGCGGCAGCAGACGCTGCGCGCCGCGCTCGAATGGAGCACCAAGCTGCTCGAGGCTGACGAGCAGGCGGTGTTTCGCCGGCTCGCGGTCTGTGTCGGCGGCTTCTCGGTCGAGCTGGCGCAGGCGGTCGCCGCCGACGGCGAGCTCGAGCGCACGATCGCGCTCGACCACCTCGCGACGCTCGTCGACAAGTCGCTGGTGATGGCCGAGGGACGGCACGTGCCGCGCTACCGGTTGCTCGAGTCGGCGCGCGCGTTCGCGCTCGAGCAGCTCGCCGACGGCGAACGCGCGCAGACGCTCGCGCGCCACGCGCGCGCGCTCGCCGATCTCTTCACCCGAGCCGACGACGCCAACCGCGACGGCGAAGTGACGTCGGAGGAGCACGACACGCTGCTCAGGCCCGAGCTGGGCAACCTGCGCGCCGCCTACGGCTGGGCGACCGGCGGCGACAACCATCTGCAGGTCGCGGTCACGCTCGCGTCGTGTGCGGCGGCGCTCGACGATTTCGGCGTCGAATGCGCAGACTGGCTGCTCGCGCTGCGCGCGCACGTCGAAGGCGGAGCGCTCGACGGCGCGGTCCGCGCGCGCTACTGGCGAGCGGTCGCGGCGTCGACGATGAACGGCAGGATCCCGCGCGCGCTGCAGGCCGACGCCGCCCGACGCGCGGCGTCGCTGTACGCCGAGTTCGGCGAGCCGCGCCGCGCGTATTCGGCGTTCATCCAGCTCGCCAAGCACTGCACCGCACGCGGCGAGAACGACGCCGCGCGGCGCGCAGCGGACGAAGCGCGCGCGCTCGAGCGCGCCGAATGGCCGGCAATGCTGCGCGTCCACCTGCTGCGCGTCGACGGCTACCTCGCGCGCGATGCGGGCGAGCTCGACAAGGCGATCGTCATCCACCGCGAAGCCGTTCGCCTGAGCGCGTTGACCGAGGACTGGCGGCTCGAGGTGATCGCGCGCGCCAACCTGGCCGAGCTGCTATGGCAGGTCGGCCCGCTCGACGAGGCGGCCGAGGTCGGCCGCAGCCTCGCCGACGCGCTGCGGACGCGGCCGGCGACGGCGCTCGACGAAGCGATGGTGCTCTCCAACCTGATGGGGACGCTGTGCGATCTCGGTCGCATCGACGAGGCGAGCGAGACGGCGCGCGCAGCGCTGCCCGTGATGCGGCGCGCGAAGACCTACTACCTCGACGAATGGGCGTATCTGTTCTGGTGCCGCGGCCAGCTCGACGTCAGCAAGGCGCTGCTCGGCGCCGCCGACCGCGAGCGTCTCCGCCAGGCGACGGTCGAGCGCGACTCGCGCATCGCCGCCGTCGGTGCCGCGGTCGGCGTCCCGACCCCGCCCGCCTACAACGAGGCGCGGATCGTCGCCAGGCTGCGCTCGGCGCTCGGGCTCGGTCGCGGGTCGTTCGACGCCGAGGTCGCCGCCGGCGCCGCGCTGCGCGAGCCCGAATGGCTCGTCCTGATCTCGAAGGCGCTCGCGGGGAACGCCGGCGCGCCGTGAGCGACGAGATCGCGCAGCAGCTGCACGTCGTCGCCGGCGAGCGGCAACGCCGCGCCGCGGATCCCGATCTGCTCGCCCGGGTGACTTCGCTGAAGGCGTTCCAGCAGCGCCGCTTCGAACACACCTACGCCGACCTGCTGCAAAGCGCCCGCTACGGCGCTGCGACGCGCTTCTTCCTCGCCGAGCTCTACGGCCCGGCCGACTTCACGCGGCGCGACGCGCAGTTCGCCCGCGTCGCGCCGGCCGTCGCGCGCGTCTTTCCCCACGAGTTCGCCGAGACGGTCACGATCCTCGCGGGGCTGCACGCGCTGTCGGAGGTCCTCGACACCGCGATGGCGAGCGAGCTCGCCGAGTCGCGCATCACAGCGATCGAGTACGCCGGCGCGTGGCAGCGCGTCGGCCGGGCAAGCGACCGCGAGCGCCAGATCGCGCTGACGCTCGACATCGCGAAGCAGCTCGATCGCGTCACGCGGATGCCGCTCCTGCGCAACGTGCTGCGGGCGATGCGGGCGCCGGCGCGCATCGCCGCGCTCGGCGAGCTGCAGCGGATGCTCGAAACGGGCTTCGACACCTTCCGGGCGATGAACGGCGCCGACGAATTCGTCGCGACGATCGGCGCGCGCGAGCGCGCGCTCGCGGCCGATCTGTTCGCGGCAGCGCTTGGCGAACCCGGCGACGCAGCGACGCTGCGCGCGTTCGCCGCGCTGCCGACCTGACGCGCCGGCGGCCTCAGTAGTGGATCGCGCGCGGCGTCCCGCCGCCGGCAGCGATCGCGTCGCCGTGGATCGCGACCGACTTCGGCGAGCAGAGAAAGACGACGACGTTCGCGACCTCGCTCGCGTCGATCAGGTGGCGGATCGCATTGCCTTCGGCCATCTGCCGCTCGATCGCTTCTTCGCTCGCGCCCGCTGCCCTCGCGCGCGACGGCAGCAGCGCCGCGGTGCGCTCGGTGCGGGTGACGCCGGGGTGCACGACGGTGACGTTGATCCCGGAGGGACCGAGCTCGTCGGCGAGGTTCTTGGTCAGCGCCGACACCGCGACGTTGCGGATGCTGCCGATCGTGTGGACGGCCTGGCGCGCCGCCAGGCCGCTGACGTTGACGATCCGACCCCAGCGCTGCGCCTGCATGTGCGGCGCGACGGCGCGCGCGCAGCGGACGTAGCCCATCACCTTGACGTCGATCTCGCGCTGCAGCTGCGCGGCGTCGATCTCGGCGAGCTTCGGCGGCGGCGCATAGCCACCGGGCTCGGCGGCGGCGTTGACGAGAATGTCGATGCCACCGCCGAGCGCTGCGACCGCTTCGGCGACCGCACGTGCGACCTGCGCGTCGTCGGTCGTGTCGGCGACCACGGCCACGACCGTGGCGCCGGTCTCGTCGACGAGCTCGGCGGCGGTCGCCGCGACGCGCTCGGCGTCGCGCGCGAGGATGGCGACCGCAGCGCCCTCGAGCGCGAGCCCGCGCGCCACCGCCTTGCCGATGCCGCGCGAGCCGCCGGTGACGAGCGCGCGCTTGTTTCCGAGTTCGAGGTCCATGTGTCTTGCCGAGAAGGAGGAAGAACGGCGGATGATGCCGCCCTTCCGGGGGAGACGGCGATCGGTCGTTCTGCGCGGCCGAAACAACCTGGATACAACAACGCCGGCCACGGATGTCGTCCCGATACACCGCGGGGCGACAGTGGCGCCTCGATCGCGGCAGCCGCCGCGACCCAGGAGTCTGCCGTGAGCTGCCGCACCGCCCATCGTTCGCCCGCCACCCTGTTCGTCGCCGTCGTCGCGCTGAGCGCCGTCGCGTTCGTCGGCCAGGCGCTCGCCGCGTCGGCGAGCACCGAAATGACCACGGTCGCTGCGCACGCCGCGGCGCTCGCTGCGCCCCGCTGAGCGCAGGCGCCTAGACTGCGACGATCGGGCAGCGCCCGCACCGGCTCGCATCGATGCACGATCCGTTCGAGGTTCGCGTCCTCGGCAGCGACGATGTCGCGCCGCTGCGCGCGATGCTCGCCGTCTTCGCCGGCGCGTTCGGCGAGCTCGAGACGTACACCGCGCGGCAACCGGACGACGACTATCTCGAGCGCCTGCTCGCGCGCGACACCTTCGTCGCGATCGCCGCGTTCGCCCGCGGCGCGGTCGTCGGCGGCCTCGCCGGCTACCTGTTGCCGAAGTTCGAGCAGGCGAGAAGCGAGCTCTACATCTACGACCTCGCAGTCGCGGCAGGCGAGCGCCGGCGCGGCATCGCGAGCGCGCTCGTTCGCGCAGTGCAGCGGCTCGCCGCCGATCGCGGCGCCTGGGTCGTGTTCGTGCAAGCCGACCACGGCGACGACGCCGCGATCGCGCTCTACACGAAGCTCGGCGCGCGCGAGGACGTCCTCCACTTCGATATCGCGCCGGCGCCGCGCTGAACGGCGCGAACGCTTTGCGCGATTCGTCAGGTCGGGCTCAGGCGCCGGGCTCGTGGACGTCGAACGGCCAGGTCAGCAACACTTCGTCGGCGACGCGAATCGGGTCGAGGTGGCCGCGGAACGCGTGCACCGCCTGCGTCAGGTGCAGCAGCTGCGTCGCCGACCCCGGCGCCCGGCGATTCGCGAGGCGCGCGAAGAACGCGTAGTGCCACGCGAAGCACTCGGTCGGCGATTTCGTTCCAAAGCGCGGTTTGGCCATCTGGGGACGCGAGGCAAGGAGCGTACCGCTCCGGAACGTGACAATTCTCGCCACCCCCGAAACGCGGAGCCGGCCCATGGACCTCACCCTCGCCCAAGCCAACCAGATCATCGCCGCCGCGCTGCAGCGCTCGGCCGACTGCGGGTATCAACCGATGGCGGTCGTCGTCGTCGACGCCGCCGGTCACGTCAAGAGTGCGCAGCGCCAGGACGGCGCCAGCATGTTCCGGATCGATATCGCGAGCGGAAAGGCGTGGGCATCGGTCGCGATGGGCGTCGCGTCGCGCGTGCTGACGCAACGCGCCAAGGATCTGCCGGCGTTCTTCGGCGCGCTGGCGTCGACCGGCCAGGGACGCTTCATCCCGCAGACGGGGGCGGTGCTGATCAAGGACGCCGACGGCAGGATCGTCGGCGCCGCCGGCGCGAGCGGCGGCACCGGCGACGAGGACGAGGCGATCTGCAGCGCCGGGATCGAGGCCGCCGGGCTGCAGCCCGGCTGAGCGCGCCGCTCGCGCTTACCAGCTGTTGCGAAGCTCGCGCAGCTTGAGGAACACCGTCTTCGCGTCCGGCCGCTCGGGCAGGTCGGGGAACGCCTCGCGCAGCTTGGCGATGACGCTCGGGCTCGCCAGCCGGAGGAACGTGTTGATGCGCTTCTCCTCGTCGAGCGTCGTGACGTGCATCGTCTTCGGGTCGTGGCCGCTGACCTCGCGCAGCAGCTGCTCGGCATCGCCGTTGTCCGGCTCGCGCGCCAGCGTGAAGCGAAGGTTGTTCTCGATGTAGTCGTGCCCCGGATAGACGCGCGTGTTGCCGGGCAGCGCGGCGAGCTGATCGACGAACGTCGCGTACAGATCGGACGGGTTGCCGCCGTTGTGGCAGTTGCCCGCACCGGCGTTGAACAGCGTGTCGCCGGAGAAGATCGCCGGCTCGTCGGTGTGCGAGCGCAGGCAGATGTGGCACATCGTGTGGCCGGGCGTGTCCATGCACTCGAGCTCGACGGTCTTGCCGACCTTGATCACGTCGCCTGCCTTGACGCCGCGGTCGACCCCCGCGATGCGCGCGCCGGCGCGGTGGTGCGCGATCAGCTTGGCGCCGGTGGCCGCGATGACGGCGGCGTTGCCGCCGGTGTGGTCGTGGTGCTCGTGGGTGTTGAGAACCTGCGAGATGCGCCAGCCCTTGACGCGCGCTGCGTTGAGGCACTTCTCGTGGTCGAGCGGATCGATCGCGAGCGCGTCGCCGGTCTCGGGGCACGCGATCAGGTAGTTGTAGTTGCGATAGGCGTTGCCGGTCCAGATGCGCTCGACGATCATGGTTGCTCCTCGGGAGCGATCGATGATGCCACGCGCGGCGAAGACGGCGCGCGGCGGCGACGCGCTCAGCGCGCCGGGTCGAGCAGCATGGTCCGGCTGTTCTCGTCGTCGGCGCTCGGGTGCGCCGGGCCGGCGAGCCGCAGCGTCAGCGTGTTGGCGACCACGATGCGAGTGCCGCTCTTGACCGGAACGTCGACGCCCTTGCCGACCGGCTCGCCGTCGACCGTGGTGACGCCGTCGGACAGCGTCCTGAGCCTGAGCCCGTCGGGAGCGCGCCGCAGCTCGAAGTGCCAGCGGCTGATCTGGCGCGTGCGCGCCGGATCGGGATGGAACAGCACGATGTCGTTGGCGCGCGCACCGTCGGGCTCGTGCAGCCGGCCGAAGCTGACGATGTCCTTCTGCGGCAGCGCGATCTGCTGCTCGGTCTCCTCGATCAGCACGCGGCGCGGGAAGGTGGTCGGATCGCGCCAGTCGAGCTCGAGGAGGTCGAACGGCTGCGTGACGCCCTTCAGCTCGCGCATCCCGATCGGATGGCAGAGGACGCGCAGCTCGGGGCCGAACTCGAGGAACACCTGGCGCGTCAGGCAGACGCCGCCGGGCTCGGCAGCGCGGGCGACGCGCGCGGCGACGTGGACCGAGTCGCCGGTGACGACGGCGCCGTCGGTCAGCACCGATCCCCAGTGCAGGCCGATGCGCACGGCGAGCTGGTGCTCGCGCGCCCGCGTCGCGTTCTCGCGCGCCATCGCCTGCTCGAACGCGACGATGCCGCGCACGCCCGCTTCGGCGTCGGGGAAGACGCAGAAGACACCATCGCCGACGGCATCGACGATGCGCCCCTGGGCATCGCCCGCCGCCTGCCCGAGGAGGTCGACGTGGAGCTGGTGGAGCTGGCGCCCGACGGCGTCGCCGAAGCGCGCGAAGTACGGCGTCGACCCGACGATGTCCGAGAACGCCATCAGGAGCGAGCGCTCGAAACGGCGCCGGAGCTCCTGCTGCAGCTGGTTCTGCAGGCGGACGATCTCGGTCATGCCGAGGGTGCTGAGATCGATCATCGGAGCGGGCGGGCTTGAGCGAAGATTGTGATGGGATCGCAACTTGCCCGCCAGACCGGATGCAAACCTCGAACGCGAGCGCACGATGAATCGTTCCGATGACGCTCGGTCGAGCGCCGCCGACGCCCCCGCCGAAGCGCCGGTCGGCGCCGACGAGCGGCTCGACGAGGCGATCGAGGAGACGTTTCCGGCGAGCGATCCGATCGCGGTGTCGCCCGAGCGCGACGACGCGGCCGCGCGCGCGGTGCTCACCGTCGGCCATTCGACGCGGCCGATCGCCGACTTCATCGCGCTGCTGCGCGCGCATGGCGTCACGCAGCTCGTCGACGTGCGCACCGTGCCGCGCTCGCGCCACAACCCGCAGTTCGGTGGCGACGCGCTCGCGGCGTCGCTCGCGGCCGAGTCGATCGGCTATTCGCACGTCGCTGCGCTCGGCGGCCTGCGCTCGCCGCGGGCGGGATCGATCAACGGCGGCTGGCGCAACCGCTCGTTCCAGGGTTACGCCGACTACATGCAGACCGAAGCGTTCGCCGACGCCGTGATGACGCTCATCGCGCTCGCCGAACGCGAGCGCGTCGCGATCATGTGCGCCGAGGCGGTGCCGTGGCGATGCCATCGCTCGCTGATCGCCGATGCGCTCGTCGCGCGCGGCGTCGCCGCGTGCGAGATCGTGAGCGCGAAGCGCCTGCAGCCGCACCGCATGACGCCGTTCGCCGTCGTCGAGGGCGCCCGCGTCACGTACCCGCCTGAGCCGGCATCGGCCGACGGCGCGGGCGACGACGACGCGCTGCCGTAGCAGCGCGCCGAGCGGTCACCCCGCGAGCCTGCGCTCGTAGGCGTCGCGCAGGCGCTTCCAGCCGTCCCAGAACGGGCCCTTTTGCGCGCCGGTCACCGACGCGACGAGAAGGTCGAGGTGCGCGTGCCAGCCGGCAGCGATATTGAGCCTGGCGCCGTCGGGCAGCCGACGGTGCGTGAGCGTCAGCAGCACCTTGCCGTCGACGAGATCGTCGAGCGCGATCGTGACGTCGCCGCTGTTCTGCCACGAGAACGACAGCCGCCGCGGCGGCTCGCATTCGGTGATGCGGCTCTGCATCCGATGCTCGGCGCCGAATCCCGCCGGGCGCTCGCCGGGGGGATCGGTCAGCTCGTCGTTGCGCCAGACGAGCTCGAACGGCGCGCCGACGGCGAGCTCCATGCCGCCGGCGGCGAGCCACTGCCGGCGCAGGTCGGAATCGGTGAGATAGGTCCAGACGCGCTCGATCGGCCCGGGCAGCACGCGCCGGATCGTCAGCGTCGCGGGCTCGCTGAGCACGCCCCAGGCGTCGTGGGCCTGCGCGGTTGCGGTTGCGGTCATCGTCGTCATCGCGGTCTCCTGGTTTTGCGGGGTGGGCGGGAAGGCGGCGGCTCGTCGGCGAGCAGCCGCTCGAGCGCATCGAGACGGTCGGTCCAGAAGCGCGCGTAGAAATCGAGCCAGCGGTGCGCGCTGGCGAGGGGGCCGGGGTCGAGCCGAAGCACGTGGGTGCGGCCGCGCACCTCGCGGCGCACGAGCCCGGCGTTCTCGAGCGCCTTGACGTGCTTCGACGCCGCGGCGAGCGACATCGCGTGCGGCGCGGCGAGCTGGCCGACGCTCTGCTCGTCGCGTGCGAGCGCGCGCAGCATCTGCCGGCGCGTCGCATCGCCGAGCGCGTGGAAGACCGCGTCCAGTCGGGGCTCGTTTCGTTCAACCATGTGGTTGAGGATAAGCGGGTCCGGCGCGAATGTCAACCGTTCGGTTGAATTTTTCAGGCACTGCTCTTGCTGCTCGGCCGGCATGACCCTCGATCGCAGATTGCTGGGCCGGCGAGTCGCCGTGCTGGCGGCGGACGGCTCCGAGAAAGTCGAGCTGACCGTGCCGATCGCAGCGCTGCGCGCCGCCTGCGCCGACGTCGAGATCGTCTCGCTGCGGCACGGCCGCATCCGCGGCGTGAACCTGCACGAGCCGGCGGCGCGCGTCGCCGTCGACCGCAGCCTGGCCGACGTCGACGCGCGCGACTACGACGCGCTGTTCGTCCCCGGTGGCTTCGTCGGCCCCGACCTGCTGCGCCAGTCGCAGGCTGCGCGTGCCTTCGCGAGCGCGTTCGACGCGGCGAGGAAGCCGATCGCGGCGCTCGGCCACGGCGCCTGGCTGCTCGCGTCCGCGGGCGTCGCGTCGGGTCGGACGATGACGTCGTGGCCCGGCATCCGCGACGACCTCGTCCACGCCGGAGCGACCTGGCTCGACGAAGCGATCGTGCGCGACGGCAACTGGCTGACGAGCCGAGGCGGGCAGGATCTGCCGCGCTTCGTCGGCGCGCTGCTCGATCACTTCGCCGCAGCGGCGCTCGGGGAACGGCCGCCGCAGGCACGGCGGCGGGCATCGGCGCCGCAGCGCAAGACGCCGCCGCGCTTCGTCGTTGGCGCGCTGCAGCGGCTGCCACGGCGAGCACTCGCCGCAACGGCGATCGCCGTCGCGCTGCTCGCGCTCTACGCGATGCGAGCGCGGCAGCGACGGTCGCGGCCGCTCGCGCTGTCCTGGTCGTAAGCAGGGACGGGCGGGCCGCTGCCGCCGCTTCGTCGGCGCGCGGCGGCCTTCCCCGCCATGAGGTTCAATATCGAGATGCGGGCCGCTGCCATCCGGAGACCGTCGCTGCGCTCGATGACCGCGCTCGAGCCGCTCGGCGTCCCCGTCTTCCGGCTGCTCTGGAGCACGTGGCTGACGGCCAACCTGTGCATGTGGATGACCGACGTCGCGTCGGCGTGGACGATGACGACGCTGACGCGCACGCCGATCTGGGTCGCGCTCGTCCAGTCGGCCTCGACGCTGCCGGTGTTCCTGCTCGGCCTGCCGAGCGGCGCGCTCGCCGACATCCTCGATCGCCGCCGCTGGCTGACGGCGACGCAGTTCTGGCTCGCCGCAACCGCCGCGGTGCTGTGCGCGGTGACCGCGCTCGGGTGGATGACGACGCCGCTGCTCCTCGTCCTCGTCTTTCTCAACGGCATCGGCCTCGCGCTGCGCTGGCCGGTCTTCTCGGCGATCGTTCCCGAGCTGGTGCCGAAGGCCCAGCTCGCGTCGGCGCTGGCGCTGAACGGCGTCGCGATGAACCTGTCGCGCATCGTCGGCCCGCTCCTGGCCGGCGCCCTCATCGCGAGCGCCGGCAGCGTCTGGGTGTTCGCGCTCAACGCCGTGCTCTCGCTGTTCTCGGCCTTCCTGATCCTGCGCTGGCGCCACGAGCACCGGCCGAGCCCGCTCGGCCAGGAGCGGCTGATGACCGCGATGCGCGTCGGCGTCCAGTTCGTGCGCCAATCGCCGCGGCTGCGCGCGGTGCTGCTGCGCGTCTCGATCTTCTTTCTCCACTCGACGGCGCTGCTCGCGCTGCTGCCGCTGCTCGCGCGCGGCCTCGTCGGCGGCGACGCCGGCACGTTCACGCTCCTGCTCGCGTCGATGGGCGCCGGCGCGATCATCGCCGTCCTCGCGCTGCCGCGGCTGCGCCAGGCGTTCGGCCGCGACGGCCTCGTCGTCGGCGGCACCGTCCTGCAATCGGCCGCGACCGCGGTGATGGCGGTCGCGCCGAACGCGTGGGTCGCGGTCCCGGCGATGCTCGTCAACGGGATGGTGTGGATCACGGTCGCCAACTCGCTCTCCGTCTCGGCCCAGATGTCGCTGCCGAACTGGGTGCGCGCGCGCGGCATGGCGAGCTACCAGATGGCGATCATGGGCGCGAGCGCGCTCGGCGCTGCGCTCTGGGGCCAGGTCGCGACGACCGGATCGATGCGCACCGCGCTCTTCTCGGCGGCGACGAGCGGCATCCTGGTGATGCTGCTCGCGGTCCGCTACGTGCGCGACGTCGAGGACGAAGAGGTCGACCTGTCGCCGGCACCTTCGGGATGGGCGGCGCAGCCTTCGGGAACGCCGCCCGACGACGGCCGAGTCGTCGTCACCGTCGAATACGTGATCGACCCCGCGCGCGCCGACGCGTTCATCGAGCTCATGCAGCAGACGCGCCGCGTCCGTCTCAGCGAAGGGGCGATCGGCTGGGACCTGCTGCGCGACATCGGCGAGCCGGCGCGCTTCGTCGAGGAGATCGTCGACGAGTCGTGGACCGAGCACCTGCGGCGCTTCCACCGCGCGACTGCGGCCGACATCGCGCTGCGCGAGCGCCGGCTCGCGTTCCATCTCGGCCCCGAGCCGCCGGTGGTGACGCGGTACGTCGTCAGGCGCTGACGCCGCGCGCGTCGGCGCGCGGCGTCGCGCGATCGATCCTCAGCGCTTGCAGAGCTGCGGGAACTGCTCGCAGTAGCTCGAGACGTTGCAGGCGCCGACGTGGATCGCATCGGCCGCCTGGATCGCGCGCATGATCGCGCGCGACAGCGCATCCGCGGCAGCACCACCGATCGAGTTGATGTTCGGTGCGCCGGCCACCTGCCCCGTCGCGAGCGCGAACACTGTGTCGCCGTCGCCGGTGCCGTGCGCGATGCGGATCGCGCGCGCAAGGCCGTCGTCGGCCATCTGCGCGACCTTGTTGGCCTGTGCCTTCGTCAGCGTCGCGTTCGTCGCGACGACCGCGATCGTCGTCGCGCGCAGCAGCTCCTGGCTGTCCGCGCCCGGGTCGATCTGCGCCGCCGAAACGATCGGGTCGCTCGACGAGGCGATGTAGCCGGCGAAGAACGCTCCGGTCGTCGCGTCGAACGTGCGCCCCGACGAGTTGATCGCGACGATCGCGCCGACGACGACGCCGTTCGGCAGCACTGCGCTCGCGGTGCCGATGCCGCCCTTGACGCCGCCGGAGCGCGCGCCGGCGCCGGCGCCGACGTTGCCCATCTTGACCGGGCCGTTGTTCGCCGCCATGCACGCGTTGACGCCGAACGATGCGTCGGGCCGGAACGTGAAGTCGGCGCAGCGGCCGGGATCGAACAGGATCGCCGACGCGACCAGCGGCACCTTGACGCCGTTCGCGACCGGCGTGCCGACGCCCTGCGCGTCGAGGCACGTGGTGACGCCGTCCGACGCGGCCAGACCGTACGCGCTTCCGCCGCTCAGCGTCACCGCGTGGATGGCGCCGACCGCCTTTTGCGAATTGAGCAGGTCCGTCAGGCGCGTTCCCGGCGCGCCGCCGCGCTGCGTGACGCCTGCGATCGCGCCGGCGCGCGCGATGATCGCGGTGGTTCCGGTCATGCCGCCGGTGCCGTTGGTCGCGGTGTAGTGCCCGACCTCGATTCCGGGGACGTCGGTGATCGCGTTCTTCGGCCCGGGGGTCTGCGGCAGCGTCTGCGCGAACGACGCGGACGCGCCGGCGATTCCCGCGAGCAGCGTGCAAAGAGCAGTGTGGAGTCGCATGGTCATGTCCTTCTACCGGCCGTTCTTGCACGCTGAGGGGAACGTCGCGCAGTAGCTCGGCTGGCACGTCGACTTCGCCGCGAGCACCGCGTGCACGATTGCGCGCGAGACGACATCGCCGGCGGCACTGCCGATCTGCGTGACGACCGACGCCTCGTCGCCGAGCGACGCCAGCGCGACGCGCGCGGTGCCGAGCACGAAGAGCGTGTCGCTGTCGCCGGCGGTGTGCGCCGGGTCGATCGCGCGCGCGATGCCGTCGTCGGCCATCTCCGCGATCTTGGTCGCCTGCGACTTGGTCAGCGCGACGTTGGTCGCGACGACCGCGTTGGTGCCGCTGCGCAGCGGCCCGC
>DATJIM010000310.1:0-6092 GCA_035493195.1 Caldimonas sp.
TCGCCGCCGAGGTGCGCCTCTTCGACCGCCTGTTCGTCGACGCGCATCCCGACACCGGCGGCAAGGACCTGAAGGCGAGCCTCAACCCCGCGAGCCGCACGATCGTCTCGGGGTTCATCGAGACTTCGCTGCGCGACGCGAAGCCGGGCGATCGCTTCCAGTTCGAGCGCCACGGCTACTTCGTCGCGGACGCGGTCGACCACGCGGCCGCACGACCGGTCTTCAACCGCACGACGACGCTGCGCGACACCTGGTCGCGCTAACGTCTCACATCGGCGGCGCGAAGCCGTTCCTGCCCGCCGTGACGCGCAGTGCGGTCGGCGTGCCGTTGCGAACCTGCGCGCTCACGAGGACCTTGGCGCCGGGGACGAGAAGCGAGCGGTCGGCCGGCTTCAGCGTGACGACCGGGATGCCCTCGGGAACGATGATCGTCTTCTCGCCGTCCTTGTAGCGCAGCGTCATCTCCCGGCCCTTGGCACCGGGAACGACCTCGCTGACGGTCGCGTTGGTCATCGTCGACCCGGGCTGCAGGTCCCATTGCGAATGACCCTCGCCGGTGCCGCGCATCGCTTCCGGAAAGACGAGCACCTCGAGCGCGGAGAGCTTGCCGTCGGCCCCTGCGATGGCGGCGGTGCCGACGTAGGTGCCCGACTGGATCGTCTTCGGGTCGACCGGCATCACCTCGGCGACCCGAAGGTCGTCGGCGATCGCGAGCGTCATCGTCTCGCCGTTGCGCTCCTTGATCACCATCGACGTCGGATCGATCTTCTCGATCGTTCCGCGCAGGCGCATCGACGGCGGCGGGCTCTGCGCGAACGCGGTGGCGGCGAACAGGGCGAGCGCGAGCAGCAGGACGTTCTTCATCGCGTGGTTCCTCCATGGCCCGATGCAAGCGGTTGTAACGCAACCGTCCCCGCGGCGTCGACGAGAATCGTCGCATGCGCCGTCTTGGCCTCGCCGTCGTGCTCGCGTTCGCGCTCGCCGCCTGTGGTGGCGGAGGCGGCGGCGGCGGCGAAACGACCGTCACGCCGCCCGGCACGGGTGGCGACACGACGCCGTACTCGAGCGCGCCGACCGGTTCGCTCGCCGCGTCGAGCGAAGCCGCGACGATCACGGCGCACACGATCGCGACCGCATCCGGGCCGCTCGCCTACACGGCGGTCGCAGGCCATCTCGACGCCCGCGACCCGAAGAGCGGCGCGACCGAGGCGTCGATGTTCTACGTCGCCTACACGCAGCCGGGAGCGGCGCGGCCGCTCGTCTTCTTCTTCAACGGCGGCCCGGGGTCGGCGACGGTGTGGCTGCACCTCGGCTCGTTCGCGCCGCGGCGAATCGTCACCAGCGCGCCGTCGCTCGCGGTGCCGCAGCCGTTCCAGCTCGTCGACAACGCCGAGACGCTCGTCGACGTCGCCGACCTCGTCTTCGTCGACGCGGTCGGCACGGGCTACTCGACCGCCGTCGCTCCGTACCTCAACCAGAGCTTCTGGAGCGTCGACGGCGACGCCGCCGTGATGCGCGACTTCATCGCGCGTTACGTCGCCGTCAACCAGCGACAGGGGTCGCCGACGTTCGTCTTCGGCGAGTCGTACGGAACGACGCGCGCCGCCGTGCTCGCCGAGCTCATGCTCGCCGCCGGGATGCGCCTCGACGGCGTCGCTCTGCTGTCGTCGGTGCTCGACTACAACAGCAACTGCGAGGTCTTCGATCCCGGGCTCGCGAGCTGCGAGGGATTCGTGCCGAGCTACGGCGAGGTCGGCGCCTGGCACGGCCTCAGCTCACCGCCGCCGAGCGACGCCGACGCGTTCGCGACGACGCTGCGCAGCTTCACGATCGGCGTCTACGCTCCCGCCGTCGACGCCTTCGTCGCCAGCCACACGCCGCCTCCGGCCGGCGTCGTCGACCAGCTCGTCGCGCTGACCGGCGCGCCGCAGGCGCTCTGGAACGCGAACTTCGACCTCGATCCGCTCTCGTATCGCAGCTTCGTGCTGCCCGGCCGGTTGATGGGCCGCTACGACGCGCGCATCGTCGCCGCCAACGGCAGCGCCCTCGCCGCGTCCGGCGACCCGTCGTCGGCGTTGATCACCGCGCCGTTCACCGCCGCCGTGCAATCGCTCCTGCGCGACGAGCTCGGCTACAGCGTGACGGCGCCCTACACGCTGCTCGCCGATGCGCTCTCGAACTGGAACTTCAGCCACGACGGCCGCGCACTGCCCGACACGATTCCCGACGTCGCCGCCGCGCTCGTGCGCTCGCCGATGCTGCGCATCCTGTCGCTCGCCGGCTACCACGACCTGGCGACGCCTTTCTTGCAGACCGAGCTCGACCTCGATCGCCTCGGGGCGCAGCCGAACGTCTTCCGGCGCGTCTATCCCGGCGGCCACATGACGTACCTCGACGACGGCTCGCGCCCTCGCCTGCGCGACGACGTTCGCGCGTTCGTGCGCGGCGAAGCGATCCCGGCGCAGGCGGTGCCCGCCGCGCGAGCGTTCGCTGCGGCGCCGACGCCGCACGCGCAGCCATCGACGGCGGCCGCGGCGGGCGTTCCCTTCGATCGCGGCGCGCTCGCGCAGGGGGGCGACCCGGTCGTGCCGCGCGCGCTTCGCGTCGCGCCGCAGGCACCGTCGCCGCGCGGCGCCGCGCTCGCCGAGCGTGTGCGCGCGAAGATCGCGGAGCGAGATGCCGACGTCTATCGGTAGACGTGCTCGCCGCGGTTCGCCTTCCAGGCGTCCTCGAAGTGGCTCGCATCCTCGTCGTTGCGAGGACGCACCGCCATCAGGATGCCGCCGTCGCGGATCCCCTCGTCGTACACCCTGACGCGTTCCTCGGGGATCCCCCAGCCGATCAGCGCGCCGATGATGCCGCCGGTCGCGGCGCCGGCACCGGCACCGGCAAGCGCCGCGGCGAGCGGCCCGGCGATGACGAGGCCGAGGCCGGGCAGCGCGACGGTCGTGCCCACTGCGGCGATCGCCGCGGCGATCGCACCGATGCTGCCGCCGATCGCGCCGCCGATCCCCGCGCCTTCAGCGGCCTTGGTGCCGAACACGCTGTCGCGGCCGTCGGCGTCCGGGCCGCTGAAGTGGCGCCGTCGCGTCTCGTCGGACATCACGACGTTGACGTCTTCGCGTCCGTAGCCGCGGTCGGAGACCGACTGGTACGCGCGCTCGGCGCTCTCGCGGTCGCGAAAGAGCCCGGTGAGCATCGGTTCGTTGGTGTCCATGCGATCGCTCCTGGTCGTGGGGAAACCCGGAGGATCGCCCCCGCACGGACGCGAGCGAAGCGGAGGCGGCCGCCGGCCGCGGTCGTCTCGACGCCGATGCCGGCGTCGGCGCTCTCCTACGGACGCTGCGTCAGCGCTCGCGCGCAGGCCGCAGGAAGTGGCGGACGAGCGGCACCGTCAGCATCAGGCACGCCGACGCGGCGAGCGCCATCGGCAGCATCGAGCCGGTCACGTGCATCGCCCAGGCACCGCCGAGCAGGACGGCGTGGCCGGTCGCGTAGAGCTTCAAGGGCCGCGCCAGCGCGGACGTCGTCGTCTTGGCCATCGATCACCTCCCGACGGCCGAGTCTGCCAGCCGATGCGTGCCTTCACGCAATAGACGTGCCGGCTGCGGATCGACAAAGCGTGCACTGTTGGCAACAGGTCGCAACGCGCGCTGCGAGATCGTTCGCTGCGCTCGCGATGACACGGGCGGCACGGCCGCCTCGCGTCACTTCTTCGTCTGGTTCCAGTCCTTGAGCGCGGCGAGCGTCTTCTCGACGTGGCGGCTCGGGTTCAGGCTCTGGTAGTTGTAGAGGACCTTGCCGTTCGGCGCGATCACGTAAGAGACGCGGTTGGCGTAGTCGGGTCGGGTCTGCATCACCGCGTCGTACGACTTCATCACCGATTGCGTGCTGTCGGAGGCGACCGGGAAGCGCCCCTGGCACGCCTGCACCGAGAACTTGCCGAGCGTGTCGATGTCGTCCGACGAGACGCCGATCACGGTCGCGCCGAGCGCCTCGAACTTGGCCATCGACTCGGCGAACTCGTGCGCCTCGATCGAGCAGCCGACCGAGAACGCCGCCGGGAAGAAATAGAGCACGACCGGCCCCTTGGCGAGCGAATCGGAGAGCTTGAAGCTGTACACCTTGCCGCCGAGCGCCGCCGGGACTGTAAAGTTTGGCGCTGCATCTCCGACATCGAGCGCTGCGTATGACGATGTCGCGAGCGGAAACAGCAACAGGATGGATGCAAGACTCTTTTTCATGACCGCCTCCGGCTGGTCGCATCGGCGCTCTTCATCTTACGAGAAAGGCCGGTCGGTCGCCCTGCGAATCGCGGCGGCGGCGCTCGTCGCCGGTGCGGCACTGCTCGCGGGGTGCGGGTCGCTGCCGCGCAACGTCGGCAAGACCGACACGGTCGCGCTGCCGCCGAACCCCCAGAGCCCGCTCGTCAAGATCGCCGAGCGATCGTCGCCGTCTCCCGAGCAGACCGGAGTCCGCCTGCTGCCGCTCGGCGCGTATTCGCTCGACACCCGGCTGCAGCTCGCGCAGCGCGCCGCGACGTCGCTCGACGTCCAGTACTACCAGCTCGAGAACGATTCGACCGGGCGGCTCCTGCTGGCGGCGCTCCGCGACGCGAGCCAGCGCGGAGTCCGCGTCCGCCTCCTCGTCGACGACCTCTACACGCAGCATTCCGACCCGCTGCTGCGCGGCCTGGCGGCGTTCCCGAACGTCGAGGTGAGACTCTTCAACCCGTTCTGCTGCAACCGCGGCTCCGGCCCCAGTGGCCGCTACACGGCGTCGATCTTCGACTTCGGGCGGCTGAACCACCGCATGCACAACAAGCTCTTCATCGCCGACGGCGTGATGGCGGTCGCGGGCGGGCGCAACATCGCCGACGAGTACTTCCTGCGCGCGCACGACGCCAACTTCGTCGACATGGACGCGTTCGTCATGGGCGCGGTGGTGCGCTCGATGTCGGCGATCTTCGACCGCTACTGGAACAGCGAGGTCGTCTATCCGATCGAGGCCGTCGGCGAGCCGCTCGGCGACAAGGCGGTGCGCGCGAAGGCGTTCGACGACGCGATCGCGTCGCAGGCGACGATGGAGCCGATCGAGCTGCCGTCGACCGACCTCCTCGGCTACGGCCCGCTCTCGGACGACTTCGACGCCGGGCAGCTCGGTCTCGAGTGGGGAACCGCGCGCGCGTTCGCCGACCCGCCCGAGAAGCTGCTCGCGATGACGCCCAAGATCGCGTTCGAGATGAGCGTCACGAACGACGTGATGATGCAGGTCTGGCAGGCGAAGGACGACCTCGTGCTGACGTCGCCGTACATGATCCCCGGCGAGCTCGGCATGCAGTCGTTCCACAACCTGCAGCGCGACAAGGTCAAAGTGACCGTGATCACCAACTCGCTCGCGGCGACCGACGAGCCGCTCGTCCACACCGGCTACTCGCGCTACCGCGCGCGCATGCTCGAGGCCGGCGTCGACCTCTACGAGCTGAGTCCGACGCGCACGCAGCACACCAAGCGCCTCGGCATGTTCGGCTCGTCGCTGGGCCGGCTGCACGCCAAGACCGCGGTGATCGACAAGCACATCATCTTCATCGGATCGATGAACCTCGACCCGCGCTCGGCGAGCACGAACACCGAGTTCGGCATGTTCATCGACAGTCCCGCGCTCGCCAAGGAGCTGCTGCGCGTCATCAACATCTCGAAGCTCGAGGGCGCGTACCGGCTGCGCCTCGAGCCCGGGACGTCGGAGCTGCAATGGCTGACGACGGAGGAGGACAAGGAGACCGTGCTCGGCGTCGAGCCGGAGTCGACCTTCTGGCTGCGCGTGCACAACATGCTGCTCGGCTGGTTCGTTCCGGAGCAGTTGCTTTAGTCGCACGCGTCGCGCGTTCGTGGTTCACGGGATCGGGACGGCAGGGCACCCTGCTTTGCTCCATGTCCCCCCGGCCTGGCCTGGACGGCCGGCCCTCCTCCTCTACTTCCGCAAAACAGGGCGCCCTGCCATCCCGATCCCGCACCGCGCGTTTCGGCTGCTGGTTGGCCTCGGTTCGGGCGCGGGCGGCGGGTGGCCGATTTCCGGAAGTAGAGGAGGAGGGC
>DATJIM010000311.1:0-9133 GCA_035493195.1 Caldimonas sp.
CGCGCCGCTAGTCCTCGAGCAGGCTGCGCAGCATCCAGGCGGTCTGCTCGTGCACCGTGAGGCGCTGCGTGAGCAGGTCGGCGGTCGGCTCGTCGCTTGCCTTGTCGGCGAGCGGGAAGATGCCGCGCGCGGTGCGCGCGACCGCCTCGTGGCCCTCGACGAGCTTCCTGACCATGTCGAGCGCGGCCGGCGGCGTCTCGGGCACGTCGCCGATCGAGCCGAGGCGGCCGAACTGGCCGTACGACCCCGGCGCGTGGTGGCCGAGCGAGCGGATCCGCTCGGCGATCGGGTCGACCGCGTTCCACAGCTCGGTGTACTGCTCCATGAACATCAGGTGCAGCGTGTTGAACATCGGGCCGGTCACGTTCCAGTGGAAGTTGTGCGTCGTCAGGTAGAGCGTGAAGGTGTCGGCGAGCAGCTTCGAGAGACCTTCGGCGATCGCGGCACGGTCGGCCTCGTCGATGCCGATGTTGATGCGGGGCGCGGGCTTGGCCATGTCGTCGTTCTCCTGTGGTGCGGGCGCACAGGGTAGCGCCGCGCCGACGCTGGCGGCATCGCTTTTCTCAAGCGCCGCAATAGGAACGCGGGGCTCAGCGCGCCTGCTGGCCGCGCAGGCTGTTGCCGAGCGCGGTCTTGCGGACGATCACGGCGAACGACTTCACCGTGGCATCCTGGCGCGCCTCGCGGCGCCAGAGCAGGCCGGGCGTGCGCACCGGCGTCGGGCTCTCGATCGGGATCGTCGCCAGGCCCTGCATCGCTGCAGGCACGGCGTTGGTCGCGACGATCGTGCCGATCGGCATGCGCAGGACGAGCCCGAGCATCGGTGCGATCGCCGACATCTCGGCGACGACGATCGGCTCGGCGCCGCTCGCGTGAAAGCACTCCTCGAGCAGCAGCCGGGTCGCGAAATGCCGCGGCAACAGCACGAGCCGCTGCTGGTGCAGCTCGACCATGCGGATGCGCTTGCGCCGCGCGAGCGGATGGCCGTGGGCGATGACCAGCACCATCTCCTCGTGGTAGAGCGGCTCGAAGCGCAGGTCGGTCGGGCCGGTCGGCCGGTAGGCGATGCCGATGTCGAGCTCGCCGTCGCGCAGGCCGTTCGCGACCTGCTCGGCGGCGAGCTCGTCGACGCGAACGCGCACCGTCGGATGGCGGGCGAGAAAGAGCGCGACGCACTCGGGGATGAGCGAGACGTTGAACGTGTGCGTCGCGCCGACGCGAACCTGGCCGCTCAGGCCGCCGCCGCCGGGCTTGAGCATCGCGATGCCGAGATCGACTTCCTTCAGCGCCCGCACCGCGAAGGCGAGGAAGAGCTCGCCGGCCTCGGTGGTCACGACGCGCTTGCCGATCCGCTCGAACAGGCGCTGCCCGATCTCGTCCTCGAGCTGGCGGATCTGGTGCGACAGCGTCGACTGGGTGACGTGGACACGGTCCGCGGCGCGCGTGAAGCTCAGGCAGTCGGCGAGCGCGACGAAGTAGCGAAGGTGCCTGAGCTCCATGGAAACCCGGACGGCGAATCGATCGCATCGATCATATCGATCGGCATCGACCATTTGTCGCCAGCGTCCGCGGCGCCTATCGTGCCCCGCGAACGCGGCGACGCCCGCCGAGACGAGAGGAGACAGCGAGATGACCTTGTGCACACTTCCTGACCGCCGGCGCGCCCGCCTGCTGGCGACGACGCTGGCGATGCTGGCGAGCGCCGCGTTCGCCGACTCCGGCGACGCCGAGCGTTGCCCGAACGGCCGCGACACGGTGTTCGTCAACGGCGTCATCCACACGATGGACGCGCAGAACCGGGTCGTCTCGACGGTGACGGTCCACAACGACAAGTTCTCGGCCGTCGGCAACGACGCCGGCCTGGTCGACAACCGCTGCAAGCAGGTGATCAACCTGAACGGGCGCACGGTCGTCCCGGGCCTGGTCGACAACCACAACCACATCATCCTGCTCGGCCTCCGGCCCGGGTACCACACGCCGCTCGAGACTGCGGCGTCGATCGCCGACATCGCGGCGATCTACCGCGCACGCATTGCCGGTGGCGTTCCCGCCGGGCAGTTCGTGACGACGATCGGCGGCTTCAACCCGGTCCAGTTCGCCGAGAAGCGGCTGCCGACGCTTGCCGAGCTCGATGCGATCGCGCCGGCGAACCCGGTGTACATCCAGGTCTCGTTCACCGGCCCGTCGGTGACGAACTCGGCCGGCAAGACGTTCTTCGCGAGCCGCGGCATCGCGGTCGGCGCCGATGGCTCGATCGCCGCCAACGCGCCGACCGTCGCGGCGCTGAACGCGCTGCGCTCGATCCAGACGTTCGACGACAAGAAGCGCTCGACCGTCGACGCGATGAACTACGCCGCTCAGCTCGGCGTGACGTCGAGCTTCGACATGGGCGGCTTCCTCATTCCCGGCTCGCCCGATCACGACAGCGAGTTCACCTTCGACGGCGCCGCGAGCTGGGATCCCTACACGGCGTACGACCCGCTGCTCGACCTGCACCGCAACGGCCAGATGAAGGTGCGCATCCGCGTCTTCTTCCTCAGCATGGACACGCAGCCCGACAACCCGATCCTGACGCGCCGGGTCGAGAACGCGTTCCGCGAGTTCGGCAACGACTGGCTCAAGATCGCCGGCCTCGGCGAGTTCATCACCAACTGGCCGCTGTTCGGACAGGTCGTGCCGCCGTCGAACTACGCCGCCGCGGTGCACACGGCCGCCGAGCGCGGCTGGATCTACCAGCAGCACACGCTCTCGTCGGCCGAGGACAACGTCGCGATTTCGGCGTGGGAGCAGCTCAACGCTCAGATCCCGATCGCGCCGCTGCACTGGTCGGTCGCGCACGCGCTGACGATCACGCCGGAGAACATCCAGCGCCTGAAGGCGATCGGCGGCGGCCTCGCCCTGCACGGCTTCCGCTACCTCGCCGGCACGCCGACCTCGAGCGGCCCGCCGTACCGCACGATCGTGGACAGCGGCATCAAGGTCGGCGCCGGCTCCGACTCGGCGCAGATCTCGACGCTCAACCCGTGGCTGATGCTCTACTACATGACGACCGGCAAGAACAGCTCGGGAGTCGTCATCAACGCCGGCCAGACGCTGTCGCGCGACGAGGCGATGCGCCTCTACACGCGGGAGAACGGCTGGTTCAGCAAGGAGGAAGACAAGCTCGGCTCGATCGAGACCGGCAAGCTCGCCGACCTCGTCGTCCTGAACGGCGACTACTTCAGCGTCCCCGACGAGTCGCTCAAGCACCTCGGGTCGGTGCTGACCGTCGTCGGCGGCAAGATCGTCTACAACAACGGCCAGGTGCGCGTCCGCGATCGCTAGCCGATCGCGGCGTGTCCGGGACGGGGACCGCCATGTCTGAATACAACCAGGACAAGCTCACCGAGGAGGTCGTCGCCGCGTTCGCGAAGGCGAGCGATCCGCGCCTGCGCGAGATCATGGCTTCGCTCGTCAAGCACCTGCATGCGTTCGCGCGCGAAGTCGACCTCACTGCCGAGGAGTGGCTCGCGGGAATGCGCTTCCTCACCGAGACCGGCCAGATCTCGACCGAGCGGCGGCCCGAGTTCATCCTGCTGTCGGACGTTCTCGGCCTCTCGATGATGGTCGTCTCGCTCGCGCAGGCGCGCGCGAGCGGCCAGGCGAAGGGCGCGAGCGAAGCGACCGAGGCGACCGTCGAAGGGCCGTTCTACTGGCCCGGCGCTCCCGACGTGCCGCTCGGCGGCGACATCGGCGAAGGGGTGCCCGGCGAGCCGACGCTCTACATGGGCCGCGTCACCGACCTCGAAGGACAGCCGCTCGCGGGCGCGTTGCTCGACGTCTGGTCGGGCGACGGCGACGGCAAGTACGACGTCCAGCTCTCGAGCACGCCGACGATGCGCGGGCGGGGCCGCTTGCGCACGGATCCGCAGGGCCGCTACTGGTTCTGGTCGATCCGGCCCAACTACTACCCGATCCCCGACGACGGCCCGGTCGGGGTCTTGATGCGTGCGACCGAACGCGGCATCAACCGCCCCGGGCACATGCACATGATGGTGTCGGCCGACGGCCACGTGCCGGTGACGACGCACATCTTCGTCGCCAACGGGCCGTACCTCGACGAGGACGCGGTGTTCGGCAAGCGCGACAGCCTCGTCGTCGACTTCGAGAAGCATCCGCCGGGCAAGGCCGTCGACGGCCGCGACATGAAGGTGCCGTACCACTCGGCGAGCTACGACTTCCGCCTCGCGCCGCAGCCGTGAAGATCGGCAAGGCGACGGTGCCGCGCACCGCGATCTGCACGTCGGATGCGCACACGATCGTCGTCCGCGGCCGCGACCTGTCGAAGGAGCTGATCGGCAAGGTCTCGTTCACCGATCACTTCTTCCTCCTCCTCGTCGGCCGCATGCCGAGCGCGGGCGAAGCCGCGGTGCTCAATGCGACGCTCGTCGCGATCGCCGAGCACGGCCTCGTTCCCAGCGTGCAGGCGGCGCGGATGACGTTCGCGGCCGCGCCCGACGCGATGCAGGGTGCGGTCGCGGCCGGCATCCTCGGTTGCGGCTCGGTCGTCCTCGGCTCGTCGGAGACCGCAGGACGCATGTACAGCGAGATCGACGCGCGGATGGCGGCAGGCGAGGCGATCGAGCCGGCGGCGGTCGCGGTGATGCGGGCTTGGCGCGCTGCCGGCAAGACGATCCCCGGCGTCGGCCATCCGCTCCACAAGGAGCGCGACGAGCGCGTCGGCGCGCTCTTCGCGGTCGCGCGCGAGGCCAAGACAGATCCACGCTTCGTCGCGATCGCCGAGGCGAGCGAGAAGATGGTTCCCGAAGTGCTCGGCAAGCCCCTGAAGCTCAACGTCTCGGGCGCGATCCCCGCGGTCCTGCTCGGCGCCGGTTTCCCGGTCGAGGCGCTGAAGGGTGTTCCGATCCTCGCCCGCACGGCAGGGCTGATCGCGCATCTCTACGAGGAGATCGGCCAGCCGATCGGCTTCGCGCTCTCGTACCAGGCGACGCGCGAGGTCCAGTACGACGGCAGCGTTCCGCCGGGCTTCGGCGCCGCGACGTGAGCGCGAACGCGACCGCGAACGCAAGAGGCCGCGCGTGACGCCGGTGCTGACCGGCATCCGCGTCGTAGAGCAGGGCACGTTCATCACCGGCCCGGCGTGCGGGATGCTGCTCGGCGACCTCGGCGCCGACGTCGTCAAGGTCGAGCAGCCCGGCACCGGCGATCCGTTCCGCGCCTTCAAGGGCGGCCTCTACAGCCCGCACTACCAGACCTACAACCGCAACAAGCGCAGCGTCACGCTCGACCCCAAGGACGCCGGCGACCGCGACGTCCTCGACGCCCTCGTCGAAAGCGCCGACGTCTACATCCAGAACTTCCGCCCCGGCGTTGCCGACAAGCTGGGCGTCGGCGCAGCGCGGCTGCGCGCGCTCAACCCGCGCCTCGTCTACTGCTCGATCAGCGGCTTCGGCGCGACCGGTCCGGCAGCGGCGCGGCCGGCGTACGACACCGTCGCGCAGGCGGCGAGCGGATTTCTGAAGCTGCTCGTCAATCCCGAAAATCCGCGCGTCGTCGGGCCGGCGATCGCCGACGCGCTCACCGGCTTCTACGCCGCCTACGGCGTCCTCGGCGCCCTCGTCGAGCGCGGCCGCAGCGGCAAGGGACGCACGGTCGAGGTCTCGATGCTCGAGGCGATGGCGCACTTCAACCTCGACGCGTTCACCCACTTCCTGCAGGAAGGCGAGGTGATGGGGCCGTACAGCCGGCCGCGTGTCTCGCAGTCGTACGTTCTCGAATGCGGCGACGGCAAGTGGATCGCGCTGCACATGTCGTCGCCGCCGAAGTTCTGGGAAGGGCTCGCGAAGGCGATCGAGCAGCCGCACCTGTTCGACGACCCGCGCTTCGCGACGCGCGAGGCACGCATCGCGCATCAGGAAGCGCTCATCGAGTTGCTCGGCGAGCGCTTCCGCGAGCGCCCACGAGACGAATGGTGCGCGCGCCTGCAGGCGCTCGACGTCCCGAACGCGCCGATGTACGACACCAGCGAGGCGCTCGTCGATCCGCAGGCGCTGCACCTCGAGCTGCAGACCTCGGCGATGCACCCGACGATGGGGCTCTTCCGCACGGTGCGCTCGCCGGTCTCGTTCGACGGCGAGCGCGCACTCGCGGTGCGGCCGCCGCCGGTGCTCGGCGAGCACAACGACGAGATCCGCAGCGAGCTCGCGGCGCGCCGCCGCGCCGCTTCGGCGTGAGCGCACGAACGAACGCCGCCGTCGCGACCCAACGACAACCACCAAGGAGACGCAACGATGAACGCCATGCACTTCACCCGCCGCGCCGCGCTCGCCGCTGCGCTCGCCGTCGCGCTGCCGGTCGTGCTCGCGCAGACGCCTTCGGGGCAGCCGATCCGGATCGGCAGCACGCTCGCGCTCACGGGGCCGCTTGCCGCGACGGCGCAGATCCACAAGATCGTCGGCGAGATCTACGTCGAGCAGCTCAACAAGCGCGGCGGCCTGCTCGGCCGTCCGGTCGAGTGGGTCGTCAAGGACGACCAGAGCAAGCCCGACCTCGCGCGCACGCTCTACGAGCAGCTGATCACCGCCGACAAGGTCGATCTGCTGATGGGACCGTACGCGACGGGCGCGATCCTGTCGGCGATGGGCGTCGCTCAGCGCTACAACAAGGTGCTCGTCCACCACACGCTCGGTATCCCGTCGCTCGCCAAGTACGACATGCAGTTCCCGGCCTGGTCGCTCGGCTCGGAGCCGGCGACGACGGTTCCCAACACGCTCTTCGACGCCCTCGCTGCCGGCCCGAAGCCGCCGAAGACGGTCGCCGTCGTGACGAGCAAGTTCCCGTCGATCCAGTTCATGAGCGCGGGCGCGCGCGAGGTGCTGAAGAAGCGCGGCCTCAATGAGGTGCTGTTCCTCGAGTGGGATTTCGGCAATCGCGACTTCGGCCCGATCGCTGCCCGCATCAAGGACGCCAAGCCCGACTTCGTCTGGGTCGGCGCGATCGGGCTCGACGGCAACCTCCTGCTCGATGCGATGAAGAAGATCGACTACGAGCCGCCGCAGCATTTCTATCTCTACCCGGCGCCGGGGCCGCTCGTGTCGCTGCCGGAGGCGAAGAACGCGCTCTCGGTGACGATCTTCGAGGAGCAGCCGCCGTTCACGTCGAACCCGGGCGCTGCCGAGTTCGTCAAGCTCTACCGCGAGCGCGCCACCAAGGCCGGACTCGCCGACCCGTCGGTCGAGACGCAGGCGGCGGCGTCGTACACCGCGTGGCAGATCCTCGAGGCCGGCGTCAACGCGACCAAGAGCCTCGACGACAAGGCGATCGCGACCTGGCTGAAGGCGAACCGCGTCGACACGATCCAGGGCAAGCTCCGCTTCAACGGCGCCGGCAATTTCGGCGACGACCTGATGCGGATCAAGCAGGTGCAGAACGGCCACTGGGTCGTCGTCTGGCCGAAGGAAGTGACGTCGGGCGGCGCCAAGATGCTGGCGAACTGAACAGCGCGCTGCGCTGACCGTCCGAGATGCCCGGGTTCACGCTCCCGAGCGCGACGCTGCTCGCGCAAAGCGTCCTCTCGGGCATCTTCGTCGGCGCGCTCTACGGGCTGATGGGGCTCGGCCTCAGTCTCAGCTGGGGTCTCTTGCGCATCATCAACCTCGCGCACTTCGCGTTCGCGTTCCTCGCCGCGTACGTCTGCTTCCAGCTCGCGTCGAACGGTGTCGATCCGCTCCTGGCGCTGGTCGGCATCGTGCCGGCGTTCTTCGCCCTCGGCGTGCTGCTGCACTGGCTGATGGCGCGCTTCCGGATGACGACGTTCAACTCGCTGCTGCTGACCTTCGGGCTGATGGGAATCGTCGAGGCGATCATCCAGACGATCTGGACCGCCGACTTCCGCAAACTCGAGTCGGCGTACGCCAACCAGAAGTTCAAGCTGGGCGCGCTCTTCGTGCCGGTGCCCGAGCTGATCACGCTGGTGCTCGCGCTCGCGCTCGCACTCGCGATCTCGGCCGTGCTGCGCTTCACCGACCTCGGTCGCGCGCTGCGCGCCGCCGCCGAGGACGCGCCGGTCGCGGCCGCGTTCGGCGTCGACCAGAAGCGCAACGGCCTCTTGCTCGCCGGCACCTGCGCAGCGCTCGTCTCGATCGCCGGCGTCTGCATCGCGCTCACTTCGACGCTCGCGCCGTCGCAGATGTACGCCTGGATCGGCGTCGTCTTCGCGGCGGTGATGCTCGGCGGCCTCGGCAGCGCGATCGGCTCGCTCGTCGCCGGCCTCCTGATCGGCGTCAGCGAGGCGGTGACGATGGCGGTGACGGCGCCGTCGTGGGCGCCGATCGTCTCGTTCACGCTGCTCATCGTCGTGCTCATCTTCCGCCCCGGGAAGGCGGCGTGAGCAGGGCGACGCTTGCGATCGTCGCTGTCGCGGCCGCGATGGCGTTGCTGCCGCTCGCGGGCCTGCCGGCGTTCTACGACGCGCTGCTCTACCTGATGCTGCACTGGATCGTGCTCGCGACGTCGTGGAACATCCTCTCGGGGACGACCGGCTACTTCTCGTTCGGCCACGGCGCGTTCTTCGGCGCCGGGCTCTATACGACGAGCACGCTGCTCGCGCGCTTCGAGTGGCCGTTCCTGTGGACGCTGCCGGTCGCGGCGCTGGTCGCCGCGCTCCTCGGCACTGCGCTCGGCGCCGTCGTCTTTCGCGTCAGGAGCGTTCGCGGCGAGCTGTTCGCGCTGCTGACGCTCGCGATCACGTTCGTCGTCGGCACGATCGTCGGCAACACGCCGATCGACGGCGGCAACGGCGTCTCGCTGGCGTCGGTGCCGGTGCCGCACATCGGGCCGACGCAGTCGTCGACGTTCTACCTGCTAGCACTCGCCGCGGCGACGCTGACGCTCGTGGTCGCGCGCGCGATCTTCTTCTCGCGCTTCGGCGCCGGGCTGCTCGCGATCCACGACGACGAGGACGCCGCCGAGGTGATGGGCGTTCCGACGTACCGCTACAAGCTGCTCGCGCTCGCGATCTCGTGCGCGCTGGCGGGCGTCGCCGGCGGTATCCACGCGCTCTTTCTCTCGTACGTCACCGTCGGCGAAGTGTTCACGATCACCGTCCCGCTCACGGTCGTGCTGATGAGCGTGC
>DATJIM010000312.1:0-7283 GCA_035493195.1 Caldimonas sp.
ACGTCGCCGCGCACGACGCGGTCTTCGCCGACGCGAAAGTCGCAGTCGGCGTCGGACGTCTCGGTGTAGATGCGCACGTTGTGCGAGATGCGGCAGGCGCGGCCGACCGAGACGCGGTGGCCGGTGCACGCCTGCACCGTCGACAGCTCGCCGATGTAGCTGCCGTCGCCGAGCTCGATCTCGCCGTCGCCGTAGAGCTGGATCGCGGCGCCGTTGAAGCGGAAGCCCGGTGCGATGCGATAGCGCGCCCGCGCGCCGCGGTAGACGAGGCGCCAGAACAGCGCGCGCGCGCGCAGCAGCGTCCGCTAGACGAACGCTGCGCTCACGGCGACGCCGTCCGCGTGCGAGCGAGCGCACGCACGGAGAGCCATGGCCGGTGCCACGGCATCGGTTGCACGCGCGTCGAGAGCAGCCACGAGAGCGCGAGCTGCACCGTCTGCGCGCCGAGGTAGGCCGCGGCCGCTCCGGCGGCGCCGAAGCGCTTCGTCAACACGATCGCGAGCACGACCGCGATCGTCGCAGAGCAGATCGTGGCGATGCTCAGCCACTCGTTCTTCGAGGTGAAGAAGAACAGCCCGGCGATGTTGAGATAGATCGACGACATCGCCCCGCCGAGCAGGAAGAAGATCGACAGTCCGACCGCGGCCTGGAAGCGCGGCCCGAGCAGCGCCGGACCGACGACGAGCATCGCCGCCCAGAGCAGAAGTGCGATCGCGATCCAGACCGGGATCAGCACGTAGGTCGCGCCGACGATGCGCAGCCTCGCGCGGCCGAACCGCGCGGCCATCTGTGCGTACATCCACGGCGAGAGCACCTTGACGAGCGTGTCGCCGAGCATGTTCATGACCATGCCGAGCTGTGCCGCGGCGCCGTAGATGCCGAGCGCGTCGGCTCCGAGCCGTGCCGAGACGGTGAAACGGTCGGCCGTGGCGAGCAGCGAGCCGGCGAGCACGTGCGGCGCGAGCGGCAGGCCGAAGCGCAGCAGCGAGCGCACCGCGGAGGGTGACGCCTGCCAGCGCGCGTCGCCCGCGGCGTGGAGGAGCGCCACCGACGCGAGCGCAGCGACGACGGTCGCGACGAGCGCGCCGCCGATCCGCCCCGCCGCTCCCGCCGCCAACGCGAGCACCGCGACGAGCGAGAGGCCGAGGTTGCCCGCTGCCATCGCGACCTGGAACGTCGCCGATCGCATCGGCTTGACCTGGCTTTGCCACAGCGTCGGCCGGATCGCGGCGATCGCGGTCGTCCCGGCGAGGAGCGCAGCGGCGGGCCAGAGCCACGTCGGCAGGCCGACCGTCTCGTGCCAGATCGCGCCGACGATCGTCATCAGCGCTGCGCACGCGAGCGTGGTCACAAGGGCGACGAGAAGCGCCGAGCCGACCAGCGCCGGGAACTCGTCGCCCGGCCCGCGCCGGAACCAGCCGACCGAGATTGCGCTGTGGACGCTGAGGCCGGCGAGCGCCGACGCGTAGTTGACGAGCAGGAAGAAGCCGACGACGAGCCCGTACTCGGCCGGCCCGAGGGCGCGCGTCAGCACCGGCAGCAGCAGGAACGGAACGGCCGCCGACAGCGCGTTGGCGACGCCGTAGATCGCGCCGGCGCGCAGCAGGCTCATGCGTGCTCCCGGCCATCGTCACTGCCCGCGGTGCTCACGTCGTCAGGAAGCGGCGCAGGATGCGCAGCCCCGCCTCGCCGCTCTTCTCGGGATGGAACTGGAAGCCCGTGATCGCGCCGCGCGCGATCGCCGCGCAGACGGCGTGGCCGCCGTACTCGCAGTCGGCGAGACGGTGAGCCGGATCGTCGGGGACGACGGCGAACGAATGGACGAGATAGACCGACGTCCCTTCGGGCGTGTCGGCGAGCAGGCTCTCGCGCCAGCTCGCACCCGCCGGCGTGCGCAGCGCGGTCCAGCCGATGTGCGGGACCTTGTGCGGCCGGCCCGCGGTATCGCGGTCGGGAACGGCGCGGACTCGGCCGGGGATCAGGTCGAGTCCTTCGTGGATGCCGAACTCCTCGCTCGCGGTCGCGAGCATCTGCATGCCGAGACAGATGCCGAGCAGCGGCCGGCCCGATGCGGCATAGCGGCGGATCGGCTCGACAAGACCGCGCTCGCGCAGGCCCGCCATGCCGCCCGCGAATGCGCCGACGCCGGGCAGCACGAGCCGCTCGGCGCGTTCGAGCGCGGCGGGGTCGCTCGAGAGCGTCACGTCGCCGCCGCAGCGTTCGAGCGCGCGGCGGACGCTGTAGAGGTTGCCGATGCCGTAGTCGACGACCGCGACCTGCGAAGACGTGGTCATGGCGTGCGCACCTCGATGCCTGCCGACGCAGCGACACCGCGCAGTTCGCCGATCGTCGTCTTCTTGTAGTGCAGCGCGTCGGCGATCGCCACGGCGTCGGCGGCGCCGTCGCGGACCACCTCGGCGAGGTGCCGCGGCTCGCCGTAGCCGCCGCTCGCGATCACCGGAACCGTGACCGCGCTCGAGACGGCCTTGGTCAGCGCGAGGTCGAAGCCCTTGCGCGTTCCCTCGCGGTCGATCGAGGTGACGAGGATCTCGCCGGCACCGAGCTCGACGCCGCGCCGCGCCCACTCAATCGCGTCGACGCCGCTGCGCTCACGGCCGCAGTCGGTATAGACCTCCCATTTGCCCGGTGCCTGCTGCTTGGCCTCGATCGAGAGCACCATCGCCTGCGAGCCGTAGCGCCGCGACACCTCGGTGACGAGCTCGGGCCGGCGCACCGCGGCGGTGTTGATCGCGACCTTGTCGGCGCCGGCGCGCAGCAGGTCGCCGACGTCGTCGACGGTGCGGATGCCGCCGCCGACCGTCATCGGCACGAAGACGTCGTGCGCGGCGCGGCGGACGATCTCGGTGAGCTTGCTGCGGCCATACAGGCTCGCGACGATGTCGATGTAGACGAGCTCGTCCGCGCCCTGCTCGTAGTACATGCGCGCGTATTCCTGCGGGTCGCCGATGACGCGCAGGCCCTCGAGGTGGACGCCCTTGATGAGGTTCGGCCCCTTGATGTCGAGGCGGGCGATCAGGCGGACGTTCGGCACGTGACGTCAGTCCTCGTCCCAGACCGCGTGGCGCAGCTTCCACGAACCATGGTCGTAGCGCCACAGGTGCGGCGAGCGGAACGAATCGGCCAAGTTGTCGAAGTAGGCGCGGTCGATCAGCGGCTGCTCGAACATCGTCGACGCCTGCGGAAACTCCTTCGGCGGGATGCTGAGGTAGCGGAAGATCTCCTCGGCGAAGCGATCGGGGAACTCGCCGTCGAAGCGCTTCGCGAGCGCGACTCCTTCCTCGCGGTCGATGTCGCCCGAGCGGATCTCCTGCGCGGCGTCGTACGTCGCCCGGCCGATGCCGAACTTGATGTGCGTCGTGTAGTAGTGGAAGTCGTCGATGCGGTCGTCGATGCTGTTGTACTTGCTGTAGGTGCCCGGCGTCCGCTCGGGCGAGGCCTGGAAGCCGCCGTGCTCGACGGCGTAGTAGTAGCAGCTCTGCGGGTGCCACTTCAGGTAGTAGCCGAGGTAGTGCACCTCGATCTTCTGCCGCTCGATCTCCTCGGGATTGGCCGGCAGGTACGGCTGCAGCTCGTGGGCGTCGACGCCGTATTTCTCCTGCAGCTCGGCGATCGACGTTCCGCCGAGATAGATCTTCGACTTGTCGGTCGCGGTGAAGTACGACCAGTCGCGCTTCGCCGACTGCGTGTCGGCGATCGGGTTGCCGTACTCGGCCTCGTTCTCGCCGTAGAAGACGAGCGGGATCTTGTGCAGCAGCGCCATCTTCGGCGCCAGCGACTTCTGGCCGAAGATGAACGGCTGGAACGGGTGGAACAGGTTCTCGACCGCGAGGCGGGTGACGAGCCGGTGGACCCGGCCGTTCGGCGTGCACAGGAAGTTGTCGAAGCCGGCGTGGATCCAGGCCTCGAAGTTCTTCCAGCCCCACTCGGTGTGGATGTGCGGCGCCCACGTCACCGTGAGCGGGTGCATGCCGTACTTGTACTTCAGCACGTGCGCGGCGTAGAAGCTGTCCTTGCCGCCGGAGCCGGGGACGAGGCAGTCGTAGCTGCCGTCGCTGCTGCGGAAGCGATCGCAGAGGTCCTTCAGCTGCCGCTCGCGATCGGCCCAGTCGATCGTCTTCTGCTTCTGCTCGGCCATCCGGCAGGCGTCGCAGATGCCGTCGGCGTCGAAGTGGATCGTTTTCTTCTTGCTGTCCTTGGTGTGCTCGTACTCGACGGCCGAGTTCGGCCGTTGGTTCGAGATGACGCAGCGGCGGCAGAACGCGACCTGCAGCGGCAGGCCGTAGCGCGCGCTCTCGGGTTCGTCCTTGCGGAACTGCGCGAAGTCGATCTCGCGGTGACGGGGGTACTTAGGCATGCGCAGTCTCGGTGATGGTCTTCTGGAAGCGCTCGAAGTCGTCGGCGGTGTCGATGTCAAGCGATCGCTCGCGCGGCATGACGTGGGCGACCGTCCCGTCGCCGACGAACGCGCGCGTCGTCCGCAGCCAGCCGGCGTCGGCGACGTAGACGGCGCCGTTGAGGACGTAGACCGCGGGCAGGTCCTGGCGCCGCGTCGCTTGCGTTGCGCCGGCGACGATTGGCAGCAGCGCCTGACCGTCGCCGAGGCGGTACATCCAGTACGGGCTCTGTTCGGCCTCGCACACCGAAACGCACGAAGGTGCCGCGCTCGCGGCGAAGTGCGCGAGCGCGCCGTCGATGTCGGCCGCGGTGCGCAGCGGCGACGTCGGCTGCAGGACGACGACGACGTCGTGGCCCCGGCAGGCGTCGAGCGCGTGGAGGACGACGTCGAGCGTCGTCGCCGTGTCGGTCGCGAGCTCGGCCGGCCGGCGCAGCGCCTCGACGCCGCAGGCGCGCGCCGCGGCCAGGATCGCGTCGGAATCCGAAGAGACGACGATGCGGTCGAGCGCGCGCGTGGCGAGCGCGGCGTCGGCGGTCCAGGCGAGGAGCGGCCGCCCTTGCACCGGCAGGATGTTCTTGCCCGGCAGCCCCTTCGAGCCGCCGCGCGCCGGCACCACCGCGAGCACCTTCTTCGCGCCGATCACCGGAACACCTCGTCGAAGTCGGAGTTCGCCTTCTCGTAGTCGGTCGCGCGGCCGATGTCGAGCCAGTAGCCCTCGATGGGATGGCAGCGGGTCCGCTTGCCGCTCTTGGCGAGCGCGTCGAACAGCGACGGCATGTCGAACATCGTGTCCTTCGGCACATGCGCGAGCGCGTGCGGGGACAGCACGTACATCCCGGCCGCGACGACGAAACGATGGATCGGCTTCTCGTCGATCGCCTCGATCCGTCCGTCCTTCTCGCGGACGACGCCGAACGGCACCTGCATCTCGTACTCGCGCACCGCCATCGTCGCGTCGGCGCCCGAGGCGACATGGCGGTCGACCATGTCCCCGTAGTCCTCTTTCGTCAGCAGGTCGGCGTTGGTGACGATGAACGGCTCGCCGGGTGCTTCGGGAAGGAGGCTCAGCGCACCCGCCGTGCCGAGCCGCTGCCGTTCGCGCAGGTAGCGAATGTTGGCCCCGAATGCGCCGCCGTCGCCGAAGTGCGACTCGATCTGCTCGGCCTTGTAGTTGACCGCGAGCCAGAAGTTGCTGAAGCCCTGCCGGACGTATTCGCGAACGATCGTCTCGAGCAGCGGCCGCGAGCCGACGCGAAGCATCGGCTTCGGGGTGTCGCGCGTCAGCTCCTCGAGGCGCATGCCGCGGCCGCCGGCCATGATGACGACCCAGTGCTCGCGCGGCTGCGCCGCGAAGTAGTCGTCGACGATTTCGAGGCCGACGACCCGACGCTGCGCATCGACGACGGGAAGCTGGTGCAGGCCGAGCCTGCGCATCGTCGCGAGCATCGACTGCCGGCTCTCGCCCGCGGCGGCGACGGTCGGCTCGCCGTGCATCGCGAGCGCGACCGGGTCGGCGAGCCCGAGACCGCGCAACAGCGCGCGGCGGGCGTCGCCGTCGCTGAGCGTGCCGAGCAGCACGCGGTCGCGATCGACGACCAGGACCATCTGGCTGCCGGCGCGGTCGATCGTCTCGAGCGCGTCGCGCAGCGTCGTCTCGGGGCCGACGAGGGCCTGCTCCCAGAGTTTCATCGCGCCTCGCGCGCCGGAACGCCGACGAGCGTGCAGTCGCCGGCGAAGTCGGCGACGACGACGGCGCCGGCGCCGACCATCGTCCGCGCGCCGAGGCGGATGCACTGGCGCACGATGGCGCCGGCGCCGATGTGGCTGCCCTCGCCGACGACCACGGCGCCGCAGAGGAGGGCGCGCGGCGCGACGTGGACGAACTCGCCGAGCTCGACGTCGTGCTCGACGACCGCCGCGGTGTTGACGATCGCGCTCTTGCCGACGCGCGCGTTGGCCTGGACGATCGAGCCGGCGAGAAGCTGTGCGCCGGGCCCGATGGTGGCGAACTTCGAGACGATCGCCGACGGGTGGCGAACCGTCGCGAATTCCCAGCCGCGCGATTCGAGACGGTCCTGCACGGGCTTGCGCAAGCCCTCGGAACGAATGCCGCCGATGCCGTTGGCGAGCAGCGCAGCGCCGGGCGTGTGGGTGTCGAGGATGCTCTCGCTGCCGAGCACGGGCAGGCCGCACACGCGCGCGCCGATCCGGGCCGGATCGGTGTCGACGAAGCCGAGCACGCGAACGTCGGCGGCGAGCAGCGCGTCGGCGACGACCGCAGCGTGGCCACCCGAGCCGACGATGATCACCGGCAGGCTCACGGCTCGATCGCCTCGTCGGCGGCGTAATCGCGTCGCGCCGGCCGGCCGGCGAGGTCCCAGATCTGCATCGGCGACATCCCCGTTCCGGGCCGCTTGCAAGCGAGCGCGTCGAGCGCCATCGGGTCGCCGGCGCGGAGCGCGCGCGCTGCGACGATGCTGCGCCGGGCGATGTCGCGGTTGCCGAGCTCTTCTGCCGCCGGCGCCTTGCGCGGCGAGCCGAGCGCCGCCTCGATCGTGCGGATGCCCGAGACCATGCGCTTCAGCTCCTCGGGCTCGAGCGACGCCGCATGGTCGGGGCCGGGCAGCGTGCGGTCGAGCGTGAAGTGCTTTTCGACCACCGTCGCCCCGAGCGCGACCGCGGCGAGCGCGACATCGACGCCGAGCGTGTGGTCGGAGTAGCCGACCGGCAGGCCGAACGCTGCCGCGATCGTCGCCATCGCCCGCAGGTTGGCCGCGTGGGCCGGCGCCGGATACTGCGTCACGCAATGGAGCACCGTGACGTGCCCGCGCAGCGCCTGCTCGGCGGCCGCGGTCAGGCGGTGCGC
>DATJIM010000313.1:0-6746 GCA_035493195.1 Caldimonas sp.
GAACGCCATGACCGACCGCTTGATCATCTTCGATACGACCTTGCGCGATGGCGAGCAATCGCCCGGCGCCTCGATGACCAAGGACGAGAAGCTCCGCATCGCGCGCCAGCTCGAGCGGCTCAAGGTCGACGTCATCGAGGCCGGCTTCGCGGCATCGTCGAACGGCGACTTCGAGGCCGTGAAGGCGATCGCGCAGGCGGTGCGCGGCTCGACGGTGTGCTCGCTCGCGCGCGCCAACGACCGCGACATCGCGCGCGCCGCCGAAGCGTTGAAGGGCGGCGAGTCGACGCGGATCCACATCTTCCTCGCGACCAGCGACCTGCACATGGAAAAGAAGCTACGCATGACGCGCGAGCAGGTCTTCGAGCAGGCGCGCCTCTCGGTTCGCTTTGCGCGCAATCTCAGCGGCGACGTCGAGTTCTCTCCGGAGGACGGCTATCGCTCCGACCCGGAGTTCCTCTACCGTGTCCTCGAGGCGGTCATCGCCGAAGGTGCGACGACGATCAACATCCCCGACACAGTCGGCTACGCCGTCCCCGAGCTGTACGGCGAGTTCATCGCCGACCTGCGTCGCAAGATCCCAAATGCCGACAAGGCGGTCTGGTCGGTGCATTGCCACAACGACCTCGGCATGGCGGTCGCGAACTCGCTCGCCGGCGTCAAGATCGGCGGCGCGCGGCAGATCGAGTGCACGATCAACGGTCTCGGCGAGCGTGCCGGCAACTGCTCGCTCGAAGAAGTCGTGATGGCGACGAAGACGCGCAGGGATTACTTCGGCCTCGACGTCGGCATCGACGCATCGCAGATCGTGCCGGCGTCGCGTCTCGTCGCGCAGACCACGGGCTTCGTCGTCCAGCCGAACAAGGCGGTCGTCGGCGCCAACGCTTTCGCGCACGCTTCGGGCATCCACCAGGACGGCGTCCTCAAGGCGCGCGACACCTACGAGATCATGCGCGCCGAGGACGTCGGCTGGTCGGCGAACAAGATCGTTCTCGGCAAGCTCTCGGGCCGCAACGCGTTCAAGCAGAGGCTCAAGGAGCTCGGCATCGAGATGGAGTCCGAGGCCGACGTCAACGCTGCCTTCGCGCGCTTCAAGGAGCTCGCCGACCGCAAGAGCGAGATCTTCGACGAGGACATCATCGCCCTCGCGATGGAAGGCGCGGTCGCGGCCGAGCGGGAGCATTACCGCTTCATCGGCCTGTCGCAGCACTCCGAGACGGGGGCGCGGCCGGAGGCGAGCGTCAGGTTCGCTGCCGGCGCGGTCGAGCACCGGGCGACAAGCGACGGTGACGGCCCGGTCGATGCGAGCCTCAAGGCGATCGAATCGAAGGTCGCGAGCGGGGCTGAAATGCTGCTCTATTCGGTGAACGCGATCACGTCGGGCAGCACGGAGTCGCAAGGCGAGGTGACGGTGCGGCTGCAGCAGGGCGGCCGCGTCGTCAACGGCGTCGGCGCCGACCCGGACATCATCGTCGCGTCAGCCAAGGCGTACCTTGCGGCGTTGAACAAGCTCCACAGCAAGACCGAGCGAGTCGCGGCGCAAGGCTGAGGCGGCCGGAGGGCCCTGAAACGGGCCTTTCCGTGGCTTCGGTCTCACTTTAGGAAAAACGCGCAAGTTTTTGATCTTGTGCGTTTTTCCTTGGGCACCTAGACTCGCGCCCGTGCCCACGAGGACCGATTTGCCGACGATGATCTCCAAGCTCCCGTTTGCGACCCTGGCGCTCGCTTTCGCCTTTTCGTGCAGTGCCGCCTCTCTGAAGGGCGCCTCCGAGTCCGCCAAGGCCAACGATGCCGGTCGGCTGGGCAAGGTCGCGGCCAGCGCCAAGGTGCGCCAGCCGCTCGTCGTCCGCTCGGGTCGGCACGGCCTCCGCCACGCCGTCGCTGTCCGGGTCGAGCCGGCCAAGCCGTCGTACGGTCAGATGATCGGCCTGCATCAGCAGGCCGATTCGCTTGAACTCAAGTCGGGCGTCGCCCTCGTCCTCGACCAGGACACCAACGAGGTGCTCTTCAGCAAGAACCCGCAGGCGGTGCTACCGATCGCCTCGCTCACCAAGCTGATGACCGCGATGATCGTCACGGGCGCGCAGCAGCCGCTCGACGAGACGATCACGATCACCGACGAGGACATCGACACCGAGAAAGGCAGCCGCTCGCGCCTGAGGGTCGGCACCCAGCTGAACCGCGGCGACATGCTCCACCTGGCGCTGATGTCGTCGGAAAACCGCGCCGCGCATGCGCTCGGCCGCAACTACCCGGGCGGCCTGCCGGCATTCGTCGCCGCGATGAACCAGAAGGCGCACGCGCTCGGCATGAACGACACCCACTATGTCGAGCCGACGGGCCTCTCGAGCGCGAACCAGTCGAGCGCGCGCGACCTCGCGACGCTCGTCAAGGCGGCGCACGAGGTTCCGCTGATCCGCGAGCTGTCGACATCGCCCGAAGCAATGGTCGAGGTCGGCAATCGCTCGGTCCAGTTCCGCAACACCAACGGGCTCGTCAAGAATCCGGAGTGGGAGATCGGCCTGCAGAAGACGGGCTACATCTCGGAAGCCGGCCGCTGCCTCGTCATGCAGGCCAAGCTCGCCGGTCGCCACCTGATCATGGTGTTCCTCGATTCGGCCGGGAAGTATTCGCGGATCGGCGACGCCGAGCGCGTCCGCCGCTGGATCACCGCGGCATCGATGCCGGCGGTTCCCGCCGCCCTGGACAGCCAGCACAAGCCGCCGCTCTGACGCGCGGCCGCGCCGCGGCGTTCAGCTGCGGTGGCCGAGGCTCGCCGAGATCTGCGCCGCCGTCGCGCGCAGCCGATCGAGCCACGATTCCTCGAGGCGGTCGGCAGGCGCCGAGATCGACAGGCCGGCGACGAGCTTGCCTTGGTCGTCGAGGATCCCTGCCGCCATGCAACGGACGCCGAGCTCGAGCTCCTCGTCGTCGCGCGCCGTGCCGTACTGGCTGACGCGCGAGAGCTCGCGCTCGAGGCGCGGGAGGTCGGTGATGCTGTTGCGCGTATGGCCGGCGAGGCCGGTGCGCGTCGCGTAGGCGCGCACGCGCTGCGCGTCGTCGTTGGCGAGGAAGAGCTTGCCGACCGAAGTGAGGTGGAGCGGCGCGCGGCCGCCGACGGCGCGGACGACCTGCATCCCTGAGCGCTCGCTGTACGTCCGCTCGATGTAGACGATCTCGTCGCCCTGGCGCATCGACAGATTGACCGGCTGGTGCGTCAGCTTGTGCAGCTCGCGCATCGGACCGAGCGCGGCGTCGCGGACGTCGAGGCGCGCCTTGACGAGATTGCCGAGCTCGAGCAGGCGCATCCCCAGGCGGTAGCTGCCCGGCTCGGGCCGGTCGACGAAGCGGCCGATCGTGAGGTCGTTGAGGATCCGGTGCGCCGTCGACGGGTGCAGACCGCTCTGCTCGCTGATCATCTTCAGTGGCACCGGCTCGCGGTGCGCGGCGAGGAGGTCGAGCAGGCCGAACGCACGCTCGAGCACCTGGATCGTGACGCTGCGCTCCTCGCTCTTCTTCATCTCGGGCCTCGCGCGAGATTCTCTCCCGATCGTGAGAACAGCGTGCGCGCCGCGGCGATGCCGCTGCGCACCGCACCCTCGAGCGTCGCTGGATAGGGCCCCTCGACGTAGTCGCCGCAGGCGAGGAGGCCCGGCGCGACGTGCTGCGGCGGCCGGACGAGGTCCGGGACGCACGCGAAGGTCGCCCGCTTCTCGACGATCGTGCCGACCGTGGCGAGCGGCGCGCGCAGCGCGCCCGCGAGCTGCTCGCGTGCCTGCGCGAGCGTCGCCGCTTCGGTCGCGGCGACGCCGCGTTCCACCCACGCCGAGGCGCCGCTGATGACGAATGCGAGGAGGCCCTGCTCGCGGCCGAGCTGACCGAGGTCGAAGACGAACTGTGCCGGCCGCTCGCTGTCGGCGTGCAGCGCAACGAGCGGCTCCCGCAGAACGCAGCCGTCGCTCGTCGCGTACACCGTCGCGATCGGCTCGTGGCGAAGCGCGAGCGTCAGCGCCGCCCATTCGGCAGCGTGCGGCGCGACCAGCCGCGCCGCCTCGACGGCGCTGGCAGCAACGACGACGGCCGCGAAGCGCTCGCTGTCGAGGCGCCAGCCGTCGCCGTCTCGCTCGATGCGCTCGACGCGCTCGCCGATGCGAAGCCTCGCGCCGGCGCTGGCGAGCCAGCGCAGCGCCGGCCCGGGCAGCACGTCGCCGAGCGGCTTCTTCAGCAGCATCAGGTCGGCGCCGCCGGCGCTCTCGGCGAGCGCCGCCTGCAGCACGCGCAGGAAGACGCTGCCGCTCGCCTGCGCGGGCGGCGTGTTCAGCGCGGCGATGCAGAGCGGCTCGATGAACTCGGCGCGCACCGTGACCGGCAACGACGCCGTCAGCGTTGCGACGGTGGCGTGCGGATCGCAGCGAAAGGCGGCGCGCTGCCAGCGCGAGGCGATCGCGAGCAGCGCGAAGCGCTCGCGCCACGACCAGCCGCGTCGGGTGAGCACTGCGATCGCGAAGGCGCGCAGCGGCGGCCCAGGCCGCATCCGGAGGCCGTTGCCGGCGCAATCGGCCAGCGTCAGCGGCCGCCGATCGAATGTCGCCGCGACGTCGACGCCGATCGTCTCGAGCAGACGCAGCGTCTCGACGTAGGCGCCGATGCAGATGTGCAAGCCGTTGTCGAGCACGCGGCCGTGCCACGCGACGTTGCGCGCACGGCCGCCCGCGGCGGGCGCCATCTCGAAGAGCGTCACGTGGGCGCCGGCGTGCGTCGCCTCGACTGCCGCGGCCAGGCCCGCCCAGCCGGCACCGACGACCGCGACCTCCGGCCGCGGCGGCTGCGCGTCCGCCACCGCCTAGCGCCCCCGCCAGTTCGTCCGCATCGCGATCCAGAGCTTGCGGATCGGCGTCAGCGAGATGCGCTGGTGCAGCACCGCGAAGTCGTCGGCCTCGATCTCGCGCAGCAGCGTGCGGTAGATGTTCGCCATCATCACGCCCGGCTTCTGCGCGGCGCGGTCGGCGTCGCCGAGCAGTGCGAACGCTTCGTCGTAGACGCGGTGCGCGCGCTCGGCCTGGAAGCGCATCAGCGCGGTGAAGCGGTCGCTGTAGCGACGCTCGAGGATCTCGGCGGCCTTGACGTCGAACCGCTGCAGCTCGTCGACCGGCAGGTAGATGCGACCGCGGCGAGCGTCGTCACCGACGTCGCGCACGATGTTGGTCAGCTGCATCGCGAGGCCGAGACGATGCGCGTAGTCGACGGTCGACGCGAGCGTGCGGCCGAAGATGTTGGCCGCGACCTCGCCGACGACGCCGGCGACGAGGTCGCAGTAGCGCGCGAGATTGGCGAAATCGAGGTAGCGCGTCTGCTCGAGGTCCATCTGGCAGCCGTCGATCACCGCGAGCAGGTGCGCGGGCTCGATGCCGTACGCCGGCACGTGGGGCAACAGCGCCTTCATGGCAGGGTGCGAGGGATTGCCGGCGAATGTCGACGCGACTTCGCTGCGCCACCACGCGAGCTTGGTCGCGGCAACGCCTGGGTCGGCGACGTCGTCGGCGACGTCGTCGACCTCGCGGCAGAAGGCGTAGAACGCGGTGATCGCGGCGCGCCGCGGCGGCGCGAGAAAGAGAAACGCGTAGTAGAAGCTCGACCCGCTCGCCGCCGCCTTGTCCTGGACGTACTGCTCCGGCGTCATGCCGGCTCGACGACGTTGCGCGTCCGCCGCGCCCGCATCGTCAGCGCCCGCCAGGCGAGCATCGGCGCGTCGGCGACGCCGATCGCAGGGCGCGTCTGCAGCGTCGCGCCGCCGAGACGGTCGATCTTGTCGAGGATGCGCAGGCCGCCCTGGACGACGAGACGAAGCTCCCAGCCGGCGCGGCCCGGCACGGCATGAACGAGCGGCGCGCCGGTGAGCATCAGCTGGCGCGCCCAGCCGACGAGCTCGCCGACGAGAGCGCGGACGCGGTCGCTGTCGGCACGCGCTAGCAGCTCGTCGATCGCGATGCCGTGCCGGCGCAGGTCTGCGGCGGGAACGTAGACGCGGCCGCGTGCGGCGTCGACGCCGAGGTCCTGCCAGAAGTTCGCGAGCTGGAGCGCGCTGCAGATCGCGTCCGAGCGCGCGAGCGCGCGGGCGTCGTCGACGCCGTAGAGATGCAGAAGGAGGCGGCCGATCGGGTTCGCCGAGCGGCGGCAGTAGTCGAGGACGCCGGCGCGGTCGGCGTAGCGCGTCTCGACCGCGTCGGCGGCGAACGCGTCGAGCAGGTCGGCAAGCAGCGCAACCGGCAATCGCTGGCGCGCGATCGCGTCGCCGAGCGGAGCGAAGACGTGCGCCCAGCGCGGCGAGGGCGTGCCACCGGCGGCAACGGCGAGCAGGTCGGCGCGGTACGCGGCGAGGTCGGCGGCGCGCTCGGCGGGCGCCGCGTCGCCTTCGTCGGCGATGTCGTCGGCGGTGCGGGCGAAGTGGTAGATCGCAGTGATCGGCGGACGCAACTCCGCCGGGCAGAGCCAGGAGGCCACCGGGAAGTTCTCGTAGTGATCGACGCCCACCGGCGCCGATTCTCCATGGCCCGCGCGGTTCGTGGCGAGGCCGTGGGCGGCGGCGGGTAAACTAGCGCGCTGGACAGCGGCTGCATCGGCGGCCGTGCGGCGCCGGTCCCGGCGACGGTGCCATCCCGCGCGGGTGGCGAAATTGGTAGACGCACCAGGTTTAGGTCCTGACGCCTTCACCGGCGTGTCGGTTCGAGTCCGACCCCGCGCACCAA
>DATJIM010000314.1:0-17860 GCA_035493195.1 Caldimonas sp.
CGCGCCCGCGAGGCGGCGAGGAAGGCCCGGGAGATGACGCGGCGCAAGGGCGTCCTCGACGGCATGGGCTTGCCCGGCAAGCTCGCCGACTGCCAGGAGAAGGACCCGGCGCTCTGCGAGATCTACATCGTCGAGGGCGACTCGGCGGGCGGCTCGGCCAAGCAGGGCCGCGACCGCAAGTTCCAGGCGATCCTGCCGCTGCGCGGCAAGATCCTCAACGTCGAGAAGGCGCGCTACGAGAAGCTCATCACGAGCAACGAGATCCTGACCCTCATCACCGCGCTCGGCACGGGCATCGGCAAGGGCACCGGCGGCGACGACTTCGACGTCGCGAAGCTGCGCTACCACCGCATCATCATCATGACCGACGCCGACGTCGACGGCGCGCACATCCGGACGCTCCTGCTGACGTTCCTGTTCCGGCAGATGCCCGAGCTGGTCGAGCGCGGCTACGTCTACATCGCGCAGCCGCCGCTCTACAAGGTCAAGTTCGGCAAGGACGAGCAGTACCTCAAGGACGGCCAGGAGCTCGACGGCTACCTGATGCGCGTCGCGCTCAAGGACGCGCGCCTGGAGACCGGCCGGCATGCGCCTGGCGACGACACCGCGGCGGTCCTCGAGGGCGAGACGCTCGAAGCGCTGGCCCAGAAGTACGTGATCGCCAAGAACGTCGTCGAGCGGCTCTCGAACTGGATGGACGTCGACGCGCTGCGCGCTGTCGCCAACGGCCTCGCGCTCGACCTCGACTCGCTGGTCGCGGCCGAGCAGTCGGCGGCCGCGCTGCAGGCGGCGCTGCACGACGCCGAGGTCGCCGCCGAGTTCGACGCGCGCACCGACAAGCACGTCCTGCGCATCAGCCGGCTGCACCACGGCAACGTCAAGTCGAGCGTGATCACCGCCGACTTCGTCCATGGCGCCGACTACGAGGCGCTGAGCACCGCCGGCCGCACCTTTCGCGGCCTCGTCGGCGAGGACGCGGTCGTCAAGCGCGGCGACGGCGAGCGCCAGAAGGAAGCGAAAGTCGGCGACTTCCGCGAGGCGATGACGTGGCTGCTGCAGCAGGCCGAGGGTGCGGTCGCGCGCCAGCGCTACAAGGGGCTCGGCGAGATGAACCCCCAGCAGCTCTGGGAGACGACGATGGATCCCGCGGTGCGCAGGCTGCTACGCGTCCAGCTCGACGATGCGATCGAGGCCGATCGTGTCTTCACGATGCTGATGGGCGACGAAGTCGAGCCGCGCCGCAACTTCATCGAAGGCAACGCGCTGCGCGTCGCCAACATCGACGTCTAGCCCTCGGTGCGCGAGGCGACGAGCGCTCCGCGCACGAACGCGGTCTCGCGGGCGAGCTCGCCGGCCACCGTCGCGGGCACGCTGAGGCCGGCCGCGATGCCTTGCGCGAGCCAGTCGGCGAAGCGGCACGACTCGATGTAGAAGTGCGCGTGACCGCGCGGGTGGTCGACCCAGTAGGCGTCGATCGTCCTGCGCAGCGCGGGGCCGAGCGCGCGCAGCGTGCCGCGCAGGTTCATCGCGAGCGGCGCGAGCCGGTTCATGCGGTAGACGGTGCATGCCGCGGTCATTCCCGGATGGCCCGCGATCGCGCGCAGCCTCGCCGTTTCGCGCTCGGTCAGCCGATAACGTTTGCCCAGCAGCTCGGAATCGGCGCGCAGTGCACGGCACAACGCCGGCGATGCCGTGATGTCGCTCAGCGCCTGCTGGAAATCAGCGAGCATCGGCCGTCTCCGCGTGCGCGCTTTCGCGCGCCTCGTCACCGGCGCACGCTTCGGCGAGCACGTGCATGCGCTCGAGCTCGCGCGTCAGCGCGGCCAGCCCGATGTCTTCGAAGTACGACTCCTGGTATTCGAACGTGATCGCGCGCAGACGGCGGCAGCGCGGCAGGACGTCGAACGCGAGCTCCCAGACGACCTCGGGCGTCGGTGTCGAGTGGCTGTCCATGTAGAAGCCCTCTTCGTCGTCGCCACCCGCGAGGTGGACCTCCTCGACGGCGTCGAGGTCGAGCTCGGCGACATAGTCGGCCATCGGCGTGCCGCCGTTGCGCTCGTTGACGAGGAGGTTGTGCAGATCGAGCAGCGTGCCGCAATGGCCTTGGCGGTGCAGCCGGTTGAGGAACTCGGGCTCGCTCAGGTCGAGGTCGGGAACCGGCGTGAAGAAGCTGCCGTTCTCGAGCAGCAAGCGGCAGCCGACGGCGTCGCGCAAGCGCTGGAGCTTGGCGGCGATCAGCGCGAACGACTCTTCGTCGTAGACGACCGGCAGGCCGAGCCCGGCCTGCGCGTTGGGCACGCCACCCTTGGGTGTCAAGAAGAGGTTCAGGTGCTCGCTGTACCAGGCGCAGCCACCGAGCCGTCGCGTCATCGCGGCAACGGCGTCGACCATGTCGTCGTCGAGCGGCATCGCGCTCGGCAGCGACAGGCCGAGCCCGTGGCCGGCGAAGCTGCGTGCCGGTGGTCCGTCGAGCGCCGCCTTCAGCTCGTCGATCGCGGCGTGCGCGCGGTGGAAGCGCCGCCCGCGCGCCGCTTCGGCACCGAAGTCGAACCACAAGCGCTCCGGCATCGCCGAGACGTGCTCGACGAGCGCGCCCGCGTGCGCCAGCAGCGCCGACGTCGTCGGGTTGTGAAGGAGGCCGACACGCGGACGCGCGCACATGGTCGACTCCGCGCCTCAGCCGGGCATCAGCTCACCCGAGCGGAGGTCGACCCGCGTCACCTCGCCGAGCAGCAGATCGTCGACGACGAACTTGATGCGGCCCGACATGCACGGGTGGCCGGTGAGCTTGCTGATGAGGTCGAACGCGCCCTTGGCGGTGCGGCCGAATTCGTCGGCGGTGGCGCGCGGCGGCATGCGCGCGGTCAGCACCGGCATGTCGGTGCCCTGGCTCAGCTTCAGCGTCGCGGCACGAATTTCCCGGGTGGTTTCGGAAGACATGGACAGCTCCTCGTCGTCGGTCGTCCGCGCTCCGTGTTCAGGCCGTATGCCTGAGCGCTGCGCGGGTCCGCAGTCTCGGGTGGCGTGACAGTGATCGACATCCCGATCAAGAGGGAGAGCCTCCACAAGGTTGACGACGGTGCGAAGAGCCGGGTTCCGTCTCTGCGACGCGGAGTGGCCGCGCTGGCAAAACGCGCCGGCCGGAACGAGAGAGCCAGAGCACGACCGCACATCCGAGCAACGGCACGTTCTTGGCGAGTGGCCCGCAGTGATCGATCGTGAGCGCCGGGACGTGCCACGCGGCCGCGAGCGTGTAGCCGACGATCGCCGCGCATTGCAACGCGTAGATGCGCGCGCTCGGGCGCAACAACGTCGCGACGCCGAGGCCTGCGTTCAGCGCGCACGAGAACGCGAGGGCGGCGATCGCGGCGTTGCCGACGAAGCCGCAGCGCTCGAGCAGCGCGAGCACACCTGATGCGTGCGGCAGGAGCGCGCTGACGAGCGCGGTCTGCAGCCAGAGGAACGCGAGCGCGGCGCGCAAGCTCAGCTCGACCGGCAGCGAGAGGACGACGCGCAGATCGATTGCGGCGTCCGGCGGCGTGACGGCGAGACCCTGTGCGAGTGTTGCCGGCAGTCGACCGAGCAGCGCAGGGGCGGCGTTGTGATCGCTCGCGTTGCCACGTTCGAGCAACGCGATCGTGTCGCGGCAGAGGACTCGCTGCGGCACGAATTCGGCGAGTCGCGCCGCGAGCCGCATCGCCGCGATCGGCAGCGGCAGCCAGACGGCCTCGCCATGCCCGAGTGCAGCGCGGTAGGTCTCGAGCATGGCGCGATACGAGACCGCGTCGCCGCCGCCGAGTTCGAACACGCCGCGCGCGGGCTCGGCGCGCTCGACCAGTCGCGCGATGCATTCCGCCAGCTCGAAGACGTGGATCGGCTGCACGCGTTGGCTGCCGCGGCCGGGCAGCCCGATCACCGGCAGCGCTGCCAGCGTCGCGAACAGCCGCGCGCTCTCGCTGCACGGCCCGTAGACGAGCGAGGGCCGCACGACCGCGCCGGCGATCGGCAGTGCGAGCAGCGCCTGATCGGCGAGCCGCTTGCTGCGCAGGTACGCCGGCTCGTCGCGCGACGCGGTGCCGACGCCGAGCGCCGAGACATGCACCACCCGTTCGACTCCTGCGATCGCCGCGCCGCCGAAGAGCTCGCTCGGCCCGGCGGTGTGCACACGCTCGAAGGTCGCGGTTCGCGAAGGCATCAGGATGCCGACCGCGTTGACGAGGGCGTCGACGCGAAGCGCGACCAGACGCTCGGCCCATTGCTCCGGGCTCGTTTCGCGCATGAAATCGAGCGGCACCGCGTCGTGCGCGGGGGACCTCGGCGGGTTGCGGTGCACGCCGGCGAGCACGCGATGACCGCGCGAGCGAAGCGCGTTCACGACGGCGGCGCCGACGCATCCGCTCGCTCCGCAGACGAGCACGTTCATCGCGGTCGCCGGCGACCGTCGCCCGGTCGCAGCGCGAGGAGCGGGGCAAGCATCGTAGAGATGCGATGCCGGTGGCGAGCGAACCCGCGATACGCGAGATCGGTCAGGACGCGCGCCCCCGGCCAGGCGGTCGGTGCCACCAGCCAGGCCAGCCCGACCGCGCGATAGACGCGGCGCAGAGCCTCTGCACCGCGCACGACTTCGCCTCCGCGGGCGATGACATGGATCGAGGCCTCGAGCGCGCACTGCCGGAAGCCGTGCGCTTCGGCGTCGAAGCCCGGCGCCGAGATGTCGATCGCATGCAGGCGACCGCCCGCGTCGCGTCGACCGAGCGCGTCGATCTCGAACGCACAGACCGGACAGGCGCCGTCGTAGAAGACGGTCAGCGACGCGTCGTTCATCGTCTGCTCCGCGCGGGGGTGCCTTGCTTGCCGGCGGATCGCGCAAGCAGGTGCTGGATCCGGGCACCCAGCTTGACGACCTTCGCCAGCGTCGCAGTGTCGAGGCCGAGCATCTCCTCGCTCCATGCGCTGAGCGCCACCAGGAGCTCGCGCGTTTCCTCGACCCGCCTGCGGACGGCGGACGCCTCCTCGCCGATCGCCGGGTCGGCGAGCAGCTCACCGAGGACGTCGATCGTCGGATCGATCTCGCGTCGCTGACGCTCGCGCACGATCGTGCGCATCAGCTCCCAGACGTGCGTCGATGTCTCGAAGTGATCGCGGCGGTCATCGCTCAGGTGGACGAGGCGCACCAGCGTCCAGTTCTGCAGTTCGCGCAAGCTCGTGCTCACGTTCGAGCGAGCGACGCGCAGGGTCTCGCAGATCTCGTCGGCGTGCATCGGCCGGCCCGTGAGATACAGCAGCGCATGGATCTGTGCGACGGTCCGGTTCACGCCCCAGCGCGCACCCATCTCGCCCCAGTGCAGAACGAAGCGCGAAAAGGTCGGTGACAGGTCCACGCGGTCAATCTCGTACTGACTGTAATTTCTGTCAAGACAGAAACGGACGAACGGTCACCGGCGCATCGCCGGCACGGCGAATGCTGGTCTGTCTCGTTGCAGGCGACGGAGACCCCATGCTCGAAAAGCTCCCCGACACCATCGGCCATGCATTGCGCGGCCAGCGCGCGGGCCTCGACAAGATCGCGTTCCATGCCGTCGACCTGCGTGCGGGCATGGCTCAGATCGCGGTGACGAGCCTCGCGTTCATCGACCACGCGCCGATCCCCGAGCGCTACACCGCCGACGGGGCCGGCGTTTCGCCGCCGCTGCAGTGGAGCGGCGTGCCGAGCGGTGCGCAATCGCTCGTCGTCATCGTCGAGGACGCCGACGCGCCGACCCCGCAGCCGCTCGTTCATGCGATCGTCGTCGATCTCGCTCCTGAAGACGGCGCGCTCGCCGAGGCTGCATTGCCGAGCAAGGAGCACGAAGGCAGCGGCGTGCGCACGGGCCGCAACTCGATGCTCCAGGCCGCGTGGCTGCCGCCCGATCCGCCGCCAGGGCACGGCGTCCATCGCTACGCGTTCCAAGTGTTCGCGCTCGCCGGCGGCGAGTTCGAAGGCACGCCGGGCCGCGATGCGGTGCTCGACGCCATTCGCGAGCACGGCCTTGCGAGCGGCTGCCTGATCGGGACCTACGAACGGCCCGATGGTTCGATCCGCACGCCGGCCGATGCGACCGTCGCGACACCTGCGGGCAGCGCCGGGCTCGCCGCCTGACGGCGGCGGTCAGTGCACGGCGTCGAAGAGATCCGGCGCGCCGCTGCGGCGCGCACGTTCGATCGCGAGCAGCCGTTGCTTCGTCGCGGTGCCACCCGGCGCCGAGAAGCCGCCGAGGCCGTTGCCGCTCGCGACGATCCGGTGGCACGGCACCACGATCGGCCAGCGGTTGCGGCCGAGCGACTGGCCCACCTCGCGTGCGTTCGCGTCCGCGCCGACGCGCGCCGCGAGCTCGCCGTAGGTGACGAACTCGCCGGCGGGAATCGCGCGCGCGGCGGCGTAGACGCGGGCGTCGAACGGCTCGGCGTCGGCGAGGTCGAGCCGGACGTCGTTGAAGTCGATCCGTTCGCCTGCGAGCAGGCGCGCGATCGCTGCCGGAAGGCCCGCCAGCTCGTCGGGCGGCGTCGCGGCGACCGCGCCGAGATGGCGGCGAACGATCGTGCGCGGCAGCGCACCGGCGACGCTCGACGGTAGCCAGACGCCGCTCACGCCGTCGGCGCTCCACGCGATCGCGCAGTCGCCGATCGCCGTCGGGAAGACGGTGAAGCCCTCGGTCCGTGCCATGCGGCCATCGTACGGCGACGCGCCCGGCGCTGCCGCACGTCGGCGTTTCGCTGCGACCGTCGAGGAGTTGGCGCGTCGGCGAGCTCGCGTCGCCCGAGCGGCACCGCGCGGCGCAGCGGCATCCGGACAATCGCGGCGATGCTCGATCGCATGCCGTTGCGCCGCCGCCGGACGCTCAGTTGCGGCATCGTCGTCGTCCTCGCGTCGCGCGAGCTGCTGCTCTGCCACGTCACGGGTCAGCGCCAGTGGGACCTGCCCAAGGGCGGCATCCAGCCGGGCGAGACGCCCTGCGACGCCGCGCTGCGCGAGACGCAGGAAGAGACCGGGCTTACGCTGCCGGCGACCGCGCTCGTCGACCTGGGCCGGCACGGCTACACGGCGAGCAAGGACCTTCACCTGTTCGCGTGCCTCTCGGAGCGCGTCGACCCGCGTGCGCTCGCATGCACGAGCCTGTTCTTCGATCGCCGCTCCCGCCGTTCGCGGCCGGAGATGGACGGCCACGGCTGGTTCACGTTCGACCGCATCGGCGCGCTGTGCACGCCGCCGCTCGCCCGCCTGCTCGGCGAATCGATCGATCTCGAGCGTGTCGTCGCCGACCTTATCGGCGGCCGCGAGCCGCTCGCCGCCTGACCGGCGAGGACTTGCCTAGCGCGACAGCGCGAGCTTGATGCCGAAGCCGATCATGAAGACGCCGGCGAAGCGGCCGAAGGCGCGGCCGATGCGCGGATCGGCGCGCAGCCGCGACGCGAGCCGGTGCGTCAGCACGGTGACGATCGCGCCGTAGGCGAACGTCAGCGTCGCGATCGTCGCGGCCATCGCCGCGAAAGTCGCGATCCCCGCCGGACGCGCCGGATCGACGAACAGCGGGAAGAACGCCATGTAGAAGACGATCGCCTTCGGGTTGAGGAGCGTGATCGCGAACGCCTGGCGAAAGTAGTGGCCGGCGTGAATCGTCAGCACCGGGCGACCGCCCGGCTTTGCGAAGAGCATGCGCAGCCCGAGCCACGCGAGATAGCCGGCGCCGAGCCACTGCACGGCGTGGAACGCCGCCGGCCGCGCGGTCAGCAGCGCGGCAACGCCGGCGACCGCGAGCCACATCAGCACCTGGTCGCCGACGATGACGCCGAACGTCGCCGCGACGCCGCCGCGCACCCCGCCCTTGCCGGTCGACGTGACGAGCGCGAGGTTGCCGGGACCCGGGATCATCAGGAAGACGATCACGGCAATGACGAACGACGGGTAGTCGGCGATGGCGACCATGGCGGCGGGGCTGGCGGAAGCCGCCATTGTCGCTGGCCGGCGCGCCCACAATTGCGGCGAGCCATGTCCGTGCCGATGCCTTCCGCCGCGACCGCCGACGACGCCGGAGCCACTCCGACGCGCGCGCCCGCCATCGACGGGTTCGTCGCGGCGGTGCGCGCGTCGCTCGCCGACGGCGGCTTCGAATCGGTCGTGCTGGCGAAGAACCGGGCGGCGGAGGGCGAGCCGCGAGCGATCCGGATCCGGCGCATCGCGTTGAAAGGGGAGCCGGCGCTCACCTTCGTCGCGTCGCACGCGACGCGCGACGTCACGCGCAACTGCACCGTCGAAGCGGGCCTCGCCGCGATTGCCGGGCATCTCGACCGCAGCCGTGCGCCGGCCTTCGCACACGCGACGCTGAGGACGCGCGACGGCGACACGCAGCTTCTGGTCGGCAAGAAAGGCAACGCGACGCTGCGGCCGTCGCGTCGCGCGGCGACGTCGGCGGCGCCGCGCGCGCCGTCAGCGCCTGCGTCGCACGACCGCGCGCTTGCGCGTCGCTTGCCGATCCAGCTGCCCTTTCTTGTCGAGCTCGGCATCACCGACGCCAGCCACAGCGTCGTTCCGGCGATGGCGCGCAAGTGGCGACAGATCGACAAGTTCCTCGAGGTGCTCGACCACGCGATCGACGCGCTGCCGCCGGCGCTCTTGGCGTCGGGCGGCGGCGAGCGCCCGCTTCGCGTCGTCGATTACGGCTGCGGCAAGGGCTACCTGACATTCGCTGTCCACGAGCATCTGCGGCGCCGCTTCGGCGTCGCGCCGCAGGTGACCGGCGTCGAGCTGCGCGCCGAGCTCGTCGACTTCTGCAACGGCGTCGCCGCGCGCTCGCGCTGCGAAGGGTTGACGTTCGTGCAGGGCGACCTGCGCAGCGTCGCGCCGGAGCAGGTCGACGTCATGATCGCGCTGCACGCGTGCGACACCGCGACCGACCACGCGATCGACCTCGGCGTCCGCGCCGGAGCATCGATCCTCGTCTGTGCACCGTGCTGCCACAAGGAGCTGCGGCCGCAGATCACGCGTCCGCGCGCGCTCTCGGGGCTGCTCCGCCACGGCGTCCACCTCGGCCAGGAGGCCGAGATGGTCACCGACAGCATGCGCGCGCTGCTGCTCGAGACGTGCGGCTACGAGGCGCGCGTCTTCGAGTTCGTTTCGCTCGAGCACACGAGCAAGAACAAGATGATCCTGGCGCGGCGCCGCGATGCCGCGGCGGGCAACGGCGAGCGCGCCCGCGCCGAGCTCGCCGAGCTGAAGGCCTTCTACGGCGTCCGCACGCAGACGCTCGAGTCGCTGCTCGCGCGTCGCGACACCGACCCCGCCGCTCAGGCCTGCCAGACGCCGTAGCCGGCTTCGCGCAGGCCGATCGCGAGCTCGACCTCCATCTCGCGCGCCGCCGCGTACGGCATCGGGTTGTAGACCTCGTAGAGCGCCGGCAGCAAACGCACGCCGTACGCGCGCACGAACCGATTCGCCTGGATGCCGTGCATGTGGCGGTCGAACCGCAGGTCGGGATCGAGGCCCGTCATGCCGACGTAGACCAGAGGCTTGTCGTGCTGGTAATCGGGGTTGGCGCGGCGGAACGCGGCGACGTTCCAGACCCGGTCCGAGAGCTCGACGACGTAGACGTGGTAGCGATGCGCGCGCGCACGACGGGCGCCACGCTTCGCCGCCGCTGCGCTCACGCGCAGGGGACGATCTTGAACTCGACGCGCCGGTCGAGGACGTCGAAGCTGTCGTCGGTGCCGCTGCCGACGATGTTCTGGCGAAACCCCATGCCCTCGGCGCGGGTGCGACCGGCGAGCTCGGGCGCGTCGGAGGCGAGCCGCTGGCGGACGAACTGGGCGCGCTTGAGCGACAGGGCGTCGTTGATCGGGCCCGGGCCGCTGCGGCTCGTGTGGCCGACGATCGCGATGCAGCTCTTGGCGGCGATCGCCTCGCGAGCGATCTGGCGCAGCCACATCCCGTACGCGCCGCTGATCTTCGGGTCCGACCAGAAGTCGGTGCTGCCCGGGTTGAAGAGGAACTTGACGCCTAGCTCGTTGTAGGCGATGCCGAGCGCGACGATGCGGCCGAACGCCGCTTCGGCTTCGGCGGTGTTGCCCAGTCGCATGCTCGAGAGGTAGATCCCGCTCTCGGCGCGAAGCTGCTCGCCGAGCGGCGACGTCAGCGCATTGCGGTACTGGCCGAGCGCGTCCTGGTACTTCTCGGCGTTGTAGAGCGTTGTCGCCTCGCTGATCACGCTCGCGGCGCCGATCCGCTCGAGGTAGTAGGCGTCTGCGCGCTGGCCGGGCGTCGTGGTCGTGGTGTTGGCGTAGCCCTCGATGACCTTGTCCTTGATCAGCACCGGGACGTCGCGGTAGTAGCGCGTCGGCGTCTGGTCGAGGTTCTCCTCGCGCGCGAGCGACCACGCCTGCGCGACGACGACGCCGCTGCGCAGCTCGGTGAGCGCGAGGTTGAGGCGGATCGTCGGCTTGCCGAGCGGCGCAGTCGGCACGCGCGCGATCGTTCCCGTCAGCAGGTATTGCGCGCGCGCCAGATTGGCGGCCTGGAACTTCAGGAACTCGAACTGCGGATACAGGCTCGACATCCGCTGCACGACACGGTGTTCGAACAGCATCGTCGCCTCGGTCTGCTGGCCGGTGATCGTGTCGATCATCGGATCGATGATCACGGTGCGCCGCGGCAGCTTGGGGTCGGGCTTGGTCAGCGTCGACTCGATCTTGGCGAGGAACGCCGGCAGCTTGCCGGTCTGAGCGACGAGGCGGTCGGTCGCGTCCGATGCCGCCTTCTCGAACGTCTGCGGATCCGACGACGTGCACGCCGCGACAGCGAGCGCCGCGGCGACGGCGAGCGACGCGCCCCGCACGAGCGCGATGGTGCGGGCGAGCAGCCGGGTCACTTGCATTCGCGCTTGAAGAAGTCGGTCTCGGCCGGCGTGATCTTCTCGAGCGACGCCTTCTGCAGGATCTCGGTGCAACGCGTCTGGCGCTCGAGCGGCGTCGTCACGACGATTGCCGGCGGCGCCGGCACCGCGGTCGTCGCGGCAGCGGAGGCCACGGGCCGCACCGCCGACTGACGCGTCGGCCTTGTCGTCGCGGACGCGTTGCCCTGCGCGTGCGAAGCGACCGCAGTCGTCGTCGCGTGCGCCGCGCTGACCGCCGCGGGCTTCGCTGCGGGTGGCGCGATCGTCGCGGTCGGCGCCGCCGCGGGTGGCGTGGGGGCTGGCGAGGCGGGCGTGCGCGTTGCCGCCGAAGCCGTCGCTGCGGGAGCGGTGCGCGCCGCTGCCGACGCCGCGGCCGCGCCGCGCGCCGGCGTCCGCGTCGCGAACTGCAGCACGAGCGCGGCGATGCCGATCAGCGCGAAGATGCCGGCGATGACTCCGTAGAGCGCGCGCTTGCCCACGCCGCGGTTGGGCACGGTCCCGTGCATCCACGAGGGCTCGGCGTCGCCGCCAGGGTTCGCCGGGCCGACCGCTTTCGCGACCGACCGCGCTTCCGCGACCGCGACCCGCGCGAGCGGCGCAGACGCGGTCGTCGCCGCCGGGGGCGGGTCCGGAACCGTGACCTCGTCGCTCTGTGCCCGGGCGCCGGCGAACGGCTCCTGCATCAGATCGGGCGCCGGCGCCAGCGAGACGGCTTCCGGCGCTTCGATGTCGCCCATCAGCGCGCGGAACTCGGCGTGCTCGGTCGGACGCCGTCGCGGCTGCACCGCCATCGCCGCGTCGACGGCGACGAGGAAGCGATCGCTGTACAGGCCAGCGGCGACGACCGAGAGCGGCCGCATGCGGTCGTCGGTCAGACGGTCGGCGGCGGGCGGTGGATCGTTGCCGGTGATCGCGGCGTAGATCAGCGCGCCGAGCGCGTAGAGGTCGGTCCACGGTCCGCGCGTCGTTCCGGCGGCGCTGCCGTATTGCTCGATCGCGGCGTAGCCGGGCTTGAGCGCGGCCGCGGGCGTGTGGCGCATCGCCTCGATCGCATGCGTCGCCGCGGAGAAGCCGAGCAGCACCGGGCCGAACGGCGTGATCAGGATCTCGTCGGGACCGATGTTCTGGTGCCAAACGCCGCCGTCGTGGAGCAGCGTCACGCCGTTGAGGATGGGCTTCAGCCAGGCGCGCAGCTCGTTCTCGCTCGGCACATGGCCGAGCTCGGCGAGCGTCGTCTTCAGCGTCGGGCCTTCGTAGTACGGCATCACGACGTACGCGGTGCCGTTCTCTTCCCAGAAGCGATAGATCTTGACGAGCGCAGGATGGTCGAAGCGGGCGAGCACGCGAGCTTCATTGAGGAACGCCCGCATTCCCGCCTTGACCGCGTCGAGCTGGCGATCGGAGCCGACGACGACGTTGCTCGATCCGGGCATCCGGCCCGCAAGCGCCGCCGGCATGTATTCCTTGACCGCGACCTTGCGCTGCAGCGCGTGGTCCCAGCCGAGATAGACGAGGCTGCAGGCGCTCTCGCCGATGAGTGACTTGATCTCGTATTCGCGCAGCCGCGTTCCCGGCGACAGGACGTGACCAGGGACGGCTGCGGGCGCGCGAACGGCCTCGAGTTCGTGGACCGGGGGCATCGATCGTGGTGGCTGGTCGGGTCGTCGTCGCGGCGCGATTCGCGGCCCGCAAGGGAGAGCATCGGCATTTTCGCGCCGGGGACCGTGTCGCGACGGCTTCGTCGCACGGCGCCCTGCGCAACAAAGTCACGTCAAGGCGAAGCGCGCCGCCGGAACATGCCGTAGCCCTCCATCGTCAGCACCGTCTCGCCGTGCTGATTCATGACATCCCAGTGCGAGCGGATCATGCCGACGCCCGGCCGGCTCGCGAGCGGGCGCGACTCGAGGACCTCGAGGCGAACGCGCAGCGTGTCGCCGGGATACACCGGCTTCAGCCAGCTCAGCTTCTCGAGTCCAGGCGAGCCGAGGCTCGCCGAATCGAGCAGGTACGCGTCGCACATGAGTCGCATCGCGATCGCGCAGGTGTGCCAGCCGCTCGCAGCGAGCTTGCCGAAGAGCGAAGCCTCGGCGGCGGCATCGTCGACGTGGAAGGGCTGCGGATCGAACTCGCGCGCGAACGCGATCACCGCTTCGCGCGTCACCGGGTAAGCGCCGAACTCGCGGACCTGGCCGACCGGAAAGTCTTCCCAGAAAAGATGCGGCGTTCGCGCCGCGGCGGTCGATTCCGAAGGGAGGGTCACTGCAGGCTGCGCGGTCGTGGGCAGCCTTGCAGGATAGCGACGCGGCGGGTGCCGCGCCGCCCGGGCGCTAGCGACCGAAGAAGTGACGGAAGACGTCGGGCTCGAGGACCTCGCGGATCGCGACGCCCTTCAGCGGCTCGCGAAACGGCTGCGAAGGCGCGGGGCGCTCGAGCTCCGCGGGACGCGTCGCGTCCCACACCGTTCCGGCCGGCGCGCTGGCGAGCGGGCGAACGCGCTGGGCGAGCGACGGCAGCTCTTCCCATTCGATCGTTCCGGCCGGAGGGGCGGCGCGGAACGCGTGCGACAAATGGAGCGTGGACGGAGCGTGGCGCATGACAGTCATCCTGAAGATGGACTGCCGCCATGATCGGCGCGCCGTTCGCCGATGAACGGTCGAACAGCGCCACGCTGGCAAGCCAGATCGCCGCCGTGCGCTCGCGATGTGACCGATTGCGCGCCGGCTCAGCGCATCTGCACCCGGCCGTGCTCGCCCAGATTCTTCGGCGGCGCATGGCTCACGGCCGCCTTGGCCATCGCGAAGAGCTGAACCAGCTTGCTCTCCTTGACGTCCCAGTAGTCGGCGTGCGCGATGCGGACCTGCACGAGCGCGAGGTCGGGGTCGGTCGGACCACCGGGGAACCACGCCTCGGTGAGCTTGTTCCAGAGCTCGCGCTTCTTCGCAAGGTCGTCGACCTCCGCCGCGCTGCCCGACACCGACACGTACGTGTCCGCCCCGGGATCGGCGTAGACCACGCCCACCATCGGATCGGAGCGCAGATCGTCGACCGGATCGCCCTTTCTCGATAGGAAGAACCACAGGCTGTCGTCGCTGCCGAGCTCCTTGTTCTGCGTCGTCATCGGCCGCGCGTGCAGGTGACCGTTGCCGTGGCGCGTCGTCAGCATCGCGAACTTGATGCCCTTGATCATCTTCCAGAGCTTGTCGCGCGCGTCGTCGTTCTCGTTCATTGGCAATCCTTGGTGAAGCGGGCCCGCGGCCCTCCGCACACGATTGCAGCATCGCAGACGACAAAGCCCGGTCGGGAACTTCCGGACCGGGCTGTAGGACGGCTTCGGCTTCGACGCGCCGATGCGCTCACTTCTTCATCGGCTCTTCCTTCTTGGACATCGCGTCCTTTTTCATCATCTCGTCCTTCTTGACCATGTCGGCGCACATGGCGTCCTTCTTCATCATGGCGTCGTCCTTCTTGGCCATCGCGTCCTTCTTGGCCATCGCCATGTGGTCCTTGCACTCCTGCACGGTCATCGGCTTCATCATGCCGTCGGCCTTCTTCATGTCGTCGGCGGCCCAGGCACCACCGGCCAGAGCGAAGCAGGCGACGAGGACAGTGGGGATCGTTCGCATCGACAGTCTCCTCGCGTGAAGTGATTGCGGCCGGACGGCCACCGCGATCGGTCGGCGAAGAGGCGCGAACCTTACGGGCGTCTCGCTACTTCTCAGCGCCCGACGCCGAGAAGTGCTCGGCGGCATGGCGCAGGTCGGCGAGCCACGCCTTGTAGGCCGCCGCCTTGTCCTCGGGGTCGACGCGCAACAGCGCCGACGGATGCAGGGTGATGAGGACGCGGCGACCGTCGTTGCGACGCAGCCATCTGCCGCGCTCGCGCAGCACCGAGATCGTCGTTCCCATCAACTGGCGCGCGGCGGTCGCGCCGAGGGCGACGAGCGCGCCCGGGTCGACCAGCTCGATCTCGCGCTCGAGCCAGTGCAGGCACGCGGCGGCTTCCTGCTGCGCCGGGGTCTTGTGGATGCGCCGCTTGCCGCGCAGCTCGAACTTGAAGTGCTTGACGGCGTTGGTGATGTAGACCTCGCGGCGCGGAATCGCGAGCTCCTCGAGCGCGCGCGCGAGGAGCTGTCCGGCCGGACCGACGAAGGGGCGGCCCTGCAGGTCCTCCTGATCGCCTGGCTGCTCGCCGACGAACATCAGCCGCGCGTGCCGCCCGCCTTCGCCGCCGACCGCCTGCGTCGCGTGCTCGCCGATCGGGCACTCGCGGCAATCTTGCAGCGCTGCGGTCAGCGCCGACAGGCTGCGCGGCCGCTCGCCGCCCGGCGTCACCGGGTGACCGGGCGTCGGCCGCGGCTCGGTCGCCGGGCGCCGCTTCGGGTCGGTCGGTCCTCGCGCGATCATCGTCATGCTCCGTTCGCCGGCACTGCTCGCCAGCGGCTCGATCAGCTCCGCCTCGGGAAGGTTCTTCCAATACCGCCTCGGCATTTCGCGCGCCATGGTCTCGAGCTTCAGGCGCGCCGGATTGAAGATGCTGCGGTAGTACGTCAGCCAGAGCTGCTCGCCGGCGTCGGCCGCCGGCGCCTCGTCGCGCCGCGCGCCCGGGCCGAACGCGAGCGCGACGCCGTCCCAGCGGACGCTTCGCTCGGGCGTCAGGATCGCCCAGCGCATCGTCGTGAAACGGCGCGCGAAGAAGGGCGCGACCGCCTCGACGATGTGGTGCTCCGGCTCGAACCAGGCCACGTGCAGCGGCGCGCCGATCGCGCCCTCGCCGTCGGGCTCGGCGATCGGCCGGAAGCGCACGAACGCTTTCATCTTGTGGAGGTCGCGGCGCACGGCCTGCGACATCGCATCGGCGCGCAGCCAGTCGGGATCGAGCGGATCCGCGCGCAGGCCGGGTTCGATCTGCAGCCGCCAGAGCAACCGATAGAGCAGTGCGAAGCGCTCGGCGTCGCGGTGCAGGATCGCGCTCTCGGCGAGCGGGACGAACGCCGGCGGAACGTGCACCGGAGGCGCCGACGGGGCCGTCGCGGGGGCGTCGTCTCCGCCGGCCTCGAAGAGGTCGGCCTCGATGTCGTCGGCGCATTGCCAGACCACGCGCTCGGGCACGACCTGCTCGGCCCAGAGGGCCCGGCACGCCGCGCGAAAGCCGGCGAAGTCGACCGCGCCCGCGAGGCGCACGGTGCGCACGTCGCTCGCCGGCGCGATCGTCGGCGGCGATGTGCTTCCAGCCGCCGTCATGGCGGCGAGCTTAGCGCTCCTTCGGGCTCGGCGGCGGCGCTGTCGAAGAGCGTCGCCTGGCGCGCTGTCGATCCCGACGCGGCGGCGAGTCGGCGCTCGAGATCGGCGGCATCGAGGATCTTTCCCGGCCGGTGGTCAGCGACCTCGACGAAGGGCAGCGTCTTCGCGAGCGGAACGCGCAGCCGCTCGAGGTCGACGAAGCGTAGCCTCCGCACCCGGCGCGCCGCGACGATCCGCGCGACGGCGCGCGTGCCGAGGCCGGGGACGCGCAGCAGCAGTTCCTTCGGCGCGCGATTGAGGTCGACCGGAAAACGCTCGCGATGCGCGATCGCCCACGCGAGCTTCGGGTCGACGTCGAGTGCAAGCATGCCGCCCCTGGCGACGATCTCGTCGTGCGCGAAGCCGTAGAAGCGCATCAGCCAGTCGGCCTGGTAGAGGCGATGCTCGCGCACGAGCGGGGGAGCCCTGAGGGGCAGCGCCCGCGCCCCGTCGGGGATCGGGCTGAACGCAGAGTAGTAGACGCGGCGCAGCCGATACGCGCCGTAGAGGGTCGCGCTGGTGGCGAGGATCGTCGCGTCGCTTGTCGTGTCGGCACCGACGATCATCTGCGTGCTCTGGCCAGCGGGAGCGAAGCGAGGCGGCCGGGCGCGACGCGGCGCGAGCAGCGGTTGCGATGTCGGCGACAGCGAACGCGCGGCGTCCTTGGCGTCGTCGATGTGGACGCGAAGCCTCGCCATCGAGCGACGGATCGCGACACCGTCCTTCTGCGGCGCCAGCGCGGCGAGCGACTGCACGGTCGGCAGCTCGACGTTGATGCTCAGACGATCGGCGTAGCGGCCGGCGCGCGCGAGCAGGTCGTCGCTCGCCTCGGGGATCGTCTTCAGGTGGATGTAGCCGCGAAAGTCGTGCTCTTCGCGCAGCACGCGCGCGACCTCGACGACCTGCTCCATCGTGTAGTCGGGCGAACGGATGATCCCCGAGCTGAGGAAGAGCCCCTCGATGCAGTTGCGCCGGTAGAAGTCGAGCGTGAGCCGGACGACCTCGTCGATGCTGAAGCGCGCGCGCGGCTCGTTGCTCGAGACGCGGTTGACGCAGTAGAGGCAGTCGTAGACGCAGAAGTTCGTCAGCAGGATCTTCAGCAGCGAAATACAGCGTCCGTCGGGCGCGTAGCTGTGGCAGATCCCCGAGCCTTCGGTCGAGCCGATGCCACGGCCGCCGATCGAGCTGCGCTTGTCGGTGCCGCTCGACGCGCACGACGCGTCGTACTTGGCGGCGTCGGCGAGGATCGCGAGCTTGCGGTCGAGGTGCACTGGGAGGGGAGGTGACTGTACAAATATACAGTCATGACCGCCGCCCGTGCGGCGCGCGGGGCAAGCCCGCGCCGCGCTACGAGCGCTCGAAGATCAGGCCCGCCTTCTCGCTCTCGGGTGCCGCATCGGTCGGCGGCTGGTCAGGCGGCCGCGCGTGGACGTCCGCCGGCGTGAAGACGACCGCTTCGCCGTCGTCGCACTCGCCGCCCGCTGCCGCTTCGCCTTGCGCGGTCGCTTCGCCGTGCACAACGACGGCCTCGGGTTCGCCGCTCTTCTTCGCTGGCGGGTCACCGTCGGTCGTGGGACCGAGCTGCGGCGGTGCGCTCTCCGGCACCTGCTCACCGTAGCCGGCGCCATAGTGGCCAGGCTCCTGGTTCGAGTCAGGAG
>DATJIM010000315.1:0-7171 GCA_035493195.1 Caldimonas sp.
GGTCGTCGACATCTGGGGCAAGACGGGTGACGAGGTCGGCAAGGTCATGATGGCCCAGCTCTCGAAGCAGAAGGTCGTCGATCGCAACGGCAAGGACGTCGAGCAGGAGTCGTTCAACTCGATCTACATGATGGCCGACTCCGGCGCGCGCGGCAGCGCGGCGCAGATCCGCCAGCTCGCCGGCATGCGCGGCCTGATGGCCAAGCCCGACGGCTCGATCATCGAGACGCCGATCACGGCGAACTTCCGCGAGGGCCTGAATGTCCTGCAGTACTTCATCTCGACGCACGGCGCCCGCAAGGGCCTGGCGGACACGGCGCTGAAGACCGCGAACTCGGGCTACCTGACGCGGCGCCTCGTCGACGTCACGCAGGACCTCGTCGTCATCGAGGAAGACTGCGCGACGATGAACGGCATGAACATGCGCGCCCTCGTCGAGGGCGGCGAGGTGATCGAGAGCCTGCGCGACCGCGCGCTCGGCCGCGTCGCCGCGATCGAGGTCCTCGACCCCGAGACGCAGAGGACGATCGTTCCCGCCGGCGAGATGCTCGACGAGGACGCCCTCGACGCGCTCGAGGCGGCGGCGATCGACGAGGTCAAGGTGCGCACCGCGCTCACGTGCGGCACGCGCTTCGGCATCTGCGCCAAGTGCTACGGCCGCGACCTCGGCCGCGGCGGCCTCGTCAACGTCGGCGAAGCGGTCGGCGTGATCGCGGCGCAGTCGATCGGCGAGCCGGGCACGCAGCTCACAATGCGCACGTTCCACATCGGCGGTGCGGCGTCGCGGGCGGCGGTCGCCTCGGGAGTCGAGGCGAAGTCGGAAGGCTCGGTGAGCTTCAACCCGACGATGCGCTACGTCACCAACGGCAAGGGCGAGCTGGTCGTCATCTCGCGTTCGGGCGAGATCGTGATCATGGATCCGCACGGCCGCGAGCGTGAGCGCCACAAGGTGCCGTACGGCGCTCTGCTCGGCATCAAGGCCGACCAGCAGGTCAAGGCCGGCACCGTGCTCGCGAGCTGGGACCCGCTGACGCGTCCGATCATCACCGAGTTCGCAGGCCGCGCGAAGTTCGAGAACGTCGAGGAAGGCGTCACCGTCGCCAAGCAGCTCGACGAGGTCACGGGCCTGTCGACCCTCGTCGTCATCGATCCGAAGCGGCGCGGTGCGACCAAGGTCGTCCGTCCGCAGGTGAAGCTGCTCGATGCGAACGGCAACGAGGTCAAGATCCCCGGCACCGACCACTCGGTGACGATCGCCTTCCCGGTCGGCGCGCTGATCCAGATCCGCGACGGCCAGGACCTCGCTCCCGGCGAGGTGATGGCGCGCATTCCGGTCGAAGGCCAGAAGACGCGCGACATCACGGGCGGTCTGCCGCGCGTGGCCGAGCTCTTCGAAGCGCGCACGCCCAAGGACAAGGGCACGCTCGCCGAGATGACCGGCACGGTCTCGTTCGGCAAGGAGACCAAGGGCAAGGTGCGCCTGCAGATCACCGATCCGGAAGGCAAGGTCTACGAAGAGCTCGTGCCGAAGGAGAAGAACATCGTCGTCCACGAAGGACAGGTGGTGAACAAGGGCGAGTCCGTCGTCGACGGCCCGGCCGACCCGCAGGACATCCTGCGCCTGCTCGGCATGGAAGAGCTGGCGCGCTACATCGTCGACGAGGTGCAGGACGTCTACCGTCTGCAGGGCGTCAAGATCAACGACAAGCACATCGAGGTGATCGTTCGCCAGATGCTGCGGCGCGTGCAGATCACGAACCCGGGCGAGGTGGGCTACATCACCGGCGAGCAGGTCGAGCGCTCGGAGCTGCTCGGCAGGAACGACAAGGCCGTCGCCGAGGGCAAGGTCCCGGCGACATACGCCGACGTCCTGCTCGGCATCACCAAGGCGTCGCTGTCGACCGACAGCTTCATCTCGGCGGCGTCGTTCCAGGAGACGACGCGCGTGCTGACCGAGGCGGCGATCATGGGCAAGCGTGACGAGCTGCGCGGGCTGAAGGAGAACGTCATCGTCGGCCGGCTGATTCCGGCGGGCACCGGCATGGCGTTCCACGAAGCGCGCAAGGCCAAGGAAGCGATGGATGACGCCGAGCGTCGCGCCATCGCGGTCCAGGAGGCCGAGGAGCTCGCCGCGGTGCAGATGGCGCAGGTCGACGCCGCGAGCGATTCGCAGGCGGCGACGACGACCGCGAGCGAATAGGCGTTCGTTGCGCCGGTTTCGAGGGCGGCCTGCGGGCCGCCCTTTTGTTTGGCGACGCCGCCGCGACGCCGGAGTCGTGTCGAGATCAGTGCGCCGCGTCGGCGGTCTCGCCGAGCGCGCGTTCGAGCCGTCGCGCCGCGACGTGCATCTCGGCGGCGACGGCGCCGTCGCGCAGCCGCCGCAGCTCGGCTGCGAGCGCGGCGCCGCGCTCGCCGCGGCCGTGGCGAGCGAGGACGCGGCCGCCCGCGATCAGGGCGTCCCAGTACGCCATCGGCTCGCGTGCGGTGTAGGCCGCGAGCCGCGCGCACAGGGCATCGACGGCGTCCCAGTCGGCGACGTCGAGCGACGCCTCGATCGCGATCTCGCGGAGCCACAGGTGGTTGTGGCTGACGGCGCCGGCGTCGAGCTGCGCTTCGCCGTCGCGCAGCCACCGGCGCCTCGCTTCGCGGTCCGGCTCGGCGAGCGCCCGCGCGCCGAGCGCGAACGCGCCGATGTGCGCCATTCCGTGCTGCCGGCAGATCGTGACGGCACGGTCCGCGAGCGCGAGCGCGGCCGCGCTGTCGCCGTCGCGGGCCGCCATCACCGCAGCGCACGCGCGGACCTGCGCCTCGAAGCGATGGGCGCCGAGCAGCTCGATGACGGGGAGCAGCGCGGCGACCTGGCGCTCGCCCTCGGCACGGTCGCCGCGGATGAGCCCCTCGGCCCAGAGTGCGATCGTGCGCGCGATCATCTCGGCGCGCGTCTGCGCCGCCCGCAACGACAACGCGATCGCGTCCTTCGCGATCGCGGCTGCGTCGCCGATCTTGGCGGCGTGGAACTCGGTCGCCGCGACCATCGGCAGATTCGCGACCTCGAGACGGCCGAAGCCGTTCGCGCGCGCGAGCTCGACGCAGCGGCGAAAGCGGACGTTCGCCGAGCGCATCCGCCCCTGCAGATAGTAGGCGTCGCCGAGGCCGCCGAGCGCGGCGGCCTCCGCCTCGGGGGAACGCGCGGCGCGCGCGAGTCGGCGCGCTGCGACGTGCTCGCGCCGGCATTCGGCATTGCGCGCGAGCGGGAAGAGCAGGTTGCCGCGCAGATGGTGGAGGCGCGACAGCTCGAGCGGCAGCGCCGCTTCGCGCAGGAGCGGCTCGGCGGCATCGAGCGTCGCCAGCGCTTCGGAGAGCCTGTCGTTGAGCCGCATTCCGGCGGCCATCGCGATCAGCGCGCGCGCCCGGTCGGCGACCGCGGTGGCCGCGGCGAGCGCGGTCCGCGACGCATCGATCGCCTCGGCCGAGCGGCCGAGCTCGAGGAGCAGCCGCCCGCGCTCCATCAGCAACGCGAAGCGGGTCTGCTCTTCGCTCGCGAGCGCGAGGCCGCGCTCGACACGCTCGAGCGCCGCCGCGAAGCGGAACTGCGCTGCGAGCGCGCGCGCGGCGTCGAGGTAGGCGGCCGGCGCACGCGGGTCGTCGGCGCGGTCGAAGTGCTCGGCGGCGAGCGCGGGATCGTGCCGGGCGAACCATTCGGCGGCGCGCGCGTGCAGGCGGCGTCTTCGCGCGTGCAGCAGCGAGGCATACGCGCCGTCACGGATCAGCGCATGGCAGAACATGAGCTCGCTGCCCTCGGGGCGAACGAGGAAGTGCTCGACGAGCCGGGCGCAGTCGAAACCCGGCGACTCGAGCAGGTGGCGAAGCGCATCGAGGTGGAAGCGCTGGCCGAGCACGGCCGCTGCCTGCAACGCCGCCTTGTCGGCCGCAGCGAGCCGGTCCATGCGCGAATGGACGAGCGCCTGGATCGATCCCGGCAGGCTCGCCCGCGTCGCTTCGCCGACGTCGAGCAGCAGCTGCAGAAGAAAGAGCGGGTTGCCCTCGGCGCGCTCGACGCAGCTCGCGACGATGTCGGCGGTGACCGTCGACGCCAGCTCGGCGAGGCGGCGCGCGTCGTCGGGAGCGAGCGGAGCAAGGTCGAGGCCGAGGAGCGGTGCGCCGTGCAGCGACGTCCGCCACGCGGTTGCGGTCGGATCGCCCGCGAAGCGCGTCGTCAGTACCAGGAGCAGCGGCAGACGTGCGGCGATCGCGGCGAGCGCCGCGATCCGCTCGAGCGTCCAGCCGTCGGCCCAGTGGATGTCCTCGACGACGACGAAGAGCGGCGCTGCCGCCGCCGCGTCCGCCGCCAGCGCGCACAGCGCGTCGATCGAGCCGCGCTCGCGCGCCGTCGTCGTCATCGCGGCGGCGAGCGCGCGCAGCTCGGCGGGCGCCGCGACGTCGAGCAGGTCGTGCAGGAAGAGGCGCTGCTCGGCGGCGAGCGACCGCGTCGTCGCGAAACGTTCGAGCGCGCTCCGCCGCGCTTCGTCGCCCGCGGCCGGTGCGATGCCGAGCAGGCTGCGCGCGACGCTGCGAATCGCGTCGCGTCCCGTCTCCGAGCCGAAATCGAGCACCGCCGCCGAGTGGCACGCGAAGCCGAGCGACGCCGCGACGCCGGCGAACTCGGCGACGAGGCGCGACTTGCCGACGCCCGGGTCGCCACGCACGACGACGACGCGGCCGCGGCCGCGCGCCGCGCACGCCTCGGCGACGCCGCGGAACTCGCGCAGCTCTTCGTCCCGGCCGACGAGCGGCGCATCGCGCACGGCCGGCGCCGCGCGCGTACCGGTGATGCGCACCGCGACGAGCGGCTGCTCCTTGCCCTTGACCTCGGCGGGCGGAGCGGTCTCGCCGTCGAAGGCGTCGCCCACCTGGCGCCAGATCGGTTCGCTGACGAGGATCTCGCCGGGACCGGCGAGGCCGCGCAGCCGCGCTGCGGTGTTGACGGTGTCGCCGGTCAGGGCGAAATCCCCAGCGCGGGCGTCGCTGCGGCGGGCGACGACCAACCCGGAGTGGATGCCGGTGTGCATGCGCAGCGACCGCGCCGGCCCGGCCGCGAGCGTCGCCACGAACGCGTCAACCGCGCCGTGCAACTCGATCGCCGCGGCGACGGCGCTGCGCGCGTCGTGGCGGCGCGCGAGCGGGACGCCGAACAGCGCCATGATCTCGTCGCCGACGAACTGGTTGACGGTGCCGCCTAGGCGCTCGACGATGGTCGTCGCATCGGCCTTGATCCGCGCCATCACCGCCTCGACCTCCTCGGGGTCGAGCGCCTCGTTGAGCGCGGTGTAGCCCGACAGATCGGAGAACATCACGGTCGCGTGCCGCCGCTCGGCGTCGTCGCCGGCTGCGGCGCCGCTCCCGGCCGCCGCACCGCACGCCGAGCAGAAGCGTTGGCTGTCGGCCATCGGCGCGCCGCATGCGCTGCACGCGGCGGCGAGCGCCGCCCCGCAGGCGCTGCAGAACCGCGCGCCCGGCGGGTTTTCTCCTCGACATCGGGCGCAACGCATCGGCATCGGGCTCTGACGACCTTCGTCGATCATCCGCGCTCGACCTTGCGTGGGCAAGGGCGCTCTTGCGAGGGGAGCCCTGTCGACATACAATCGTAGGCTTTCCTCGCCCCTGGCCGATGGTCGGGCGCGAGGTGTCCCGGAGTCTCTGCCGCCCCAGGCGGCTTTCGTGCGTCCGGGACGCCGGACCCAACGCGAGTTCTTATGCCCACGATCAACCAGCTCGTCCGCCACGGCCGCCAGACCGAGACCGTCAAGTCGAAGTCGCCTGCGCTGCAGGGCGGCCCGCAGCGCCGCGGCGTCTGCACGCGCGTCTACACGACGACGCCGAAGAAGCCGAACTCGGCGCTGCGCAAGGTCGCCAAGGTGCGCCTGACGAACGGCTTCGAGATCATTTCGTACATCGGCGGCGAAGGCCACAACCTGCAGGAGCACAGCGTCGTGCTCGTTCGCGGCGGTCGCGTCAAGGACCTGCCGGGCGTTCGCTATCACATCGTTCGCGGCTCGCTCGACCTGCAGGGCGTCAAAGACCGCAAGCAAGCACGCTCCAAGTACGGAGCCAAGCGCCCGAAGAAGGCGTAAGCGCGGCCCGGCCGCGCACCAGGAGGCCGGGCGCGAGCCCGGTCGAGTAAGTGAAGGGTCCCGATGGCCCTTCGCGAAGCGGGCCGGCGGCCCGCTTCAACTGAATCGTCAAAGGAACCGTCATGCCGCGTCGTCGCGAAGTCCCCAAGCGGGACATCCTCCCCGATCCCAAGTTCGGATCGGTCGATCTCTCCAAGTTCATGAACGTGATCATGGAGTCGGGCAAGAAGGCCGTCGCCGAACGCATCATCTACGGTGCCCTCGACCAGGTCGAGAAGAAGTCCGGCAAGGATCCGCTCGAGGTCTTCATCGTCGCCTTGAACAACATCAAGCCGATGGTCGAAGTGAAGTCGCGCCGCGTCGGCGGCGCCAACTACCAGGTGCCGGTCGAGGTGCGTCCGGTGCGCCGCGTCGCGCTCGCGATGCGCTGGCTCAAGGAATCGGCGAGGAAGCGCGGCGAGAAGTCGATGGCGCAGCGACTCGCGAACGAGTTGCTCGAGGCCGTCGAAGGCCGCGGCGGCGCGATGAAGAAGCGCGACGAAGTGCACCGCATGGCCGAAGCGAACAAGGCCTTCTCGCACTTCCGCTTCTGAGCGGCGCCTAGCGCAGTCATCCTCGCCCGCAGCCCATCGAGCCGCCCATAGGCGGCGGCTCGCCACGGCCGCGACGCATCCGGAGCCTTTCATGTCCCGCAAGACCCCCATCGAGCGCTACCGAAACATCGGCATCTCGGCCCACATCGACGCCGGCAAGACGACGACGACCGAGCGCATCCTCTATTACACCGGCGTCAATCACAAGATCGGCGAGGTCCACGACGGCGCCGCGACGATGGACTGGATGGAGCAGGAGCAGGAGCGCGGGATCACGATCACGTCGGCGGCGACGACGTGCTTCTGGAAGGGGATGGACCTCAAGTTCCCCGAGCACCGGATCAACATCATCGACACCCCGGGCCACGTCGACTTCACGATCGAAGTCGAGCGTTCGATGCGCGTGCTCGACGGCGCGGTCATGGTCTACGACTCGGTCGGCGGCGT
>DATJIM010000316.1:0-4201 GCA_035493195.1 Caldimonas sp.
GCGCCGCAGGACAAGAAGTACGCCGGCGAAGACACCGAGCTCGTCATCGGCGACGGCAACACGATCCGCGAGTTCTGCACGATCTCGACCGGCACCGTCCAGGACAGCGGCAGGACGACGATCGGCGACGACAACTGGATCATGAACAGCGTGCACATCGCGCACGACTGCAGCGTCGGCAGCCACACGATCATCGCCGGCTACGCCGGGCTCGCAGGCCACGTCGTTCTCGAAGACTGGGCGATCGTCGGCGCGCAGAGCGGGCTCCACCAGTTCGTCAAGATGGGTGCGCACAGCATGTGCGGGTTCCAGAGCCACGTCTCGCAGGACATCCCGCCGTTCATGATGGTCGACGGCCACCCGCTCGGCGTGCGCGGCTTCAACATCGAGGGGTTGCGCCGGCGCGGCTTCAGCCCGGCGCGGATCGGCGCGGTCAAGCAGATGCACCGGCTGCTCTACCGCGACGGGCTGTCGTTCGAAGACGCCAAGCGCAGGATCGCCGAGCTCGCGTCTTCCGAGCCAGAGGCTGCCGGCGACGTCGCGCTCATGTCGGCGTTCCTCGCCGCGGCGACGCGCGGCATCGCACGCTGATCGCACCGCGGCGGCGATGACCAGCGAACGTCCGCGCTTCGCGATGGTCGCGGGCGAGGCCTCGGGCGACCTGCTCGGCGGCGCGCTGCTCGCCAGCCTGCGCGCACGCTGGCCGCGGCTCGTTGCCGAAGGCATCGGCGGGCCGCGCATGATCGAGCAAGGCTTCGCCAGCTGGTGGCCGTACGACAAGCTCTCTGTCCGCGGCTACTTCGAGGTGCTTGGCCACTTTCGCGAGATCCTCGGCATCCGCAACCAACTCGTCGCGCGCCTCGTCGCCGACAAGCCCGACGCGTTCGTCGGCGTCGACGCGCCCGACTTCAACCTCGACGTCGAGCTGAAGCTGAAGGCGGTCGGCGTCAAGACCGTGCACTTCATCAGCCCGTCGATCTGGGCATGGCGGGGCGGCCGCATCGACAAGATCGGCCGTGCGACCGACCTCGTGCTCTGCATCTTTCCGTTCGAGCCCGAGATCTACGCGAAGAAGGGCATCCACGCCGTCTACGTCGGGCACCCGCTCGCGGCGGCGATTCCGTTCGAGGCGCCGCGCGCCGCGGCGCGCGCCGCGCTCGGCCTCGGCGCCGACGACACCGTCGTCGCCGTTCTGCCGGGCAGCCGCCGCTCGGAGATCAAGTACATCGCGCCGCGCCTGTTCGCGACGTGCGCAGCGATGCATCGTGCGCGGCCGCTGCTCCGCTTCGTCGTTCCCGTCGTGCCAGAGCTTCGCGCGGCGATCGAGGCGGTGCGGGCGACGGTCGCCGCCGACCTGCCGATCACGCTCGTCGACGGCCGCGCGCACGATGCGCTCGCGGCGTGCGACGTCGCGATCGTCGCCAGCGGAACGGCGACGCTCGAGACCGCGCTCTTCAAGCGGCCGATGGTCGTCGTCTACGTCATGCACATCCTGAGCTGGCAGATCGGCAAGCTCGTCCACTACCAGCCCTGGATCTCGCTGCCCAACATCCTGCTGCGCGACCACGCCGTCCCCGAGCTGCTGCAGCACGGAGCGACGCCGGAAAAGATCGCCGCCGCGGCGTTTCGGTGGCTCGACGACCCGGCGGCGGTGCGATCATTGCAGCAGCGCTTCGAGGCGCTGCACCGCGAGCTGCACCGCGACACCGGCGCACTCGCCACCGCGGCGATCGAAGCGGTCCTGCAACGCTGACGCCAAGGCCGAGCTCCGATGCACGCCAAGACCTTCTTTCGCGCCGCCAAGCTGCGCGGCATCGTCGACGTCGCGGGCCTGCTGGCGGGGGTCGACGAGGTCGGCCGCGGCCCGCTCGCCGGGCCGGTCGTCGCCGCGGCGGTGATCCTCGAGGACAAGCGGACGATCCGCGGCCTCAACGACTCGAAGCTGCTCACCGCCGACGAGCGCGAGCGGCTCGACCGCGAAATCCGAAAGCGCGCGGTGTGCGTCAGCGTCGCCAGCGCGAGCGTCGCGGAGATCGACTCGCTCAACATCCTGCGCGCAGCGCTGCTCGCGATGCAGCGGGCGGTCGAGGGGCTCGCCGAGCAGCCGCAGATCGTCCTTGTCGACGGCAACCAGCGGCCGACGCTGGCGATGCCCGTGCGCACCGTCGTCGGCGGCGACGCGCGCGTGCGCGCGATCTCGGCGGCCTCGATCGTCGCCAAGGTGTACCGCGATGCCCTCTGCATCCGGCTGCACGAGGAGCACCCGCAATACGGCTTCGACAGCCACAAGGGCTATTCGACTCCCGAGCACCTGAGCGCGCTGCGCGAGCACGGCGCGTGTCCACACCACCGCAGGAGCTTCGCACCCGTCCGCGACGTCTGCGACCGCCTGTTCTGAGCCGGTGGGCCGGGTCACGAGGATCACGTCGCGGAGCAATCCGCTGCTCGCCCGGCTGCGCAAGCTCGCCGGCGACGGCGCCGCGGCGCGGCGCTCGGGCACCGTGCTCCTCGAAGGCGAGCATCTTTGCGAGACGTGGCTGGCGCGGACCGGCGCGCGGGTGCTGCACGCGATCGTCAGCGACGACGCCTGGCTCGAGCCGCGGCTGCGGCGTCTCGCGGAGGCGGCCGACGAGACCGCGATCGTCCCGGCGTCGCTGCTCGCCAGCGTCGTCACGCTCGAATCGCCGCCGCCGATCGCGTTCGTCGTTCCCCTGCCGCCGGCAATGGCGGTCGACGCCAACGCGCCGACGGTCGTCCTCGACCGCGTCCAGGATCCCGGCAACGTCGGCAGCGTCCTGCGCAGCGCAGCGTCGTTCGGTTTCACGCAGGCGATCGCGCTCACCGGGACCGCCGCGCTCTGGTCGCCGAAGGTGGTTCGCGCCGCCATGGGAGCGCACTTCGCGCTTCGGCTCGTCGATGCGGCCGCGCCGACGTCGCTTGCGGAGCTCGCCGTTCCGCTCTTCGGCACCAGCTCGCACGCTGCAATCGCGCTCGCCGATGCGGCGCTGCCGTGGCCCTGCGCGTGGGCGTTCGGCCACGAAGGGCAGGGGCTCGCCCATGACGTCGCCACGCGCTGCCGATCGGTCGTCGCGATCCCGCAGCCCGGCGGCGGCGAGTCGCTCAACGTCGCCGCAGCGGCTGCCGTCTGCATGTACGACACTGTGCGGCGACGCGCCGGTTGAGCGCGTCGATCGAAGGGCACCCGCCATGCATGGCTTCATCGACCGCCGCGCGCTGCGGCGAACTTCATGAGCGTCGCGCTCCCGACCTACGACGATGTCGCCGCCGCCGCGGCGCGCATCGCGGGCCATGCCCATCGCACTCCAGTGCTGACGTCGCGCACCGCCGACGCCGAGCTCGGCGCGCGCGTCTTCTTCAAGTGCGAGAACCTGCAACGAATGGGCGCGTTCAAGTTCCGCGGCGCGTTCAACGCGCTGTCGCGATTCGACGAGCGCCAGCGCCGCGGCGGCGTCGTCGCGTTCTCGTCGGGCAACCACGCGCAGGCGGTCTCGCTCGCCGCGTCGCTGCTCGGCATGCCGGCGGTGATCGTCATGCCGCACGACGCGCCGGCCGCCAAGGTCGCGGCGACGAAGGGCTACGGCGGCGTCGTCGTCGTCTACGACCGCTACCGCGAGGACCGCGAGGCGATCGGCAGGAAGCTCGCCGAAGAGCGCGGCATGACGCTGATCCCGCCGTACGACCACGCCGACATCATCGCCGGCCAGGGCACCGCGGTGAAGGAGCTGATCGAGGAGGTCGGCGAGCTCGACGCGCTCTTCGTTCCGCTCGGCGGCGGCGGTTTGCTCGCGGGCTCGGCGCTCGCCGCGCGCGCGCTGTCGCCGCGCTGCCGAATCCATGGCGTCGAGCCGGAGGCCGGCAACGATGGCCAGCAGTCGTTTCGCAGCGGCCGCATCGTCACGATCTCGACGCCGCGAACGATCGCCGACGGCGCGCAGACGCTCCATCTCGGCGAGCTGACGTTTCCGATCCTCCGCCGCGACGTCGACGACGTGCTCACCGCGACCGACGCCGAGCTCGTCGACACGATGCGCTTCTTCGCCGAGCGGATGAAGATCGTCGTCGAGCCGACCGGAACGCTCGGCTTCGCGGCGGCACGGCGCATGGCACGCGAGCTGAAGGGGCAGCGCGTCGGCGTCCTGGTCAGCGGCGGCAACGTCGATCTCGCGCGATTCGCCGAGTT
>DATJIM010000317.1:0-3068 GCA_035493195.1 Caldimonas sp.
GACTTCGAGCTGCGCGGCAAGGACCTCGGCAAGCTCGAGATCGAGGCGGTCAACCGCAACGTCGCCAACCGTGACGGCGCTCGCGAGTGGCAGCTCTCGAAGCTCAACCTGACGATGCCCGAGGCGCAGCTGAGCGCGACCGGCACCTGGGGCGAGGGCGGCGGTGCGTCATCGCCGCGGCGCGCGACGATGAGCTTCACGCTCGCGCTCGCCGACAGTGGCGCGCTGCTCGAGCGGCTCGGCATGGGCCGCGTCGTGCGCGGCGGCAAGGGCACGCTGAGCGGCGACATCGCCTGGCCTGGGTCGCCATTCTCGCCCGACTATCCGCGCATGACCGGGCAGGTCAAGGTCTCGATCGACTCGGGCCAGTTCCTGAAGGCCGGCCCGGGCGCCGGGCGTCTGCTCGGCGTGCTCTCGCTGCAGTCGCTGCCGCGCCGGCTGCAGTTCGACTTCCGCGACCTCTTCGCCGAGGGCTTCGCGTTCGACAACGTCGTCGGCGACGTCCGCATCGGCGACGGCAAGGCGTCGACCAACAACCTGCGCATGCGCGGCGCCGCCGCGGCCGTGCTGATGGAAGGCAGCGCCGACATCGTCAACGAGACCGAGGACCTGCGCGTCGTCGTCGTCCCCGAGATCAACGCCGGCACCGCGTCGCTCGCGTTCGCGGTCATCAACCCGGCGATCGGACTCGGCACCTTCCTTGCGCAATACTTCCTGCGAAAGCCGCTCATCGCGGCGAACACGCGCGAGTTCCACGTCACCGGCCCGTGGGACGATCCGAAGGTCGAGCGTGTCGAGCGCAACCAGCTCGGCGAAGCGACGGCCGACTCCGCTCCGACCGCCGAGCCCGCACCCGCGGTGACGCGCTGAGGATCCTTGCCATGAAGATCGCCGCCATCCAGATGGTCTCGACGCCGAGCGTCGACGCCAACGTCGCCGCCGCGCGCCGTCTCGCCGGCGGCGCCGCCGCAGCCGGAGCACGGCTGGTCGTGCTGCCCGAGTACTTCTGCTTCATGGGCCGCAGCGACCGCGACAAGCTCGCGATCGCCGAGCGCGCCGGCGACGGCCCGATCCAGGATGCGCTCGCTGCGATCGCACGCGAGCACGGCGTCTGGCTGATCGGCGGCACGCTGCCTTTGCGGGTCGACGATGGCCCCGCCACCGGCAGCATCGATCGCGTGCTGAACGCCAACCTCGTCTTCTCGCCGCGCGGCGAGCTCGCCGCGCGCTACGACAAGATGCACCTGTTCGCGTACGACAACGGCCGCGAGCGCTACGACGAAGGCCGGACGCTGCAAGCCGGGCGCGCGCCCGCCGCCTTCGACGCCGATGGCTGGCGCGTCGGTCTCAGCGTCTGCTACGACCTGCGCTTTCCCGAGCTGTATCGCGCGCTCGGCAAGCCCCCGTGCGATCTCCTCTCGGTGCCTTCGGCGTTCACCTACACCACCGGCAGCGCGCACTGGGAAGTGCTGCTGCGAGCGCGCGCGATCGAGAACCAGTGCTACGTCGTCGCCGCGGCACAGGGCGGAACGCACGAGAACGGCCGGCGCACGTTCGGCCACAGCCTCGTCGTCGACCCGTGGGGCGAGGTCGTCGCGTGCCGCCGCGACGACGGCGAGGGCATCGTCGTCGCCGAGATGGCGCGCGAGCGCATCGCCGACGTCCGCCGCCAGCTGCCCGCGCTCGAGCACCGCCTCGTCTTCTGATGACGCTCGCGGTCGCGCGCGTCGCGGCCGCGATCGCGATCGCCGCGTTCGCAGGCGGTGCTGCCGCCGCGAGCGCGCCGAGCTCGTCGTGCCACGGCCCGGCGCGCTTCGCGGACTTCGGCGGCGACGGCCGCATCGGCGCGAAGTGGAACGCGGCGACGCAGACGATCGCGTACGGTCGTCCCCAGAGCGATGGCCACTACCACGCGTTCATCGCCGACGTCGACGGCGGCAACGAGCGGCGCATCGCCGCGCCGGCCTGGCGCGACGATCGTCACCAGTTCCCCGCCGCATGGCACCCGGCGGGCGAACTGCTCGCGATGCTCGTCGAGCAGAACGAGCACGAGCGCAGCTCGGTCGACGCGATCCCCGGCTACGGCGCCTACACCGACTACTGGATCGTGCGCCGCGACAACGGCGCGGCGTGGAAGATCTATGCGCTTCCCGACGGCTACGACCACGCGATCACGCACGCCGCGTTCTCGCCCGACGGCACCAGGTTCGTCTGGACCGAGCGCGTGCGCGCGCCGCGCTTGTGGGACCTGAACCTCTTTGCCGGCGCCTACGTCTTCAAGGTCGCCGACTTCGTGCTCGACCCCGAGCCCCACCTCGAGAACGTTCGCAGCATCGTGCCGGGCGGTGTCGAGCAGGGCGGCGAGGTCGAGTCGATCGCAAGCGACAACCGGACGATCGCGTTCTACAGCACGTTCGTCTCGAAGAACCTGTTCGCGTCGCGCATCTACACGATGGACATCGAGAGCGGCGCGATCCGCGAGCTCACGACCGAGAGCTTCGCGCAGGCGCCGACCTTCACTCCCGACGGCAGGAGCATCGTCTACATGACCGGCGCGGGCGCCGACATCTTTCCGTGGCAGCTGCAGGGCGCCGACTGGTGGATCATGAACGTCGACGGCAGCGACAAGCGGCGACTCACGTTCATGAACGTGCGCGGCCATGCGCATTCGGTGAATCGCTTCCGCCTCGCCGGCTCGCTTTCGTTCGTCAGCGACACCGAGTTCTTCGGCGACGTCATGACCCAGTCGCTCGGACTGGTCGGCAAGATCGTCCGCGTCGATTGCCGGTAGGGATGCGCTCGCGGTCGCTTCGCGCGCTACCGATCGGCGCGTTCGTGGCGACTTGCACGGCAGCGACGTCGCCTCCCTCCTTGGCGGGCGTGCGGCGCGCAAACCCACTGCTAGAGTGCGCCGCAGCCAACACGGGAGGTCGTATGGTGTTGCTGATCGCGATCATCGTCGGCGCGCTCGTCGGCGCTGCCGCGAGCGGAGAGAGCGGCGCACTCGCCGGTGCGCTGTTCGGCTGGCTGATCGCCCGCTCGCTTCGCCAGCAGCGCGAGATCGAGGC
>DATJIM010000318.1:0-3405 GCA_035493195.1 Caldimonas sp.
CGCCGCGCCCGCGGTCGCGTTCGTGCGCAGGAACGCGAGGTCGGGTGGCACGCGCGGGGTCGGCTGCCGCGGCGGCTTCGGCAGGCCGTCGCGCGACGCGTCGATCTTCCAGCTGAGCAGCGCGCCGAGGCCCTTGGGCTCGAACTCGACGTAGTTGTTCTGGAAACGGTCGCTCGTCGGCATCGTCGTCGAAGCCGTGCGAAGCGGGTGTGCGAACGTCGCCGCCGCTGACCGCGTCGAGACGAAGGCGCGACGCAGCGACGTTCAGCACAGCCCAAGATTATACGTACAAACCCGTGCGGCTCGCGACGCCACACACCTGCGAGCGCAAGGCGCGCAGCGTCGCGGTCGCGCGTTCGATCGCATGCCATGATCGCGCGCGTCCGATGCCGCAGCCGCTCCACCGTGCCGCCAGATTCGTCGCCGTCGCGCTCGCCGGCTGCTTCGCGATCGCGATGACGCGCGGCGACACTCCCGGCGACGGCGGCGCGCCACGCCGCGGCGACCGTTTCCAGAACAACTACTTCGAGTTCGAGCCCAAGGGCCTCGGCGCGCTGCTCAGCTGGAAGATCGACGCGTCGCGCGACGGCCTGCCGAAGCCGCCGCAGCAGCCGACGCCGCGCGTGCCACCCGACCTTGCGTTCCTGCGCGCGAACGCGACCGCGGGCGCGGCGATGGTGCCCGCGGTGACGTGGATCGGCCACGCCAGCACGCTCGTCCAGCTCGGCGGCATCTCGCTCCTCACCGACCCGGTCTTCTCGAAGCGCGCGTCGCCGGTCTCGTTCGCCGGGCCGGCGCGCCACGTCGCCCCGGGAATCGCGCTCGCCGAGCTGCCGCACATCGACGCCGTCGTCGTCTCGCACAACCACTACGACCATCTCGACGAGGCGAGCGTCCGCTCGCTCGCCGCGCAACCCGGCGGCCCGCCGCTCTTCGTCGTGCCGCTCGGCGTCAAGTCCTGGTTCGCCGCGCTCGGCATCGAGCGCGTCGTCGAGCTCGACTGGTGGCAGAGCGCGCGCGTCGGCGCGGTCGAGATCGTCTTCACGCCGACCCAGCACTGGTCGGGACGCGGTCTGAACGACCGCATGACGACGCTCTGGGGCAGCTACGCGATCTTCGCGCCCGACTTCCAGGTCTGGTTCGGCGGCGACACCGCGTACTCGCAGGACTTTGCCGACATCCACCGCCGCTTCGCCGAGCGCCAGAACGGTCGCGGCTTCGACCTCGCGCTGATCCCGATCGGCGCCTACGAGCCGCGCTGGTTCATGCGTGCCCAGCACGTCAACCCGACCGAAGCGGTGCAGATCCACCGCGACCTCGCCGCCGAGCGCTCGATCGGCATCCATTGGGGGACGTTCGAGCTCACCGACGAGTCGCTCGACGAGCCGCCCCAGGCGCTCGCGCACGCCGCCCGCCAGGCCGGACTCGCCGACGACGCCTTCACGGTGCTCGCGGTCGGCGCGACGCGCCGGTTTCCGTCGCGCGCGCTAGCTCCTTCGTCTCGCCGTTCGCTCACTTCAGCTCGGCCTTGAGGTAGTGGGCACCGGGGATCGGGTTGTAGTAGTAGGGCGGGATCTCGACGAAGCCGAGCGTCGCGTAGAGCTCGCGGGCGGCCTCCATGGCGTCGAGCGTGTCGAGCAACATCGTCGAGTAGCCGATGCGACGCGCCTCGTCGAACAGCGCCTTCGCGAGGATGCGGCCGAGGCCGACGCCGCGAAACGCCGGCCGCACGTAGAGCCGCTTCATCTCGCAGGCGTTGCCGTCCTCGGCGTCGGCGAAGGGCCGCATCGCGCCGCAGCCGGCGAGCTCGCCATGAACGTAGGCGAGCAGCAGGTGGCCGCGCGGCGGCGCGTATTCGCCCGGCAGCGACGCCAGCTCGGCGGCGAAGTCCTGGAAGCAGAGGTCGACGTCGAGGCTCGCCGCGTACTCGCGAAAGATCTCGGCGGTGCTCGCGAGCTCACCGGCCGTCGCCGGTCGCCGCAACTCGACCCCCGCTTCCGCCTTTCGCCGCTTGGCCGCCGCACGCGCCATCCGCCGCCGTTCCCCGCAGTGTTCCGACACCGGGACAATAACCGCAAAGCAAAGCCGAGTCCGACGCTGCCGAACGGCGCTCCCGGGGGCGCTACCATCGGCGGCCGCGACCGCGGCCACGCCGCGCCTCGTGCGGCCCGCGTTGCCCGTCCTCCGATGACCGTCCTTCTTTCGCTCGCCTGGCGCCGGCATCGGCTGCCGCTCTGCTTCCTCGCCCTGCTCGCCGCGGCGCTGCCCGCGCGTGCCGCCGACGAGCCCGACTCGGGCGGCACCTTCACGACCCCGTCCTACCCGCCGCGCGGAACGACCCAGACCGGCAATCCCCCGCTGCCCCAGGGGCCCGGCTCGCTGCAGCAACCCGGAGCGACGGGCCGGTTGCCGGGACAGCCCGGCACGATCGACAACAACGGCGCGCCGCGCAACCGCACACAGCCCGAGACGACGCTGCGCCGCACCGAGCCGCTGCCGCCGCCGCGCCCGACCGAGTTCCAGCGTTTCGTCGAGGGCGCGACCGGCCGGATGCTGCCGATCTTCGGCTCGACCTTCTTCACGCAGGCGGCCGACACGTTTCAGTCGCTCGACAACGTCCCCGTCTCGGCCGATTACACGATCGGCCCCGGCGACGAGATCATCACCCGCGCCTGGGGATCGATCGACGTCGACTACCGCAGCACGGTCGACCGCAACGGCATGCTCAACCTGCCGAAGGTCGGCAGCTTCAACGTCGCCGGGGTCAAGGCCGCCGACCTCGAGCGCAACCTGCGCGCGCAGATCGGCCGGCTCTACACCAACTTCGACCTCTCGGTCTCGCTCGGCCAGCTGCGCGGCCTGCGCGTCTTCATCGTCGGGCCGGCGATGCGGCCCGGCGTCGTGACGCTCTCGAGCCAGTCGACGCTGCTGTCGGCGATCGTCGCCGCGGGCGGGCCGAACCCGTCGGGGTCGATGCGCAAGGTGCTGCTGCGCCGCGACGGCAAGGTGATTTCCGAGCTCGACGTCTACGAGTTTCTCGGCCAGGGCGACAAGTCGAAGGACGTCCAGCTCGTGGCCGGCGACGTCGTCGTCTTCCAGCCGGCCGGTCCGCGCGTCGCTGTCACCGGCGCGATCGACACGCCGGCGATCTTCGAGCTGAAGAGCGAGCAGGAGCCGATCCGTGACGTGCTCCGCTACGCCGGCGGCGCGCCGGTGCTCGCCAACCCCAACCGCGTCCAGCTCGAGCGCATCGATCCGTCGCAGCCGCTCGCCAAGCGCTTCGTCGAGACGTTCCGGCTCGATCCGACCGGGCTCCAGACCGCGCTGCGCGACGGCGACGTCGTCACGCTGTTGCCGATCTCGCCGCAGTTCGCCAACGCGGTGACGCTGAAGGGCCACGTCGCG
>DATJIM010000319.1:0-13098 GCA_035493195.1 Caldimonas sp.
CGAGCACCACGAAGGCGCGCTGACCGAGAACATCGACCACAACTCGTGGGTGTCGATGAGCGTGCAGCGCGCAATCGACGACATCCAGAGCCGCCTGCAGGACGGCCTCGCCTTCCTCGCGACCGTCGGTTCGACCGCGCCCTTCGTCGGCCTGTTCGGAACCGTCTGGGGCATCTACCACGCGCTGACCGCGATCGGCATCGCCGGCCAGGCGTCGATCGACAAGGTCGCCGGCCCGGTCGGCGAGGCGCTCATCATGACCGCCATCGGTCTCGCCGTCGCCGTTCCTGCGGTGCTCGGCTACAACTGGCTCGTCCGCCGCAACAAGGTCACGATGGAAGCGGTGCGCCGCTTCGGCGCCGACCTGCACGGCGTGCTGATGGGCGCACGGCCGGTCGCCGCCGCGGTCGCCGCCGCCAAGCGCTGAGGAACTCGCCATGGCCATGACCGTCGGCTCCTCGGACGGCGACGAGGACGAAGTCGTCTCGGCGATCAACACCACGCCGCTCGTCGACGTGATGCTGGTGCTGCTCATCATCTTCCTGATCACGATCCCGGTCGTGACGCACACGATCCCGGTCTCGCTGCCGAAGGAGACCAACATCGCCCGGCAGACGAAGCCCGAGAACATCGAGATCTCGGTCAACAAGGACGGCGACATCTTCTGGAACATGCAACTCGTTCCCGACAGCGACGCGCTGTTCCAGCGGCTGAGCAAGATCGCGACGATGACGCCGCAGCCCGAGGTGCAGATCCGCGGCGACGAGAAGGCGCGCTACGAGTCGATCGGCCGCGTGCTCTTCCAGTGCACGCGAGCGGCGATCCAGAAGGTCAGCTTCGTGACCGAACCGCCGCCGAAGGGTTGACGAGATGGCAATGAACGTGGGAACCGGCGGCGGCGGCGAGCCCGACGTCATGATCGACATCAATACGACCCCGCTGATCGACGTCATGCTGGTGCTGATCATCATGCTGATCATCACCATTCCGATCCAGCTGCACAGCGTCAACCTCAACATGCCCGTCGGCAATCCACCGCCGCCGACCAAGGAGCCGGTGGTCGTCACGATCGACATCGACTTCGACGGAACCGTCCTGTGGAACGGCGAGGCGGTGCCGAACCGCGGCGACCTCGAGTCGCGGCTGTCGCGGGTTGCTGCCGAGGCCGATCAGCCCGAGGTGCACATCCGGCCGAACAAGCTCGTCGAATACAAATCGGTGGCAGCAGTGCTGGCGTCGGCGCAGCGGCTCGGCGTCACGAAGCTCGGAATGGTGGGCAATGAACAGTTCGTCAAGTAGCCGCTGGCGCCGCGGTGCCGCCGCGGCGCTGCTCGTCGCGGGGATCGTGTCGGGCGGGTCGTCGTCCGCGCAGGAATCGGTGCGACCCGAGATCGGCAAGCCCTTGCAGGCGGCGCAGGAGATGATCAAGGCGGGACGCTATCGCGAGGCGCTCGGCAAGGTGCGCGAAGCCGAGGCGGCAGGCGCGCGCAACGCCAACGAGACGTATCTGATCGAGCGCATGCGCCTGGCCGCCGCGTCCGGAGCGGGCGATGCCGAGACCGCCGCGCGCTCGTTCGAGGCGCTGAGCGGATCGGGAAGGATCCAGCCGGCCGAGAAGCTTCGCATGATCGAATCGATCGCGACCAGCTACTACCGCGCCCAGCAGTACCAGAAGTCGATGCAATGGAGCCAGCGGTACCTGCGCGAAGGCGGCACCAATGGCGCGATCCGCACGATGCTCATCCAGAGCCAGTATTTGAGCGGCGACTTCGCCGGCGCGACGAAGGAGTTGATCGCCGAGATCCAGGCGGCCGAGCGCACCGGCGCGGCACCAGCCGAGGACCGGCTGAAGCTGCTCCTCAACGCGGCGTCGAAGCAGGGCGACAACAACGCGTACGTGTTCGCGATGGAGCGGCTCGTCACCTACTACCCGAAGAAGGAGTACTGGGTCGACCTCTTGAGCCGCATGCAGCGCAAACCGGGCTTTTCCGATCGCCTCTCGCTCGACGCGTACCGGCTGTCGCTCGCGACCGGAAGCATGACAGCGGCCAACGACTTCATGGAGATGGCGCAGCTCGCGCTGCAGGCCGATCTCGCGAGCGAGGGCAAGCAGGTCATCGACAAGGGCATCGCGAACGGCGCGCTCGCCACCGGCGCGCAGGCCGATCGCGCGAAGCGGCTGAAGGCGCTCGTCGACAAGAAGCTCGCCGAAGACGCCGCGTCACGCGCCGAGGACGAGAAGCAGGCGATGGCCGCGAAGACGGGCGACGCCCTCGTCTCGCTCGGCATGTACGCGGTCTACAACGGCCAAGCCGCGAAAGGCGTGCAGCTGATGCAGCAGGGCATCGCCAAGGGCGGTCTCAAGCGACCCGAAGACGCCAAGCTCCACCTCGGCATCGCCCAGCTCGCCGCCGGCGACAAGGCGAAGGCGCAAGCGACCTTCAAGACCGTGCAAGGCACCGACGGCACCGCCGACCTCGCGCGGCTCTGGGCCCTCTACGCCCGCCGCGGCGCCGCGTAAACCGAACCGACCTTTCGCGACGAACAAGCGGCTCCGAAGGAGCCGGCCCCTCCCTCTCGGAGGGAGGGGAGCGAAGCGGGGAGGGAGCAGCCCTGTCAGCGCCAAGGCGCGATCGAATGGCGCCTACTTAGGCGCCATTCGTATCGCACCATCGAGGCGAATCACCTCGCCGTTCAGCATGTCGTTGGTGACGATCTGGTGCACGAGCTTGGCGAAGTCCTCGGGCGTTCCGAGCCGGCTCGGGAACGGCACGCTCGCGGCGAGCGCCTGCTGCACCTCGGCGGGCATCGTGAACAGCATCGGCGTGCCGAAGATCCCCGGCGCGATCGTCATGTTGCGAATGCCGACCTTCGACAGGTCGCGTGCGATCGGCAACGTCATGCCGACGATTCCGCCCTTCGACGCCGAGTAGGCCGCCTGACCGATCTGGCCGTCGTACGCGGCGACGCTCGCAGTCGAGATCAGGACGCCGCGCTCACCGGTCGGCTCCGGCTCGTTCCTGCCCATCGCGTCGGCGGCGAGCCGGATCATGTTGAAGCTACCGATCAGATTGACGCTGACGACCTTGGTGAAGAGCGCGAGCGAATGAGGGCCCTCGCGGCCGACGGTGCGCGCGGCTGGACCGATTCCGGCGCAGTTGACGAGGCCGACGAGCTTGCCGGCAGCGGTCGCCTCGGCAACCGCGCGCTGCGCGTCGGCCTCCTGGCTGACGTCGCAGCGCACGAAGCGGCCGCCGATCTCGCGCGCGACGCTCGCGCCGCGGTCTTCCTGCAGGTCGGCGACGACGACGGTCGCTCCGTTCGCGGCGAGCATCCGCGCGGCACCTTCGCCGAGCCCGGACGCTCCGCCGGTGACGATGAAGACCTTGCCTTTGCCGATGTCCATGCCAATCTCCTTCAGGCGAGCGCGGCGAGCGCGCGCGCGGTGATCTCTTCGACGGACCCGGTGCCGGCGATCCGGCGAAACGCCGGAGCGTCGGGGTCGCCGCTGCTCGCCCAATGCGTGTAGTACTCGACCAGCGGACGCGTCTGCGCGGCGTAGACCGCGAGGCGCTTGCGCACCGTCTCCTCCTCGTCGTCGACGCGCTGGATCAGCGGCTCGCCCGTCACGTCGTCGACGCCGGCGGACTTCGGAGGGTTGAAGCGAACGTGGTAGGTGCGGCCCGACGCGGCGTGGACGCGACGACCGCTCATTCGATCGATGATTGCCGAGTCCGGAACGTCGATCTCGAGCACGTAATCGAGCTTGACGCCGGCGTTCTTCATCGCCTCGGCTTGGACGATCGTGCGCGGAAAGCCGTCGAAGAGAAAGCCGTTGGCGCAGTCGGGCTCCGCGATCCGCTCGCGGACGAGCCCGAGGATGATGTCATCGCTGACGAGCGCGCCGGAGTCCATCACCTTCTTGGCCGCCTGGCCGAGCGGCGTGCCGGCCTTGACCGCCGCGCGCAGCATGTCGCCGGTCGAGATCTGCGGTATGCCGAAGCGCTTGCAGATGAACGCCGCCTGCGTTCCCTTGCCGGCCCCCGGCGCTCCCAACAGGATGAGTCTCATGGCGGTCGTGTCCCGGTGTGAAGAGGGTCGCAGGACATCATAGGCGGCGAGGACACGAGGGCCGACGGTGGGCGGTCAGGCAAAACCCGCAGCGTCACCGACGAGGCGACGTGCGTTCGCGAGGTCGTCTTCGGTGTCGACGCCGACTCCCGGCGGCAGCGCACTGACGTGGACGGCGATGCGCTCGCCGTGCCAGAGGACGCGCAACTGCTCGAGCCGCTCGATCTTTTCGAGCGGGCTCGCGGCGAGCGCCGGGAAGCGACGCAGGAAGCTGACGCGGTACGCGTACAGGCCGACGTGGCGAAGCGGCGGCGAGACCATCGCCGAGGGATCGGCCTGGCCGGAGTCGCGTGGCCACGGGATCGGCGCACGCGAGAAGTAGAGCGCGCGCCCGGCTCCGTCGACGACGACCTTGACGACGTTGCGATTGGCGAACTCGTCGGCGTCGGCGATCGCGTGCGCTGCCGTGCTCATGACGCAATCGCGCCGCTCGTCGAGGAGCGCTGCGCACGCGTCGATCAGCGCCGGCTCGATGAGCGGCTCGTCGCCCTGGACGTTGACGACGATCTCGTCGTCACCGAGACCGAGCGATGTCGCCGCTTCGGCGATCCGGTCGCTGCCGCTTTCGTGCGTCTTCGCCGTGAGAACGGCAGCGACGTCGTGCGCGCGGCAAGCGGCGACGATCTCGTCGTCGTCGGCAGCGACGACGACGCGCGCTGCCCGCGACGCTGCCGCACGCCTGGCGGTGCGTACGATCATCGGCTCGCCCCCGATGTCGGCCAGCGCTTTGCGCGGCAGTCGTGTCGATGCCAGCCGAGCGGGGATGAGGACGACGAAGCGCACGGCCGAGGTCGCGATCGGTTTCCGCCGTCAGCTCGGCGCGTCCGGCAGCGGTGTCGGCGCGGTCTCGCGGCCGAGCGAGCGCGCCTCGCCTTCGAGCATGACGGGGATGCCGTCGCGAACGGGAAACGCCAGCCCGTCGGCGTTGCAGACGAGCTCCTGGCGCTCGTGCTGCGGCGGCCGCCAATGCTGCAACGGGCCCTTGCACAAGGGGCAGACGAGCAACTCAAGAAGCCTGGTTTCCATGCCGGTCGTTCGCGGAAGGATGGCCGACCATCGCGAGCAGCGCTGCCTCGAAGGTCGCGTCGGGAACGAAGTCTAAGCGCGCGACCCAGACGCGTGCGTCGAGCGGCCGTTGAGGCGACAGCTTGACCGCATCCTTCTCGGTGACGACCACGTCGGCGGTGCCGCGGGGCCACGGCGGCGCGGCGAAGTCGGCGTGGTCGGCGAGCGGCAGCTCGACGATGTCGAGGCCGCTTGCCCGCAGCATGGCGAAGAAGCGTTCGGGACGCGCGACCCCCGCGGCCGCGACGACTGTGCGGCCGCGCAGCGCTGCCAGCGCGGCGCCGTCCGGCGGCGCGCCGAGCCACCACGCGGCGAGCGGCGCAACGCCGGCGAGCTGACGTCGCGCGACGTGGCCGGGCAGCGGTGTCGTCGCTGCGTCCGCGTTGTAGACGACGAGCTGGCGCGGACGCAGCGTCTCGGGGATCGGCTCGCGCAGCGGCCCGGCGGGAAGCAGTCGGCCGTTGCCGGCGCCGCGTTCGTCGAACACGAGCACCTCGACGTCGCGGTCGAGCGCAAGGTGCTGCAGGCCGTCGTCGCTGACGATCACGTCGACCTCGGGATGCGCGCGCAGCAGCGCTCGCGCAGCAGCGACGCGATCGGCGCCGACCGCGACCGGAACCCCGGTGCGACGCCTGAGGAGCAGCGGCTCGTCGCCGACGCGTTCGGCGTCTGCCGCGGGATCGACGACGACGACGTCGTCGTCCGAGCGACCGTAGCCGCGCGAGACGATTCCGGGCGAGCGCCCGTTGCCTGCGAGCAGCGCGACGATCGCGATCACGGTCGGCGTCTTGCCTGCCCCGCCGACGAGCACGTTGCCGACGACGACGACGGGGACCGGAAGCCGCGCGCGCACGCGGGCACCGCTTGCGAAGAGCCGGCGGCGGGCCGCCGCGACAGCGGCGAAGCCCCACGACGCGGGCACGAGTGCCGTGCTCAACGCACCGCGTCGCTGCCAGCTTCGCTGCAGCGCCGCAGCAAGGCGGTCACGCAGGGTCGCCGGCGGCGGCGCGGACATCGCCGCGTCAGCGCGCGGCGCCGGCCGACGACTGCGTCGCGAACGTGAGCCTGGCGATGCCGGCGCGCCGCGCCGCGTCCATGACGTTGATGACGCTCTGGTGCGCCGCCGTCGCGTCGGCCGAGACGATCAGGATCGGGTCGTTGATGCCGGCGGCGGCGGCGGTCAGCTCGGCGGCGAGGATCTCGACGCTCCGTCCCTCGACCGGCTTCTTGCCGACGGCGTAGCGGCCGTCGGCGGCGATCGAGACGATGATCTCCTTCGGCCGGTCGCGCGCCTGGTCGGCGTCGGCGACGGGCAGGTTGATCTGCAGCTCGGTGAACTTCGAGTAGGTCGTCGACAGCATCAAGAAGATCAGGATGACGAGCAGCACGTCGATGAACGGGATCAGGTTGATCTCCGGCTCTTCCGGCTGCTGGCGACGAAAGTTGAGCGCCATCGCGGTCTGGACGCTAGCTGCCGCGCGGCACGGCGAAGCGCATCAGGTGCGGTACCAGGCGATCGGACGCCTGCTCCATGTCGAGCGTGTAGGCATCGACCAGCCCGCGGAAGTAGCGGTAGAACATCAGCGTCGGGATCGCGATCATCAGTCCGAACGCGGTGTTGTAGAGCGCGATCGAGATGCCGTGCGCCAGCATCACCGGGTTGCTACCCGAAGGCGCCTGCGAGCCGAAGATCTCGATCATGCCGATCACGGTTCCCATCAAGCCGAGCAGCGGCGCTGCCGACGCGATCGTTCCGAGCGTGTTCAGGTAGCGCTCGAGGCGGTGCACCGCGGCGCGGCCCGCCGACTCGAACGCTGCGCGCAAGCCTGCCTCGGTGATGCGCGGCTCGGCGATCACCGCGCGCAAGCCGGCAGCGAGCACGGTGCCGAGCACCGAGCTCGCATGCAGCTTGTTGACGACCTCGGCGGCAGGCAAGTGGGCGCGGGTGACCGAGATGACTTCGTCGAGCAGCCGGGTCGGCGCGACCCGCGCGATGCGCAGACTCGAGAAACGTTCGATGACGAGTGCCAGGGCGGCGATCGAGCAGATCAGCAGCGGCCAGATGGGCCAACCGGCGGCTTGTATGATCGAAAGCAATAGGGCCCTTTCCGTCGAACGAAGGCGGCCATGCCGCAAGAAAGCGCGGATTATGGCGTGCAGTCGGCGCGCTTCGAATCGCGGTCGCCGCGGGCGTGACATACCGGACGACGGCGCCGTTTCGTCGCCGCGGAGCGCCGCTCTCCAACGAGGTGGAAAACTTTGTGGACAAGACCGCCCGCGAATGTCTGCCGCGGCTCGTGAGCGGCGCGCCTGACCGGCCTGCCCGAAAAATGGGCACGAAAAAAGCCTTCAAAATCAAGTACATGTCCAGCATCGTCGCGGCCGGGAGACGGCAAATGCCCCGCAACGCCAATACCGGCGCCGCTGTGGAGTTGTCGGCCCGCGCCGCTGGCCGATCGCCCGATGGTTGAGGCGTCGCGCGACCGCCCGTGGGCGCGGGTCTGGAGCGTCGCGAGCCTCGTCGGCGCTGTCGCCGCGCTGCTCGAAGAGGGCTTCGCGGGCTGTGTCGTGGGCGGCGAGATCGCCGGGTTCTCGCGTGCCGCGAGCGGCCACTGCTACTTCACGCTGAAGGACCCGAGCGGTGCCGCCACGCTGCGCTGCGCGATGTTTCGGCGGGCTGCGTCGCTGCTCGACTTCACGCCGAGCGACGGCCAGCACGTCGAGCTGCGCGGTCGGATCGGCGTCTACGAGCCGCGCGGCGAGCTGCAGTTCGTGGCCGAAGCGATGCGAGCCGCGGGCGCCGGTGCGCTGTACGAGCGCTTCCTGCGGGTGCGTGCACGACTCGAGTCCGAAGGTCTGTTCGATCCTGCCGTCAAACGTGCGCTGCCTGCGCATCCGCGCACCGTCGGCATCGTCACCTCGCTCGCCGGCGCGGCGCTCCACGACGTCGCGACGACGCTCGCACGCCGCTCGCCGCACGTGCGGGTCGTCGTCTATCCGAGCCTCGTCCAGGGCATCGATGCGCCGGCCGCGCTCTGCGCCGCGATCCGCCTCGCCGGCGAGCGGCGCGAAGTCGATGTCCTTGTCCTCTGCCGCGGCGGCGGATCGCTCGAAGACCTCTGGGCGTTCAACGAAGAGCGCGTCGTTCGCGCCGTGCGCGGATCGCCGATCCACACGGTGAGCGGCGTCGGCCATGAAACCGACGTGACGCTCGTCGACCTTGCCGCCGATCTGCGCGCGCCGACGCCGACGGCGGCCGCCGAGCTCGTCGCGCCCGCCACCGCGGCGCAAGGCCAGCGGCTGCGCGAACTCGAGCTCGCGCTCGTCAGGCGTGCGCACGCGGCGCTCGAGACGCAGGCGCAACGGATCGATCGCCTGGCGCTCAGGATCGCGCGTCCGGCCGAGGCGGTGGCGCACCGTGCGCACGCGCTCGCGCTGCTCGAGCAAAGGCTGCAGAGCGCGCCGGCGCGCGCGATCGCAACCGGACGCGCGCGGGCCGACGCCGCCGCGGGCCGTCTCCGGCACGCGATCGAGATCGCGCGCTCGCGGATCGCGGCACGCATCGACGCCGCGGCGCTCCGGCTGCACGCCGTCGACCCGCAGCGCGTGCTCGCGCGCGGCTACGCGCTGCTCGCGAGCGCGGACGGCACACCGGTGACGTCGATCTCCGGCCTCGTCGTCGGCGAGGCGGTCTCGGCGCGCCTCGCCGACGGCACCGCCGAGCTGACGACGCGATCGGTCACGCCGACGACCGCGACGCGGTGAGGGTCGCGGCGGCGAAGGCGGCCGCTGCCTACAATGCCTCGACGACCACAGCCCGCCAAGAGGAAACCATGGAACACACGCTGCCTCCGCTGCCGTACCCGATCGACGCACTCGCGCCGCACGTGAGCAAGGAGACCCTCGAATACCACCACGGAAAGCACCACAAGGCGTACGTCGACAACCTGAACAACCTGCAGAAGGGCACCGAGTTCGAGACGATGGCGCTCGAGGACATCGTCAAGAAGGCGCAAGGTGCCATCTACAACAACGCCGCGCAGATCTGGAACCACACGTTCTTCTGGAGTTGCATGAAGCCGGGCGGCGGCGGCGAGCCGAAGGGTGCGCTCGCCGAGAAGATCAAGTCGAAATGGGGCGGCACCCAGGCCTTCAAGGACGCGTTCGTCAAGAGCGCGGTCGGCAATTTCGGCTCGGGCTGGACGTGGCTCGTCAAGAAGGGCGACGGCAGCGTCGACATCGTCAACATGGGCGCCGCGGGGACGCCGCTGACGACCGGCGACACGCCGCTCCTCACGATCGACGTCTGGGAGCACGCCTACTACATCGACTACCGCAACCAGCGGCCCAAGTTCGCGCAGGCGTTCGTCGACTCGCTCGCGAACTGGGATTTCGCGGCGAAGAATTTCGGCTGAGACCGCGCGCGTGCCGCCGTGTCGGCGGCACGCGCCTAGGGCGCGAACGGCGCGCCGCGCAGCTTGAAGCCCGGCTTGATGCCGTGCTTGGCGAACCAGCCCTGGTTCATCTCGAGGACGAATCGCACCGGCTTCGCGGAGCAGTGGCCGTCGAGCGTCTGCGGCGCCATGTCTTCGACGTTGACGACGCTGCCGTCGTCGGCGAGGAATGCGACAGAGAGCGGGATCAGCGTGTTCTTCATCCAGAAGCACTGCTGGCCGGGCCGCTCGAAGACGAACAGCATGCCGTCGTTGACCGCCATCGACGGCCGCATCATGAGGCCGATCTCGCGCTGCTGAGGCGTCGTCGCGAGCTCGGCGTTGATGAGGTGAATGCCCGCGGTGAGCCGGATCTGCGAGAGCCGTTGCGGAATCTCCTGAGCCGACGCCCAGGCGGCGACGCACAGGGCCGCGGCGGCCGCGATCCGACGAGCCCACGCCTTATTCATGCTGCTACATCCGACATAGAATTTCAGGCTGCGCCCGCCGTTCTGGCAGCGCCTTGCGGAGCTCCATTTTCATGTATCAGCACATCCAGGTGCCCACTGCCGGGCAGAAGATCAAGGTCAACGCCGACTTCTCACTGCAGGTTCCGGACGAGCCGATCATTCCCTATATCGAAGGCGACGGCACTGGCGTTGACATCACCCCGGTGATGATCAAGGTCGTCGACGCAGCGGTGGCGAAGGCGTACGGCGGCAAGAAGAAGATCCGCTGGATGGAGATCTACGCGGGCGAGAAGTCGACCCGCGTCTACGGACCCGACGTCTGGCTGCCGCCGGAGACCCTCGAGGTGCTGCGCGACTACGTCGTCTCGATCAAGGGGCCGCTCACGACCCCCGTCGGCGGCGGCATCCGCTCGCTCAACGTCGCGCTGCGCCAGGAGCTCGATCTGTACGTGTGCCTCAGGCCGATCCAGTACTTCAACGGCGTGCCTTCGCCGGTCAAGGAGCCCGAGAAGACCAACATGGTCATCTTCCGCGAGAACTCGGAGGACATCTACGCCGGCATCGAGTTCGATGCCGACAGCGAAAAGGCGAAGCGGCTCATCAAGGTGCTGCAGGATGATTTCGGCGTCAAGAAGATCCGCTTCCCGAAGACCTCGGGGATCGGCATCAAGCCGGTCTCGCGCGAGGGCACCGAGCGCCTCGTCCGCAAGGCGATCCAGTACGCGATCGATCACGACAAGCCCTCGGTGACGCTGGTCCACAAGGGCAACATCATGAAGTTCACCGAAGGGGCGTTCCGTGACTGGGGCTACGCGCTCGCGCAGCGCGAGTTCGGCGCGGTCGAGGTCGACGGCGGCCCCTGGTGCAAGTTCAAGAACCCGAAGAGCGGCAAGGACATCGTCGTCAAGGACGTCATCGCCGATGCGTTCCTGCAGCAGATCCTGCTGCGGCCCGCCGAGTACTCGGTGATCGCGACGCTCAACCTGAACGGCGACTACATCTCCGACGCGCTCGCGGCGCAGGTCGGCGGCATCGGCATCGCACCCGGAGCAAACATGAGCGACTCGGTCGCCATGTTCGAGGCGACCCACGGCACCGCGCCCAAGTACGCCGGCAAGGACTACGTCAACCCGGGCTCGGAGATCCTGTCGGCGGAGATGATGCTGCGCCACCTCGGATGGCACGAGGCCGCCGACCTCGTCATCTCGTCGATGGAAAAGGCGATCCTCTCGAAGAAGGTCACCTACGATTTCGCCCGCCTGCTCGACGGCGCGACCCAGGTGTCGTGCTCGGGCTTCGGCCAGGTGATGATCGACAACATGTAGGCGCGCGTCCCCGCGAGTGCGGGGTCGGGCGATGCGGCGCGGCCCGCGCGCATCATCCGCCGAACGGGCAGGCGCGAGCGCAGCGGGGCTTGTGAAAAAGTCCCCGCGGTGCATATGCAATCGTGCGAATTGCACGAGCGCCGACTCGATAGAATGAATTCATGCCCGCCGACAAACCGCCTGTCCCGGTTGTCCGGCCGCGTTCCGACGACGGCCAAGGGGCGGTTGTGGCCGAGCGGAAGGCTCAAAAGACCGAGCCTCCGCCGATGTACCAGGTCATTCTCCTCAATGACGACTACACGCCGATGGAGTTTGTCGTCATGATCCTGCAGGAGTACTTCAATCGCGACCTGGAGACGGCGACGCAGATCATGCTGAAGATCCACCACGAAGGTCGCGGCGTGTGCGGCGTCTATTCGAAGGACGTCGCCGGAACGAAGGTCGAACTGGTGCTCGCCGCCGCCCGACGCGGCGGCCACCCGCTGCAATGCATTTTGGAGTCCGCATGATTGCGCAAGAGTTGGAAGTCAGTTTGCACATGGCCTTCGTCGAGGCCAGGCAGCAGCGGCACGAGTTCATCACCGTCGAGCACCTGCTGATGGCGCTGCTCGACAACCCGTCGGCGGCCGAGGTGCTGCGGGCGTGCTCGGCCAACCTCGACGACCTCCGGAAGAGCCTGATCGGCTTCATCAAGGAGAACACGCCGACGGTCGGCGGCGCCGACGAGGTCGACACCCAGCCGACGCTCGGCTTCCAGCGCGTCATCCAGCGCGCGATCATGCACGTCCAGTCGACCGGCAGCGGCAAGAAGGAGGTCACCGGCGCCAACGTCCTCGTCGCGATCTTCGGCGAGAAGGATTCGCATGCCGTGTATTACCTGCACCAACAGGGCGTGACGCGTCTCGACGTCGTCAACTACATCGCGCACGGGATCAAGAAGAGCGATCCGCCGGAGTCGTCGAAGCCGGGCGAGAGCGGCGGCTCGAGCACCGAGAGCGAGAAGGAAGAGTCGGACGGCAAAGGCTCGCCGCTCGACCAGTTCACGCAGAACCTCAACCAGCTCGCGCGCGACGGCAAGATCGATCCGCTGATCGGCCGCGAGCTCGAGGTCGAGCGCGTCATCCAGATCCTGTGCCGCCGCCGCAAGAACAATCCGCTTCTCGTCGGCGAGGCCGGCGTCGGCAAGACCGCCATCGCCGAAGGCCTGGCGTGGCGCATCACCCAGTCCGAGGTGCCCGAGGTGCTCGCCGAGTCGACCGTCTACGCGCTCGACATGGGCGCTTTGCTCGCCGGCACCAAGTACCGCGGCGACTTCGAGCAGCGGCTGAAGGGCGTGCTGAAGAACCTCAAGGACCAGCCGAACGCGATCCTCTTCATCGACGAGATCCACACGCTCATCGGCGCCGGCGCCGCCTCGGGCGGGACGCTCGACGCCAGCAACCTGCTGAAGCCCGCGCTCAGCACCGGCGCGATGAAGTGCATCGGCGCGACGACGTTCACCGAGTACCGCGGCATCTTCGAGAAGGACGCGGCACTGTCGCGGCGCTTCCAGAAGGTCGACATCGTCGAGCCTTCGATCGAGCAGACGGTCGAGATCCTGAAGGGGCTGAAGAGCCGCTTCGAGGAGCACCACAGCGTCAAGTACGCGCCCGGGGCGCTGCAGGCGGCGGCCGA
>DATJIM010000320.1:0-2733 GCA_035493195.1 Caldimonas sp.
GCGCTACGTCCTCGCCAACGCCGCGACCGCCACCGACGCCGACTATGCGGCGATCGAGTCGGTCGTCGCCCACGAGTACTTCCACAACTGGACCGGCAACCGCATCACCTGCCGCGACTGGTTCCAGCTGAGCCTGAAGGAGGGCCTCACGGTCTTTCGCGACCAGGAGTTCAGCATGGACATGGTCGCGGCTTCGACGGCGCGCGCGGTGATCCGGATCAGCCAGGTGAGGAATCTGCGCACACTGCAGTACCCCGAGGACGCCGGCCCGATGGCGCACCCGGTGCGCCCCGACCGCTACGTCGAGATCAACAACTTCTACACCTCGACCGTCTACGAGAAGGGCGCCGAGGTCGTCCGCATGATGCAGGCGCTGGTCGGCCGCGACGGCTTCGCCCGCGGCATGAAGCTCTACTTCGAGCGCCACGACGGCCAGGCGGTGACGTGCGACGACTTCGCGCAGGCGATCGCCGACGCCAATCCGCACAGTGACCTGGCGCGGTTGCTGCCGCAGTTCAAGCGCTGGTACTCGCAGGCGGGAACGCCGAAGGTGACGGCGCGCGGCCGCTACGACGCGCCGACCCGAACCTACACGCTCGGCATCGAGCAGGCGCCGACGTCGGCGTCGGGCACCGCGCACGAGCCGTTCGTGATCCCGCTGGCGATGGGGCTCGTCGGCCGCGATGGCCGTGCGCTGCCGCTTCGCCTCGAGGACGAGCCGCCGTCGGCGAGGGCAAAGACGTCGCGCGTTCTCGTGGTCGACGAGCCGCGCTCGTTCTTCACCTTCGTCGACGTCGACCAGCCGCCGGTGCACTCGCTGCTGCGCGGCTTCTCGGCGCCGATCGTTCTCACCGACGGTCTGTCGGACGCCGACCTGCTGGTCCTGCTGCGCCACGACAGCGACGCCTACAACCGCTGGGAGGCCGGCCAGCGGCTCGCGATCCAGCGCCTGCTCGCGGCGGTTCGCGGCGACGCCGACGCCGGCACGCTCGACGCCGGGTTCGTCGAAGCGATGCGCGAGGTGATCCGCCATCCCGACCTCGACGCCGCGTTCAAGGAACTCGTGCTGACGCTGCCGAGCGAGGCGTACGTCGCCGAGCAGCTCGACAGCGTCGACCCGCAGCGCATCCATTGCGCGCGCGAGGCGATGAAGCTCGCGCTGGCGCGCGCGCTCCGCGCCGACTGGGAGTGGGCGTACGAGACGCACCAGGTCAACGGCGGCTACTCGCCCGACCCGATCTCGTCGGGGCGTCGCGCGCTCGCCAACATGGCACTGACGATGCTCTGCAGCGACGCGGTCGATCGCGGCGATCCGGTCTGGCCAGGCCGCGCGTACCAGCGCTTCAAGGACGCGTCGAACATGACCGAGCGCCAGGGCGCGCTCACCGCGCTGCTCTTCTCGGGGTCCGATCTCGCCGACGCCGCGCTCGACAAGTTCCTCGCGATGTTCGAGGACGACCCGCTCGTCGTCGACAAGTGGTTCTCGCTGCAGGCGATGGCGCCCGAGCACGGCAGCAAGGTGTTCGAGCGCGTGCAATCGCTGCTCGGCCACCGCGACTTCAGCATCGCCAACCCGAACCGCGCGAGGAGCCTGATCGGCGCCTTCTGCATGGGCAACCCGGGCGGCTTTCACCGTAGCGACGCCGCCGGCTACGCGTTCTGGGCCGACCAGGTCCTCGAGCTCGACGCGTTCAACCCGCAGCTCGCGTCGCGGATCGCTCGCGCGCTCGACCGCTGGACGCAGCTCGCCGAGCCGTACCGCAGCGCCGCGCGTGCCGCGATCGCGCGCGTCGCCGCGTCGGTGAAGCTTTCGACCGACACCACCGAGATCGTCTCGCGCGCGCTCGCCGCGGGCTGAGGAGCACCATGGTCACGACCGGAAGCAAGCGACAGAACGCGTTCTACGCCCAGTCGGGTGGCGTCACCGCGGTCATCAACGCGTCGGCATGCGGCGTCATCGAGACCGCGCGCGCGCACGACGATGCGATCGGCACCGTCTACGCCGGTCGCAACGGCATCATCGGCGCGCTCACCGAGGAGCTGATCGACACCGGCGCGGAGTCGGCCGAGGCGATCCGGGCGCTGCGCTCGACGCCGGCCGGCGCGTTCGGCTCTTGTCGCTACAAGCTGAAGTCGCTCGACAAGAACCGGCGCGAGTACGAGCGGCTGATCGAGGTGTTTCGCGCCCACGACATCGCCTGGTTCTTCTACAACGGCGGCGGCGACTCGGCCGACACCTGCTTCAAGGTCAGCCAGCTGTCGCAGTCGCTCGGCTATCCGCTGCAGGCGATCCACGTCCCGAAGACCGTCGACAACGATTTGCCGATCACCGACTGCTGCCCGGGCTTCGGCTCGGTCGCGAAGTACGTCGCCGTCTCTGCGCTCGAGGCGTCGTTCGACGTTCGCTCGATGGCGCGGACGTCGACCAAGGTGTTCGTGCTCGAGGTGATGGGGCGGCATGCCGGCTGGATCGCCGCCGCCGGCGGGCTGATCGAGGAGCACGGCATTCCGGTCGCGATCCTCTTTCCCGAGATCGAGTTCGACGAGGCGAAGTTCATCGCCAAGGTCGACGCGCTCGTCAGGAAGCACGGCTATTGCACGATCGTCGTCTCCGAAGGCGCGCACCATCCGGACGGCACCTTCCTCGCCGAGCAGGGAACGAAGGACGCGTTCGGCCACGCGCAGCTCGGCGGCGCGGCACCGGTCGTCGCGCAGATGGTCAAGAAGGCGCTC
>DATJIM010000321.1:0-3176 GCA_035493195.1 Caldimonas sp.
GTCGGCCTCGTCCTCGACATAGACGACGCGCAGGCCGGCGAGCGCGGCGCGCTCGGCGGCGGCGAGTGCGGCTTCGTCGTCGCGGCTGCCGTCGACGTCGACCGCGGCGATCGGCAGCTCGAGGGTGAACGTCGCGCCGCGCTGCGGCCCCTCGCTCGTTGCGTGCAGCGAGCCGCCGAAGAGATCGACGATGCTGCGCGTGATCGCGAGGCCGAGGCCGAGGCCGCGCTGCGAGCCGCCGGTTCCCTGGCGGAACGGCTCGAAGAGGTGCGGCAGCTCGCGCGGATCGATGCCGCGCCCCCAGTCGCGGACCTCGACGTGCAGCCGCGTCGAATCGATCCGCCAGCGCACCTGCACCTTGCCGCCGTCGGACGACGCCTGCACCGCGTTGTTGATCAGGTTCCAGACGATCTGCTCGAGCCGCACCGGGTCGGTCCGGATCAGCGCGCTGCTGCCACCGCCGTCAGCGTCGATCGTCACGCCCGAGCCGGCCGCGGCGGAGCGGACGACGCCGATCGCCTTCTCGATCACCTGCGCCGCGTCGGCGACCTGCAGCTCGAGCCGGAGCTTGCCGCTCAGGATGCGCGAGATGTCGAGCAGGTCCTCGAGCAGGCGCGCCTGCGAGCGGACGTTGTGGACGATGTGCCCGGCCGCCTGCGCGCTCCGCTCGGCATCGCTCGCGCCCGCGACCTTGATCACCTGCGCCCAGCTGAGCGTCGACTGCAACGGCGTCCGCAGCTCGTGCGACACCTTGGCGAGGAAGTGGTCCTTGAGCGTGTTCGCTTCGTCGGCGGCAGCGTGCGCGGCTTCGGCGATCGTCGTCGCCCGCGCCAGCTCCTCGGTGCGCGCGCGGACGCGCTCCTCGAGCGCGGCACGCTCGCGACGCAGCTCCTCCTCGACCTGGCGGCGCGTCGCGACCTCGGCGGCGAGCTCGTCGCGCGCGGCGGTGAGCTGGGCGACGGTCGGGATTGCGAGGATCCGCGGCACCAGCCCGACCAGCGCGATCGACGTCAGCACCGATGCGAACGCCGTCACCAGCTTGACCGTCGCCGACAGCCAGTAGTCGGGGTTCCACACCGTCCAGACCTCGATCCAGTGGGTCGCGCCGCAGCTGACGATGAAGATCGCGAACAGGACGACGATCCAGTTGAAAGGCAGGTCGGTGCGCTTGCGCACCAGGTGCAGCAGCGTCACCGGGATCGACACGTACGACAGCCCGATCAGCGTGTCGCTCAGCACGTGCGTCCAGAGCAGCGACGGGTTCCAGGTGAAGCAGTAGCCGTGCGGGAGCAGGCTGCCGGGGGCACCGCGCTCGGCGGTCACCGCGACCAGGGCGGAGCCGAGCGCGAGCATGGCGAGCAGGGTGGTGCGTGGGGTCAACGAGCGGACCACGTTCCGTCTCCTCGTTCTTGTTCGGGCGAGGCGCACTCTGGCACAGCGCCGGCCGGGATTGCGATGCAAGTCGGGCCGGGGCGCGAGATTTGCACGTCGCCGGGCCGATTCCCGGCCGTCGGTTTCGCTGCTCCCGACGGCCGCCGAGCCCGGGCGGACCCGTATAGGCGTTTGCCGGGCGGCGCATAGCATCGGCCCACGTTTCGCCCCCCTGACAGGGCGCTCCAGGAGATCGTCATGGAAGAAGTCGAGCTGCGTGCCCTGATCGAGGACGTGCGCGCCGAGAAGCTGCCGCGGCGCCGCTTCATCGAGAAGATGGTCGGCCTCGGCCTGACGGCCCCGATGGCGTCGATGCTGCTGATGCACGCCGGCGTCGCCAACTCGCAACCGATGCCGGCGTACAAGCCGACCAGGCGCGGCGGCGGCGGGCCGCTCAGGGTGCTGTGGTGGCAGGGCGCGACGCTGCTGCAGCCGCACTTCGCCAACGGCACCAAGGACCAGGAAGGCTCGCGCATCTTCTACGAGCCGCTCGCGATCTGGGACAACGACGGCAACCTCGTGCCGATCCTCGCCGCCGAGATCCCGAGCAAGGAGAACGGCGGCCTCGTGGAGGGCGGCAAGGTCGTCCGCTGGCGGCTGAAGAAGGGCGTGACGTGGCACGACGGCAAGCCGTTCACCGCCGACGACGTCGTCTTCACGTGGGAGTACGCGCGCGACCCGGCGACGGCAGCGGTCACGATCGCCGTCTACAAGGACATCACCGTCACCAAGGTCGACGACTACACGGTGCTCGTCTCGTTCAAGCAGCCGACGCCGTTCTGGGCGACGGCGTTCGTCGCCGCCGAGGGCATGATCATCCCGAAGCATCTGTTCGGTCCGTACATCGGCGCCAAGTCGCGCGAGGCGCCGACCAACCTGAAGCCGGTGGGGACGGGCCCGTACACGTTCGTCGACTTCAAGCCGGGCGACCTCGTCACGGGCGCGCTCAACAAGAACTACCACATGCCCAACCGGCCCTTCTTCGACACGATCGAGATGAAGGGCGGCGGCGACGCGACGTCGGCGGCGCGCGCGGTGCTGCAGACCGGCGAGTACGACTACGCCTGGAACCTGCAGGTCGAGGACGAGGTCCTCAAGCGCATGGAGCAGGGCGGCAAGGGCAAGGTGCACATCGTCCCCGGCGGCGACATCGAGTTCATCCAGCTCAACATCACCGACCCGTGGAACGAGGTCGACGGCGAGCGCGCCAGCGCCAAGAGCAAGCACTTCGCCTTCAGCGAGCCGCAGGTCCGCCAGGCGATGTCGCTGCTGTGCGACAAGAAGAGCATGCAGGACTACATCTACGGCCGCACCGGGATCGCGACCGCCAACTTCATGAACAACCCGGAGCGCTATCGCTCGAAGAACACCAAGTGGGAGTTCAACGTCGACAAGGCGAACCAGATCCTCGACGCCGCCGGCTGGAAGAAAGGGGCGGACGGCGTTCGCGAGAAGAACGGCAAGAAGATGAAGTTCGTCTACCAGACGTCGATCAACGCCAGCCGGCAGAAGGAGCAGGCGATCGTCAAGCAGGCGGCGCAGAAGGCGGGGATCGACCTCGAGCTGAAGTCGGTGACGGCATCGGTGTTCTTCTCGTCGGACGTCGCCAACCCCGACACCTACGGCAAGTTCTGGTGCGACATGCAGATGTACACGACGACCATGACCGCGCCCGACCCGGAGCGCTTCATGGACCAGTACATCTCCGCCGAGGCATCGCAGAAGGCGAACAAGTGGGCGGGGCG
>DATJIM010000322.1:0-2483 GCA_035493195.1 Caldimonas sp.
TGCGGCGTCACGCCGTAGTTGTAGTCGCGGTCGCTCGTCGAGCCGTGCGCGCTGCCGACCGCGGTGTAGCCGACGCCGGCGAGGCCGCTGCCTTCGAGCGACCAGTCGCGCGCGAGCCACCAGTGGCCGGTGGTGCCGAGCGAGAGCGCGGTCGTCGAGACGCGGAAGGTCTGCGGCGCGATGTAGTCGTAGCTGCCGTAGATGCCCCAGACGCCGCGGTACGACGGGCCGGCCTCGTAGGCCTTGCCGATCAGGAGGCCGCGCGTCAGCACGTTCTCGAAGCCGTTCGCGCTCGACGCGGTCGCCTGGAACGCGAACTGGTCGAAGGGCCGCCGGTAGTCGTAGTCCTTCGCGCCCGGCAGGCCGTAGTCGATCGAGAAGTCGACCTGTGCCTCGTTGCCGCGGACGCGGTCGGAGCCGGTCGTGTCGTCGTGGATGCTGCGCGCGTAGCCGACGCCGAGCCGGCTGTAGTACGCGGCGTCGTTGCTCGAGAAGACGGCGCCGTAGCGGTCGTTGAAGACGAGCCGGTTGAAGCTCGCCGACGGCGCGATCGCCGCCGCCGCGACCTCGCGCCAGGCGCGCGGCAGCCCGCCGCCGTGCTCCAGGACGAGGTTCGACATGCGGTAGAGCGCCTCGCCGAGGAAGGTGCCGCCGATTCCGCTCGCGACCTGGTCGTTGCGCGAGGGATGCGTCGTCTCGCCGAAGATCTCCCAGAACGCGCTGCCGGCGAACGTGTACGCCGCCGATTCCCAGTAGTTGAATCCCGCCGAGCGCGCGAAGCCGTAGTAGATGGAGCCCTGGTACGGGTGCGCGAGCTGGTTGATGTTGAACGGATCGTTGTCGGTCCCCCAACTGCTGCGCAGGTTGCGCCGGATCGATTCCATCGTGACGTGGTAGTCCTCCTTGTTGCTGCCGAAGTGGTAGTTGGCGCGGTTGAGGAGGAAGTCGAAGCCGACGATCTCGAGCGCAGGCAGCGCGTAGTCGATCGGCTGCGATGGAATCTTGCGCGCCTCGCCGAGCCCCTGGCTCGGCGCCGACGCGCCGCTCGCCGGCACGCTTGCCGCGGCGGCGGGCGGAGGCGCGTCGGTCTCGGCGGCCGGTGCGGCGCACGGTGTGGCGATCGCGACAGCCGCCGCAGCGGCGCACGACACGCGGCCCAGGCGACCGAGCAGAGAGGCGACGGAGGGCGGCGACATGACGCAGGCGGACAGCACGGCGTGCGAGCGTAGGGCGGAGCCGGCGGTCGTTGGGCTCCGGCCGGCCGCGACGCGGCGCGCTCCTACGAGCGTGCGGCGCGTTCGCCGGGAGCGCCGTGGCCGGTTCGCCGCGCGCCCCGCCTCACGCGCTCGCTGCCCGCTCCGCCGCGAGGTCGTAGCGGATCATGCCGATGTGGCGCCCGACCTTGTCGTAGAGCGCCCGCGCCGTCGCGTTGCCGGTGTGCGTGTGCCAGTAGACGCGAGACGCGCCGCGCCTGCGCGCCGCTGCCGCGACCGCCTCGATCAACGCGCGCGCGACCCCGCGGTTGCGCGCCGCCGGGTCGACGAAGAGATCCTGGAGGTGGCACGCGTCGGCGAGCCACACCGTCGGATGGAAGAAGAAGTGCGCGATGCCCACGAGCGTCCCGTCGACGTGCGCGCCGAGCGCCTGCACCGCGTCGCCCGCGACGAGGCGGTGCCACGCGCGTTCGTATTCGGCGTCCGCGAGCTCGGTCTCGTAGAACGCCTTGTAGCCGCGCGCGAGCAGCTCCCAGCGCGCGCGGTCGCCGGCGCCGAGCGGACCGATCGCGACCGTGGCGCTCGCGCTCGTCACGGTCGCGTCGCGAAACGCGTCGCCGAGCGTGCCTTGGCTCGCTCGGCCTCGACGGCGCGATCGCGCGGCGGCGCGTGCGTGACGAGCGAGCCGATCAGCGTCCGCGCTGCCGCGGCGACCTCCTCGATCGCCTGCTCGAACGCCGCCTCGTTCGCCTTCGAAGGCACGGTGAAGCCGCTCAGCTTGCGGACGAACTGCAGCGACGCGTCGCGGATCTCGAGCTCGGTCGCCGGCGGCTCGAAGTTGAACAAGGTCTTGATGTTCCTGCACATGGTCAGCGTGTCATCGAGTGGAGCGCGACGCGGTTGCCCTCGCTGTCGACGACGATCGCGCGGTGGCCGTGCGGCCCGATCGGGTGCGTCGCCTGCAGCACGCGGCCGCCGTGCGCGGCGACGGCGCGTTCGGCATCGCCGATCCGGCCGTCGACGTTGAGGTAGACGAGCGGCCCGCCGAGCGAAGGCCCGGTGTCGCCGCTCGCCGGGACGAGGCAGCCGCCGACGGCGCTGCCGGCGTGCGCGAGCACGGCGAAGGTGAAGCCGGGGCCGCCTTCGCGCGTGACGTCGCAGCCGAGGACGGCGCGATAGAACGCGATCGCGCGATCGAGATCGGCGACCGGGATGTCGACCCAGACGAAGCGATGGCTCATGGCGCGACGGTGTTCGCGGCAGCGCGGT